>JADEWQ010000190.1 GCA_015207585.1 Pleurocapsales cyanobacterium LEGE 06147 | reverse complement strand
TATTAACTTCTTAACCTACAACACATGGAGGACAAAATATGCCAATTAATTCCTGCCCTCCGTTTCCTCCCTTCGCCAAGCTGAGTACAGCTATGGCGAGGGTCTCCACGGAGGCGGAGAGATGAAAAAAAAAATAGGCATTCTTACCAGTGGAGGCGATTGTCCCGGACTGAACGCGGCGATCGCGGCGGTTGTTAGCCATGCTACTCTCACCTACAATTGGGAAGTGTGGGGCATTCCCTATGCTACTCAGGGTTTACTCGAACGCAAAGCGATCGCTTTGAATTTACACGGCTTAGACTTACATGGCATCGACCCCTTGCTGAGTATTGGCGGAACGATTCTCGGTTCTATCAACAAGGGAGACACTCTAGCTCACTCGAAAGAAATTATTGCCAGTTACGAGGCACTCGATCTCGATGCTCTTATCGCCATTGGTGGCGATGGCAGTCTGACGATTCTCCGAGAATTGGCCAAACAAGGAGATTGGAATCTGGTAGCCATTCCCAAGACAATTGATAACGACGTAGCTTTTACGGAGAGGGCAATTGGCTTTGATACGGCAGTCAATACAGTCATGGATGCTCTCAACCGACTGACTTATACTGCTGCCAGTCACGACCGAGTGATGGTTGTTGAAGTTATGGGGCGAACCGCAGGGCATTTGGCACTGCATTCAGGTATTGCAGGAGGTGCCGATATCATTTTAATTCCGGAAATTCCCTACTCGATCGCTAAAATTTGTCAAAAAATTACTGAATTACGAGATAAGTGGGGGCAAAAATTTGCTCTCATTGTTGTCGCTGAAGGAGCAAAAACAGAAGAAGGAAAAATTAGTTGCTACCGAGATTCTCGTGGTGAAGTACGCATGCGAGGCATCGGTCAATATATCACAGAACAAATCCCTGCCTGTACTAATAACCAACTAGAAACTCGATTAACTATTCTCGGTCACGTGCAACGAGGTGGTCTACCCTCAGCTTGGGATCGAACGATCGCTGCTGCCTTCGGCAAAGCTGCTATTGATTCGATCGCTCTAGAACAATACGATCGTATGGTTGCGTGGCAAAACGGTGAGGTAGTGAGCGTTCCTCTCCCATTAGTCTTGAGCCAAAGTCCTTTTTTAGTCAATCCCAATAATTTTTTAATTAAAACGGCTCGGTCTCTAGGTATATATGTCGGAGAGGAATAATTTCTTGGTAACTGGAGTTTCGAGCGACAAGAGTTGTCAAAATCCATCAAGTCAATCGATATAGCGGAAAAACGATAGGGACTCTTTCTCGGCTGTTTAATGTACGCGAGCAATTAGCGATCGCTTTTGCTCGATTTACTATTAAATTTTTAAAACTTTTGTTAAACTCTCAGACTATATTTTAGTAAGTTTTTGTCCAAAAAACTTTTTTACCTATTTACTTTAGATTCTTAGCTAAAAAGCTCGCTACAATATCGAAAAAATCAAAATAAAACAAATAAATTGTTATTTTAGCAGGTTAGTTTTTTTAAAACTTAACTAGTCTGTTGCTTTTTATTAAAAATAAATATTTTTCTATTAACTTAATTTTAAACTTAAAAAAGAGGAAAAAGGATTTTATTATATCTTCGAGTCAACAAAGCGAAAATTTTCTAACTGAAAAACTAATAGCCAGTTTTGCTACCATTCAACCAAAACCCATCAAACGGAACAAGAGCTTCAAACAAGAATATTCAAAAATTAGGCGACACGAGCGATCGCTATTGAAGGACGAAAGGTTTGAGCAATGGTAAATCTAAAAAATTTACAGAGCGATAGTCATGAACATTCATATACTGCTAAGGTTTTACCAACACAAACTGCAGACGAATGGAATCGCAATCTAATCCACGACTTAGAAGCTTTTGGTTTAAAAAATCCGGGTCGAGTGTATCGCAACCTGTCTGTACCTACAGTAGTAGAACATGCCCTAGCAAGAGGGGAAGGACAGCTAGCTGATAATGGTGCTCTCGTTGTGCGAACGGGAAAATACACGGGTCGCTCTCCCAAAGACCGATTTATTGTCGATGAACCCATCATTAGGGACGAGATTGACTGGAATCAATACAATGTCCCCATCTCTTCAACTCATTTTGAGCGATTATATAGCAAAGTTCTAGCTTATATTCAAGGTCGCGACCTCTATATTTTTGATGGCTACATCGGTGCCGATCCCCGATACCGCTATGGCGTTCGCATCATTAATGAACTAGCTTGGCAAAATCTGTTTGCCCATCAACTGTTTCTGCGGCCTACTGCCGACGAATTAGTCAACCATCAAGTCGACTTTACGGTAATTGCCGTTCCCGGTTTAGAAGGCGATCCCGTTACAGATGGTGTCCATAGCGAAGCGTTTATCGTGCTGCATCTAACCAAAAAAATAGTACTCATTGGTGGTTCTCACTACGCTGGTGAAATCAAGAAGTCGATCTTTTCGATGATGAATTACTTCATGACCAAGCAAAGCGTTCTACCAATGCATTGTGCTGCCAATCTCGATCGCCACGGTCACACTGCCCTATTTTTCGGGCTGTCGGGTACGGGGAAAACTACTCTCTCTGCCGACCCCGAGTGCAGACTAATTGGAGATGACGAACACGGCTGGTCGTCGGAAGGCATCTTTAACTTCGAGGGAGGCTGTTATGCCAAAACCATTCGCCTCGACCCCGAACGCGAACCCCAAATATGGTCGGCACTGCGCTTTGGTTCCCTGCTCGAAAATGTCATTCTCGACCCGGAAACCAGAATACCCGATTATGACGACAGCAGTCTAACCGAAAATACTCGCGCTGCCTATCCTTTACGCTATATTCCCAATTGCTCTCTTTTCGGCATGGATAGCCATCCCAAAACTATTATGTTTCTGACTGCCGATGCCTTTGGAGTGTTGCCCCCCATTGCCAAACTCACCCGCGAGCAGGCAATGTATCATTTCTTATCGGGATATACGAGCAAGCTAGCAGGGACGGAACGAGGAATTACGGTACCCCAAGTAACTTTTTCTGCTTGTTTCGGTCAAGCCTTTTTTCCCCTGTCGCCTTTAGTATACGATGAGATGCTAGGGGAGCGGCTGCGACAGCATCCAGATACTCGAGTCTATCTGGTTAATACGGGTTGGTCTGGAGGTCCTTACGGTGTGGGCAAACGAATTTCCCTCAAACATACGCGGACAATGGTCTCGGCAGCTCTCAAGGGTAAGCTCGAAGAAGTTAACTATCAACCCCATCCTATTTTTCAAGTCTTGGTGCCAGAAACGGTTCCAGGGGTGCCCGCTAAAATTCTCAATCCTCAAAATACTTGGGGTGATCCAATTGCTTACGAGCAACAAGCGATCGAGTTAGCCAGAAGGTTTGTCGAAAACTTCCAGCAGTTTGCTGTCGAGCGGGAAATTATTGAAGCAGGACCAATCGTTAAATAGATAGGAAAATTTAGTCTAAATTAACTATAGGCAAAATCGATGCAATCTCTTACTGCGGAAGCAACTAAAACTCAAAAGTCTCAAAGCACGCCTAAAAAAACTTCTGAAACCGATAAACGTTTCAAAACTCTCGATATTACTATCAAGCGCAATCACTATCGCCAAGATGCTTTAATCGAAATCCTACACAAAGCACAGGAATCTTTCGGCTATCTCGAACCAGAAGTACTCGAATACGTGGCACGACAGTTAAAATTGCCTCTCAGTCGAGTCTATGGCGTGGCGACGTTTTATCATCTCTTTTCCCTCAAACCTAGCGGTGCTCATAGCTGCGTTGTTTGTCTGGGAACTGCTTGTTATGTTAAAGGCAGCGGTAAAATCATGGCAGCTTTGGAGGAAGAACTAGGTATTAAAGCGGGTGAAACAACTCCAGATGACAAAATTTCGCTCATGGCGGCTCGCTGTCTCGGTGCTTGCGGTATTGCCCCAGCCATAGTCTTTGATGGTACCGTAGCTGGAAAACAAGAGCCAGAGATGGTACTCGAGCGCATTAAAGCTTGGCAGTCTAAAACCTGATTTGCTTCTAACTAACTTTATCTATCCTCATAAAAGAGAGGAGAACCAGATATGGATTGGACTAATCTGCTAGAAATTGCCGAAACCGAACAAAAAAGGCAAAAAAGTATTCGGGTGCATTGTTGTACTTCCACAGGTTGCCGAGCAGCAAATTCCCTCTCGGTGAAGCAAAATTTAGATAATGCCGTAGCAGAATCAGGTTTAGGCGATCGCGTGGAAGTTATCGGCGTGGGTTGTATGGGGTTTTGCGGTAGAGGTCCTTTAGTACAGGTAGATCCCGAAGATCTTCTCTATGAAGAAGTAACTCCAGAAAATGCTCCCAGTATTATTGAGGCTCTCGACGGAGGCGAAGCTAAACCCATTAAAGGAGACTCTCAACACCCGTTCTTTTCCCGTCAAATGAAGATTGTCAGGCAGCATACGGGCAAAGTCGACCCGGAACGGATTGAGGAGTATATTGCCGTCGGCGGTTATCAGTCTCTTTACAAAGCCCTCTATGAAATGACTCCAGAACAGGTAGTTAGCGAAATCGGCAAAAGTGGGTTGCGGGGACGAGGGGGTGGGGGTTATCCCACGGGATTGAAGTGGGCAACTGTAGCTAAGATGCCTGGGAAGCAAAAATACGTTATTTGCAACGGGGATGAAGGCGATCCGGGAGCATTTATGGACCGCAGTGTTTTAGAAAGCGATCCCCATCTAGTGCTAGAAGGAATGGCGATCGCAGGCTATGCTGTCGGTGCAGACCACGGTTATATCTATGTCCGCGCCGAATATCCCCTGGCCATCCAACGCTTGCAAAAAGCGATCCAACAAGCCAAAAAATATGGCATTTTAGGTAGCCAAATTTTTGAGTCGCCCTTTGATTTTAAAATCGATATCCGTATCGGTGCGGGAGCATTTGTCTGTGGCGAAGAAACTGCTCTGATTCAATCAATTGAAGGCAAGCGCGGTAATCCCGTTCCCCGTCCTCCCTATCCTGCCGAATCTGGTTTGTGGGGATGCCCTACTTTAATTAATAACGTGGAAACCTTTGCCAACATCGCTCCGATTATTCGGGAAGGAGCAGAATGGTATGTCAGTATTGGTACAAAAAATAGCAAGGGTACTAAAATCTTCGCCCTTACGGGCAAAATCCGCAATAATGGTCTGATTGAAGTCCCGATGGGGATTACTTTACGGGAAATTGTCGAAGAAATGGGTGGCGGCGTTCCCAATGGCGAAGTTAAAGCCGTGCAAACAGGCGGTCCTTCTGGTGGCTGCATTCCTGCTTCTCTACTAGATACTCCTGTCGATTACGACTCCCTGAATAAAGTGGGGTCGATGATGGGGTCTGGGGGTATGGTAGTAATGGATCGAGAAACCAACATGGTCGAAGTCGCTCGATTTTATATGGAATTCTGTCGCGGGGAAACTTGCGGTAAATGCGTTCCCTGCCGCACTGGGACGGTACAACTTTACAGTTTGCTCACCAAAATTCTCAACAAACAGGCAACTAAGACAGATTTAGAAAAATTAGAAACTCTGAGTTATATGGTCAAGGAAACTAGCCTGTGCGGTTTAGGGATTAGTGCACCCAACCCAGTCTTGAGTACTTTGCGCTATTTCCCTCAAGAGTATCTTGAATTAATTCAAGAAGACAGTCTCAACAGCAAAGTTACTGTTTAGAAAATAACTTCCTAAGAAATTATGTCAGTCAGAACTTTAACTATTGACGGTCAACCCGTTGCAGCCATCGAAGGCGCAACCATTTTAGAAGCTGCTAAAGAAGGAGGTATTCATATTCCAACTCTGTGCTTTTTAGAAGGAGTTTCCGCCGTAGCTGCTTGTCGGATGTGTTTGGTAGAAGTTGAAGGAATTAATAAGCTTTTACCCGCTTGCGTTACTAAAGTTTCAGAAGAAATGGTAGTTCATACTAATACTCCCAAATTGCAGGAATATCGACGCATGGTAATAGAATTACTCTTTTCTGAAGGAAATCACGTCTGTTCGATTTGCGTTGCTAACGGTAACTGCGAACTGCAAGATCTAGCGATCGAAGTAGGGATGGACCACACTCGCTTTCCCTATCGCTTTCCCGATCGCGGTATTGACGTATCCCATCCTCAATTTGGAATAGATCATAACCGTTGTATACTCTGCACTCGCTGCGTGCGCGTCTGTGATGAAATTGAAGGGGCACACGTTTGGGATGTTGCCCAACGGGGCGCAGCAGCCTATATTGTCTCTGGTTTGAATCAGCCTTGGGGCGAGGTAGAAGCTTGTACTTCTTGCGGTAAATGCGTCGATGCCTGTCCGACAGGGGCAATCTTCCGTAAGGGAACAACTACATCTGAAAAAGCTCGCGATCGCGCCAAATTGGAATTTTTAGTGAATGCTAGGGAAAAACACGAATGGACGCGGTAATGGTCATTAGTAGGGGCGAATGACCATTCGCCCCTACATTGGTCATTAGTCATTGGTCATTGGTTACTAATCAACACAAAGGACAAAGGACAAATAACAAATGACTAAGATTAAATTTGCTACAGTTTGGTTGGCAGGTTGTTCGGGCTGTCATATGTCTTTTTTAGACATGGATGAATGGTTAATCGAACTGGCTAAGTATGTTGAGGTAGTTTATAGTCCGGTAGGTTGCGATCTTAAGGAATATCCTGAAGGGGTTGATGTCTGTTTAGTTGAAGGGGGAGTAGCTAACAAAGATAATTTAGAATTAATTCGCTTAGTTAGGAAGAGAACCAAAACTCTAATTTCCTTTGGAGATTGTGCCGTTACCGCTAATGTACCAGCTATGCGGAATATGTTAGGGGGTTCCGCACCAGTCTTACGAAGGGGGTATTTGGAATTAGCAGATGAAACACCACAACTACCCTACGCGCCAGGAATTGTTCCCGAATTGCTAGATCGAGTACTTCCCGTTCACGAAGTCGTCCCCGTAGATATCTACATGCCAGGATGCCCTCCCGATGCCCATCGCATTCAAGCAACCATTGAACCTTTACTTAAAGGAGAACGACCCAAAATGGAAGGCAGAGACATGATTAAGTTTGGTTAGTCGTTTGTCATTGGTCATTAGTAGAGACGCGATATATCGCGTCTCTACATTGGTCTAGGATTATAACAAATGACAAAATTATGGATGAAATACTAACACAAAAAATTCGAGATGATTTCGATCGCATTGCCTTATACGATCGCGAGGTATGGAATCATAATAATCGCTATCACAAATTCTTACTCAAACAACTACCATTGCACTGCGAAAGAGTTCTCGACATTGGATGTGGAACTGGCGCATTTTCTCGTCTTCTAGCCGAACGTTGCCATCAAGTTGTTGCTATCGACTTATCTCCCCAGGTCAACTACCCACCGCTAATGGCTAAGAGCAATTTAGCGGGGGCTTGCAAAGAACTAAATGCCAATTAGTTCCAGCAGGACAAAACAGTTGTCTAGCCTGTGCGGAAAACGTAACCTGAGCTA
>JADEWQ010000189.1 GCA_015207585.1 Pleurocapsales cyanobacterium LEGE 06147 | reverse complement strand
AAATCGCGATTTGGGGATAGTTAAATCCCCTCGCCCGAAACGAGCCAAACTACCTCTCGATTTATCTCCTTTTCCCTCTTGACAACTAGCTTTCACGCTTAACTTGTCACTAATAGGTATTAGGTTTTAGGTAGAGTAATTATACTTACCCTGCACCTAATATCAAGTCCGCTTGAATAGTTATCAATAAAGTTGACGCTGGGACAAAGGGACGCGGAGACGCGGAGATTTTTTATTACCACTAATTAAACGGACTTCATATAACTATTTACCTTGCACCTAACATCGAACACCTGATAACTGATAACTGTTATTACAGCCAACGCACCGCGTCTTTAGCGTGGTAAGTCAAAATTAAATCTGCACCAGCACGCTTGAAACTGGTTAGAGTCTCTAAGGTTACTTTCTTCTCATCGATCCAGCCATTGAGAGCGGCAGCTTTAATCATGGAATATTCGCCAGAGACATTATAAGCAGCTACGGGTAAATTAGTAATTTCCTTGACTCGCCAAATTATATCCATGTAAGCTAAGGCTGGTTTGACCATTAGCATATCTGCCCCTTCAGCAATATCTAATTCTACTTCTTTGAGGGCTTCTTTAGCATTAGCAGGGTCCATCTGATAAGTACGGCGATCACCAAATTGAGGAGAAGAGTCTGCCGCATCGCGAAAAGGACCGTAGTAGGCAGAAGCATATTTGGCTGCATAGGAAAGGATCGGAGTGTCTTGGAAACCAGCTTCATCGAGGGCAATTCTTATTGCTTGGACAAAACCATCCATCATCCCTGAAGGAGCAATAATATCGGCACCAGCTTTGGCTTGGGAAACGGCAGTTTTTTTCAATAATTCTAAAGTCGGATCGTTTAAAACTCTTCCCTCTAAATCCCCTACTTCTAGGTAGCCACAATGACCGTGGGTTGTATACTCGCACAAACAAGTATCGGCAATTACAATCAAGTCGGGTACTCTTTCTTTCACTGCAGTCGCCGCCTTCTGAACGATACCGCAATCGTGCCAGGCACCTGTAGCGTCCGTATCCTTAGTTTCGGGAATACCAAAGAGGATGATTGCCGGAATACCCAAATCGTAGACTTCTTTAGCTTCTTCCACAATTTTGTCTACGGAGAGTTGATAAACTCCAGGCATAGATTTGACTTCAACTGCAACTCTTTCTCCAGGTACGGCAAAGAGAGGATAAATTAAGTCGCTAGCTGTTACTACAGTTTCTTGCACCATGCGGCGCAGTTGAGGATGTTGGCGTAGACGGCGAGGACGTGCGATCGGAAACATACTTTTTTAAAAAAATTACTTACAAATTAATTTGTCATTACAATTTAATTAGTTTAAAGCGATCGCTTCTCGGAAAGATACCTAATAACTTTACTCCTCAATCTTTTGTAACGTTGCTAGTTTTAATAATTTTGGTTAAGATTTCATAAACATAAATCCATCCGCCAAGAATAGTGGCTAAAAGCAATAGCAACCAAGTATTTCGCTGTAGTTTGATAAAATAGTTATTGCTAATGGGGCAAGATTTCTCGTTTTTTTATGCTAGTTTAATCAGCTATAGAGCGGTCTCAGTTTCGCTGAGTGCGAGAGCATCGCTGTTCTAGATACAAGTAAATGCAGTTTTTCAAGGATCGAGAGGACTTCGTACACCTCTACCGCCTCGATTTAAAACATGAGTATAGATTATTGTCGTGCGAACATCCTTATGACCCAATAATTCTTGCACCGTGCGGATGTCATAACCATCTTCGAGTAGATGTGTGGCAAAGCTGTGGCGAAAAGTATGACAACTAGCATGTTTGGTAATTCCAGCCTGACGAATAGCTGATTTTACCGCCCGTTGTAGTGAATCGGGGTAGATATGATGTCGGCGAATTACACCAGAACGTGGATCTTTTGAGCGATTATTGGCAGGAAAAACGAATTGCCATGCCCACTCTCGATTAGCATTTTTGTATTTTCGCTCTAAAGCATAGGGTAAATATACTGTTCCATATCCTTCATTTAAATCCAGATGATGTAAAACTTTTGCTTTTTCAAGTTGTATTTTCAGCGGCTCGATTGTCAAACTTGGCAACATTGTTACACGATCTTTTTGACCTTTACTGTCACGTACAGTAATTTGCCGATATTCAAAATCAAGATCTTTAACTCGTAAACTTAAGCATTCTGTTAGACGTAATCCCGAGCCATAAAGCAAACTTGTCATCAGATAATAAACACCATCTAAGTTGGCTAAGATAGCCTGAATTTCGTTTCGTGTAAGTACTACTGGAATTCTCTCTGGACGTTTAGCAGTTTCAATTTTATCGATAAAAGATAAATCGATTTCTAAAACTTTTTTATACAAAAACAATAAGGCATTTCTCGCCACATTTTGTGTTGAAGCTGCAACATTTTTCTCAACAGCTAAATATGAAAGATAAGCTCGGATTTCCGCAACTCCCATTTCCTTGGGATGGCGTTTATTATGATAGAGAATAAATTCTCGAATATAATACACATAAGATTCTTCTGTTTTCATACTCATGTGTTTAAGACGAATACATTGACGTACTTGGTCGAGTAAACGCGGTTGTTGTGGTTCGTTCATTGTCAAATTGGGTAGATTGGCGAGTAGTAAAGTTTAAACCTCCTTATGCAGTTATTATTCCCAAATTTGATGTGTTAGACTGCATTTCTGCGGCATAGTCTACCAAGAAAGAGTGTTAAACTGCATTTCTACGGTAAAAGTCACAAAAATACGTATACTAGTCTTCAAAAGTGCAATATAATTACGCCTATACCATAATTAGACTGCGTAAATGCAGTAAAAAGCTAATGATTGTCGGTACTAGACTGTACTTGTGCGGTTGAATTAATAGTTAGGCATCATCAGGTTTAGAGTGAGGTTAGAGTAAAGAAGAGGACGCGATGGCACAGAACTCAACAGAGATGGTAGCCCTCATTGGTGCAACCGGGGCGATTGGTAAGAGTGTTGTAGCGGCGCTTCGTCAGAAAAGTCAGTCTTACCGTGCGGTTGGTCGATCGCAAGCTACCTTGGAAAAAGAGTTTGGTCGTGACCCGTTGGCAGAGATCGCTATTTGGAATCCAGATGATGAAGGGTCTATTAGGACTGCCCTTAGAGGAACCACATCTGCCGTCTATATGGTTGGTGTTCCGTACACGGATTTTCACCTTCATCCCATCCTGATGCAGCGCGTCATTAACGCTGCGATCGCAGAAAAGGTTGACCGCTTGGTGCTTATCGGAACGCTCTACGTTTTTGGTCGCCCACAAAGCGCACATGTGACAGAGGCTCATCCACGGGAGCCTCATACCTTCAAAGGACATAAGCGCAAAGAACAGGAGGATCTAGTTCTGGAGGCACACAGTACTGGCAAGATTAGAACCGCTATCTTGCGCCTGCCGGATTTCTATGGCCCAGGGGTTGAACGAAGTCTGCTTACCGATCTCTTTGTTGCAGCAAAGCAGAATCGGAAAGCAAACCTCATCGGACCAATCAACAAACCGCACGAGTTTGTGTTCGTACCAGACGTTGGCCCAGTCGTGACAAAGCTCCTGGATACTCCGACAGCCTTCGGGCAGGCGTGGAATCTTGGAGGGGTCGGTGTCACGACTCAGCTTGAACTTGCACGGATGGCATACGGAGGATCGCCTCGCTATAGGGCTGCTGGTAAGATGATGCTACGCCTCTTAGGTCTTTTTGACCCTTTTCTTCGGGAGTTCGTCGAAATGCACTATCTAGTGACTGAGCCTCTAATTGTTGATGACTCAGCACTCCAACAGGCGATTGGGGTCATTACCAAGACTCCTTATGAAGAAGGTGTTCGGCAATCATTAGCAGCGATCAGATAACAATATGCCTAACAACCACGCTGCACCGGAATGCCGTAATCTAATCGGCTAGGTTAAAAAGTTGTTTGCGTCCGGTGAGCGTGAACGTTAGACCGAGAAGGAGGGAGCCGTAGTCTGAGATGGACACTAGACGGCGGATGGTAGTATAGTTATGAGTAGGTCTGTGAACAGTACGATACAGCCATCCACCGTTGCATACAGTGGGAGGCGGCTACAACGGCTCTCGTCGTGGGGTCGCCAGCCTGCAATGCTGCGGCGATACCTGGAGGGATCCCATGGCAAGCGGCGATCGCAGCGATAAGGTGGAGACAGGCATGGTGCCGGAAGTCGCCAACCCCGGGCTCGCACGGCCACCTTTGGTATACCTGGGCGCGATCGCCCTGGGTCTGTTGCTGCATTTCGCATGGCCAGTTCGGCTCGTGCCTCGTGCCGTGAGTGTGCCACTCGGGGGCACTGCAGTGCTTGTCGCCGTCGCTCTGTTCCTCTACGCTGTTCGCGAGTTTCGGATCGCTGGCACGCCCGTGCCGGGCAATCGTCCCACCACCACGATCGTGCGCACGGGGCCCTATCGTTGCAGTCGCAATCCCATCTATCTATCTTTCTCGCTGCTCCAGCTCGGAGTCGCATGCTGGGTCAACAGTCTCTGGCTACTCGTCACCCTCATTCCAGCGATGGCGCTGATGTCATTCGTGGTCATCCCGCGAGAGGAGCAATACCTGGAGACCCGCTTCCCGTCTGACTACTTGCCCTATAAGGCTTCTGTGCGTCGCTGGCTGTAAGCAGCCGCCGAACAAGGGCATGGAGCTGACTGCCTCCAGCGTCCGCTCCCGCGTCGCTCCCGCTTCCGGCAGCAGCTCATGCCTAGCGTTGGGCGCAGCCGTTCACGCCTCATGCCTTCCTCAAGCTTGTCAAGGTACGGTACAATAGTGAGCACGTGCTATGGAGCTTGCAAGATGGAAACAGTCACAATCTCACAAATTGAGGAGCGGCTCGAAAAGCTTTCCCCTGAACGGCTGCAGGTCGTCTATGACTTTGTGTCCTACCTGGCCGAGCGCGAACAGGGAACCATTGATCTCCCGATCGACTCAGAAGCCTTCCAGACGATGCTCGCATCTGAGGCGGTGCTGCGACGCGAGTGGGATACACCCGAAGAGGATGCGGCATGGGCGCATTTGTAAAGGGGGATGTGGTGGTGGCACCCTTTCCGTTTTCGGACTTAAGTGCCGCCAAGAAACCCCCTGCCCTGGTCGTCGCAACGCTAACCGGTGATGATGTTATTCTGTGCCAAATTACCAGCCAAGCTGCGACAGATCGCTACGCCATCTCGCTTGTGGATCGTGACTTTACCAGTGGAGGCTTACGCCAAGCGAGCAACATTCGACCGAACCGTATCTTCACGGCTGACTCAAAGATTCTGCTGTATCGCGCAGGGGCCATATCACCGACGAAACTGCGCGAAGTAACGGCAAAAATCATCGAAATCTTGAACACGTAAGGATCACTGCCGGAGGCCATAGCACACTACGGCTGATGTCTTGGTTGCATAACTCGAAATAAGGCTTTGCAAAGCCCTATTGCGATCGCCCTTCTGACAACTGCGAACACCCAAGTCAGGTAGCGTATTTTGCATTCTACAGCTATAAACGGCGTAGATTTGGCATGGTAATTATGCAACAAAGATCGGCTGACGCCCAACAAGGCGCTGCACTTGACGCGGCTACGTGGGGCAAAGTTCAGTCTGCTTGGCAACGACTCATACGCCCTCATAAGTCATCTCGTTAGCGCTGGCGGTGTCGCTGAGCTTAGGCGTTGGGCTGCGAAAGCTGCTTGCTTATGCTCCTCCTTTGTGCAAAGCTTAAGGCGATCTTCGAGAAGGGTATGACACGCAATCAGGAGAGGAATATATGCAGATGCCTACTCAGTTCACCACCGCGCGGCTAACATTAAGACAACCCGAGCCTGCTGATGCATCGGCTATTTTTGCAGCATACCGTTACTCCTCAATCTTTTGTAACGTTGTCAGTTTGAAGAACATTGGTTAAGATATATATATATCACGAGGGGCCGTAACGGTTTCGACAGGTTGGTGAAAGCTAATCCGTGATGCAGGTCGAGAGCGAGTCACATCTCGTAAATCAAGGCTCAAAAAAAATAGTAACTGCGAAAAACAACATCGTAGCATTCAATCGCGTAAAGGCAGCTGTTGCCTAACATCTCAAACCGAGATTGCGATTGCTCCTCAGTCCGACTCCGTTAAGGGCTAGGAGATTAACCCCAACGGATGCACTCAATAGCTATTTCTGGTTAGCTATTGAGTAAAGACTTTACCAGAAAATCCCGCCATCAGGGATAAGTGATGGTTCCCGCCTAAGGGTAAGAAGGGCTAAACCTGTGAACGATCGGATGGTCAATACCCAGTCTGGACAGCAGTTCGACTCTGCTCGGCTCCATTAAAATAATAAAAAGACAAGGCAGTTCTTCTTCAATTGTTTGAGCTGCCTTTTTTTATTTTCTATATTTACTCGCTTAATTCTTTCTCCTTCCACTCTTCAAGGTCTCGTTCGACTGCATAGTACCAATTTTTTGGCACTAAAAGTATTTCTGTCTCTTGATTATTATTATTTTGAGATAGATCGGTTTGAGCGTAGAGAGATTTATCGTTGATGTTCGATCTACCCAAGACGATTTGATGAGTTTGGTTATTATCTAGTTCTACAGTTATTTTGGTTTGAGGATTATCCAAGCCATATTCCTTTAGTTGAGATACGGGAACAGTAAAAGAGCGATCGCGTTCGCCACGAACTAATAAATCCACTAAAAAAGAAACAGTCGCATCGCTAGCAGGTACATCTTCTGGTTGTTTCATTTGCCAGGGTCGATTAGAATCACCAGTCCTGACAAATTCTAAAGTTCGATCGGGTTGATTAATAATAATCTTGGCGATCGCTTCTTCGGGAAAGTTAAATATCTGTCGTTGTTCGGCTTGGATTTGAGTCCGTTTTGCTTCACCTCTAATTTCATAAAAATAAACCCATCCGCCGAGAATAGTGGCTAAAACCAAGAGCAACCAAGTATTTCGCTTTAGCGTCATAATTAATTATTGATAATGGAGCAATTAAGTCTAAATCTTGTTTTAATACTTTTTATATAAAAATAAAATGGTATGAAGTGCTTGATTTTCTAGATACTGCAACTTTTTGATTAACAGCTAAATCTGTTAAAAATATCTTAATTTAGATGTTATTCCAGAAAAATCTTAGATAGCTTCGACATTTATTATGACTTTTATGTCAAATTTCCAGTTAATAAACCCATATAAAGTAGTTATACGGAAATTGTCTATATAATCATTCAAATTTGGGATATTATCTGGAAATATTCTATTTAAGTAATCCATACAGGGTAGTTATATGGAAAACGTCAGTAGAATAAATAGTTATGCGGCTTGCGTTACTGGTTGGGGCAGTAAATTCAGAGTCATCGGTGAGGCAATCAAAGTCGGTGAGTTTCTGAGCAGTCATGATACTGTTGACGAACTTAATAAAAGGGAAATATTCGCGGTTTTGATTCGCGAAATAGATGGGATTTAGTTTGAGCTAATCAGAAGCTAACTTAGCAAAAGAAGAAATACGAGTTTTAGCCAATGG
>JADEWQ010000010.1 GCA_015207585.1 Pleurocapsales cyanobacterium LEGE 06147 | reverse complement strand
GAACTAAACATATTGATAGAGACATAAACGCAGCGAGGAACATAAGAGACGAAGGACTACGAATTTTGACCTCGGGAACCGGGGATAAAGCCTATTGTCCAGATGTAAGACCTAAGAGTAGAGGACGTAAGAAATCTACTGTTGGGCAGTCTGCTGAATAGGAAGCTCTTACGCCTTTAGGCTAAGAGTAGTTCACACGAATGGTGACTGATAACTGAAAAAGTGTATTTTCAGCGATCGCGTTAAAAAGTCAGGAGTAAATACTGTTCGCTGCTCCATGCCCTCTTCTTTTGAAAAGATGAATTCTAGTGTCTTGCCCGGTAAGAGTCATCCTTTGGGTGCTACTGTGTATCCCGATGGAGTTAATTTTTGCCTTTACTCCAAAAGAGCAGAGTTAATTGAATTGCTTTTGTTTGACTCTCCCGAGGCAACAAAACCCGAACGCATCATTCAGCTAGATCGCAAACAGAACAAGACCTTTTATTATTGGCACGTTTTTGTTCCTCGTATTGGTGCGGGTCAAATTTATGCCTATCGAGTATATGGTCCTTACACTCCAGAAGATGGGCATCGTTTCGATCCGATGAAGGTTTTACTCGATCCCTTTGCTAAAGCTATAGTTGGAGATGAAAACTACAGTCGCGAAGCTGCTAGCTGTTTTGGCATTGATAACATTGCTCATGCTCTTAAAGGAGTAGTAGTAGATTCTAGCACTTATGACTGGGAAGGAGATCTACCTCTAGAAACTCCTTATGCCAACAGCGTCATCTACGAACTACACGTTGGTGGTTTTACTCGTCATCCCAATTCTGGTATTGCAGCAGCTAAGCGGGGTACGTATGCTGGATTGATTGAAAAAATTCCCTACTTGCAAAAATTGGGAATTACTGCCGTTGAATTGTTGCCCGTACATCAGTTTGACGAACAAGATGTATACTCGGAACTGCTGACCAATTATTGGGGTTACAGTACGATCGCCTTCTTTGCTCCCCATCGAGCTTATAGTTCTCGCCGCGATCCCCTAGGTCCGGTAGATGAATTTCGCGACATGGTTAAAGCATTTCATCGTGCCGGTATTGAAGTAATTCTCGATGTAGTTTTTAATCATACTGCTGAAGGAAATCATCGCGGTCCGACTCTTTCTTTTCGTGGTTTGGGCAACAAAACTTACTATATTCTGGAAAAGAAAAATCAAGCACTCTATACCAACTACAGTGGTTGTGGTAATACTATTAAAGCCAATCATCCCGTAGTCGGCGGCACGATCATGGACTGTCTGCGTTACTGGGTATCAGAAATGCACGTAGATGGTTTTCGCTTCGATCTTGCATCGGTAATGTCTCGGGATTTCTACGGTCAACCTCTCGATCATCCTCCCATTGTCTGGTCGATTGACTCCGATCCAGTCATGGCAGGAACTAAACTAATTGCTGAAGCTTGGGATGCAGGCGGACTATATCAAGTGGGTTCTTTTGTTGGCGATCGCTTTTCGGAATGGAACGGGCAGTTTCGCGATGACGTGCGCCGTTTTGTTAAGAGTGATGCAGGCATGAGCAAGAAGGCGTCGGCTCGAATTATGGGCAGTCCCGATATTTACCCATACTTGGGACGAGAACCCTACCGCAGCATTAACTTTGTTACTTGTCACGATGGCTTTACTCTCAACGATCTGGTTTCCTATAACCTGAAACACAATCTCAGTAACGGCGAAAATAACCGCGACGGAACTAATGACAATTTCAGTTGGAATTGTGGACGAGAAGGTCCGACAAACGATCCCAAAATCGAAGCACTGCGCTTACGGCAGATTAAAAATTTCTTCACTATACTGCTAATTTCTCAAGGAACCCCCATGTTGCTAATGGGAGATGAAGTCAGACGGACACAATTGGGTAATAATAATGCCTATTGTCAAGATAATAAATTGAGTTGGTTTGACTGGAGTTTGGTAGAAAGAAATGAAGGTTTACTCCGTTTTGTTAGGGGTTTGATTCACTTTATTCAAGCAAGGTCAATTTTTCGTGTCAAAACCTTTTTATCCACAATTCCTGGGAAAAAACCGTATATTAACTGGCGGGGAACCGATCTGGGGAAACCGGGATGGGAGAAAGATTCTTACACTTTGGCATTTGCGCTCCATCATCCGCAGAAAGGTGAATATTTGTACATAATGCTGAATGCATATTGGGAATCCCTGATATTTGAGCTGCCGCCCTTGCGTCTACCCCAACAGCGTTGGTACTGTATTGTAGATACTGCTCTGCCAGCACCGCAAGATTTTTGCCCGCCGGAGAGGGCATCCTATCTGCAAAACAATAAGTACAAAGTGGAGCCACGCTCTTCAGTCATCCTAATGGCAAGAGAAGTCAGAAAAAGCAAGATAGCTAAAACCAACTAGAAATCCTAGAAATCAATACGAGTAAAACCTAGTAACGTAAGAGGAGAAGATATGCTGACTAAGCCAGAAGTAGCGATCGCCGCTATTACTGCCCGCGAAATTCTCGACTCGCGCGGTCGTCCGACAATAGAAGCAGAAGTACATTTAGAAACTGGAATAGTAGGACTGGCTCAAGTGCCCAGTGGCGCATCTACAGGAACTTTCGAGGCTCACGAACTAAGAGACGAAGACAAACATCGCTACCAGGGGAAAGGTGTATTACTAGCAGTGAGAAATGTTAAAGAAAAAATCGCTCCCCAATTGCTAGACCTCGATGTTTTCGATCAACTGAGTATCGATTACAAAATGCTCGACCGCGATGGTTCGCCCAATAAAAAAAATCTAGGAGCAAATGCGATCTTAGCCGTTTCCTTAGCGACAGCCAAAGCAGCAGCGGCAGAACTAGAACTACCTCTCTATCGCTATCTGGGCAGTCCTCTTGCTAACGTTCTTCCCGTACCGATGATGAATGTACTTAATGGAGGAGCGCACGCAGATAATAACGTCGATTTCCAAGAATTCATGATTATGCCTGTAGGAGCAGATTCTTTCAGAGAAGCTTTACGTTGGGGAGCAGAAGTATTTGCTGCCCTTTCCCAAGTTCTCAAAGAGAAAAAGTTGCTTTCTGGAGTAGGTGATGAAGGAGGTTACGCACCTAACCTAGAGTCAAATCAGGAAGCTTTAGAACTGCTGATTGCAGCAATAGAAAAAGCGGGATATCAGCCAGGAAAACAAGTGGCTTTAGCCATGGATGTTGCCGCTAGTGAATTTTATCAAGATGATCGATATATTTATGATGGTTCGGCTCACTCCCCAGCCGAATTTATTGATTATCTGGAGAAATTGGTGAGTGAATATCCCATTGTCTCTATAGAAGACGGACTGCACGAAGAAGATTGGAGTAATTGGGAAGCTTTGACTCAAAAACTGGGTTCTCGCATTCAATTAGTCGGCGATGACCTTTTTGTCACTAATCCAACTCGTCTTCAAAAAGGAATTGATTTGGGTGTAGGGAACTCTATTTTGATCAAACTCAATCAAATCGGCACTCTTACCGAAACTCTAGAAACTATCGAACTAGCAACCCGTAACGGTTATCGTTCTGTCATCAGCCATCGTTCGGGAGAAACTGAAGACACCACTATTGCCGATCTTGCTGTTGCCACCCGTGCCGGACAAATTAAGACAGGTTCTCTTTGTCGAAGCGAGCGGGTAGCCAAGTATAATCGTCTATTGCGCATTGAAGAAGAGTTAGGCGATCGCGCTGTTTATGCGGCTAAAATCGGCTTGGGTCCGCAAGGATTAAAATAGTGACTAGTGAGGATACAATAGCATCCAGCTACCAGTCTTTGAGAAAACGCAGATTTGTCTTCCCACGGCAAATCTTCGAGCGTCCTAGCTGAGTGCTATTCTGGGCAGTTATAAGCAATATCAAAAAAGTACATTGAGAGTAGATTCGGGTTAAATCGATCCTGAAATTTAATGATGAATCTAATCTGACAGGATTTTTCTCATCTAGTCCGTGATTCATGAATAACAACCAAAAAGCCAATATGGACAAGCAATTTTTTCCTTCTCAGGACGGTAAACATGTCAATCGTCCTATTGGAGTCGAACCGTCTACTAATATCCGTGTAGAAACCAATGTCAAGATTGAAGACGATCGCACGGGTATGAGTGTAGAGACTCTCAAAAGAGCTTTTATGGACAACTTGCTCTACGTGCAAGGTAAAGACGAGTCCACCGCTACACTTCGCGACTACTACAACGCTTTAGCATATACGGTACGCGATCGACTCCTACATCGGTTTATTAAAACCGGACGCACTTACCACGAGAAAAATGTTAAAGTTGTCTGCTATCTATCAGCAGAATTTTTGATGGGTCGTCACCTGGCAAACAACCTGACCAATCTAGACATATATGACAAAATACGCCAGGTAGTTCGAGAATGCGGTCTGAACCTAGAAGATTTAATCGAACAAGAACCCGATCCCGGTTTGGGTAACGGTGGTTTAGGCAGACTAGCCGCCTGCTTCCTCGATTCTCTAGCTAGCTTGGAGATGCCTGCCATTGGCTACGGAATTCGTTACGAATTTGGTATTTTTCATCAAGTGTTGCAAGACGGTTGGCAAGCAGAAATTCCCGATAATTGGTTATTGTTTGGTAATCCTTGGGAAATTGCCCGTCCCGAAGACTCCGTCGAAGTTAAATTAGGGGGAACTACGGAAATCTATCATGACGATAAAGGTCGCTATCGCGTCTGCTGGATTCCCGAACGAATAGTTAAAGCAGTTCCTTATGATACTCCCGTACCGGGATATCAAACCAACACGGTTAACTCTCTGCGTCTTTGGAAAGCAGAGGCTAGCGAACAATTTAACTTTGATGCTTTCAACGCGGGTAACTATGACCGTGCAGTAGCAGAAAAGATGAGTTCGGAAACGATTTCTAAGGTCCTCTATCCCAATGACAACACCCCTCAAGGCAGAGAATTGCGGCTCGCCCAACAATTTTTCTTTGTCTCTGCTTCTTTGCAAGATTTAATTCGCATTCACCTCCATCTCAATCCCAGTCTGGATAACTTCCACGAACGGGCAGCCATCCAACTTAATGATACCCACCCTGCCATTAGCGTAGCCGAATTGATGCGTCTGCTTGTTGACGAACATGGTATGTATTGGGATAGTGCGTGGGATATTACTCAAAAGACTTTTGCTTATACTAACCATACCCTCATGCCAGAAGCGCTAGAACGGTGGCCGGTTAGCCTCTTTGAAAAGCTTTTACCCAGACATCTAGAAATTATTTACGAAATCAATCACCGCTTCCTCGAAGACGTGCGGGTGTGGTTTCCTGACGACGATAAATTAGTTGCCGAACTATCGATTATTGAAGAAGGAGCAGAAAAACAGGTAAGAATGGCTAATCTAGCCTGCGTCGGCAGCCATGCCATCAACGGAGTAGCCGCACTGCATACAGAGTTGCTCAAAAAAGATACCCTCAAAGCCTTTGCCAAACTTTGGCCCGAAAAATTCTTCAATAAAACTAACGGAGTTACACCCCGTCGTTGGATTCTCTTAAGTAATCCTAGACTGACTAACCTGATTACCGACAAAATAGATGATAGCTGGCTAAAAGATATCGACCAAATGCGGAAGATCGAAAAATTCATCGACGACCCCGAATTTTGCGATCGCTGGCGACAAATCAAACAGCAAAATAAAGCCGATTTGGCTGCTTATATCAAGAAAACGAGAAACATTGATGTCAGCATTAACTCTATCTTCGATATCCAAGTCAAACGCATTCACGAATACAAGCGCCAGCATTTAGCCGTACTGCACATCATCACTCTCTACAACCGGATCAAACAAAATCCCAACATTAATATCGTTCCTCGTACTTTCATCTTTGGTGGCAAAGCTGCTCCCGGCTACTTTATGGCGAAATTGATTATTAAACTAATCAACTCCGTTGCCGATGTCGTCAATAAAGATCCAGATGTACGGGGTCGCCTCAAAGTAGTCTTTCTACCCAACTTCAACGTTTCTCTCGGACAAAAAATCTATCCGGCTGCTGACCTGTCCGAGCAAATTTCTACTGCCGGAAAAGAAGCCTCCGGTACGGGTAATATGAAATTTGCCATGAATGGAGCATTGACTATCGGGACTCTCGATGGAGCCAACATTGAGATTCGTGAAGAAGCGGGAGCAGAAAACTTCTTCCTGTTTGGTTTAACCGCAGAAGAGGTTTACGAAATGAAAGCCAAAGGCTACAAACCGATGGATTATTATCAGGAGAATGCCGAACTGAGAGCGGTCATCAATCGGATTGCCAAAGGCTATTTCAGCCACGGCGATACCAAATTATTTAAACCGATTATTGACTCTCTTCTCAGTTCCGATCCCTATATGTTGTTAGCTGACTATCAAGCCTACATCGACTGTCAAGAAGAAGTCAGCAAAGCTTATACGGATCGAGATCGATGGACGAGAATGTCCATTCTCAATTCAGCACGGATGGGTAAGTTTTCTTCCGACCGGACTATTAAAGAATACTGTCAGGAAATTTGGGGCATTAAGCCAGTCAAAATTGACTTAGAAGCCTTTAGTCAACAAGCGGCAAGTCAAGTTCAACTCGAACCCGTCTAATCAGTCAACAGTAACCAGTCATCAGTTACCAATAACAATAGGGACGTAGCATGCTACGTCTCTACGGGGAATATTTAGTTTTTTTATTTTAGAATCGATTGGGTTGGCGATCGCAAAACGGTAAGATCGAAGAATAATCCCCTCAACTTCTGCCCGAGCGGCATAGGTATGGAAGGAAATTGCACTGCAATCTATTTATAGAAGAAAATGGTACAAAGTCCGATTGCTCCAGACAAAAAACTGTCGAAACTTGAAGGAATTAAAGAACGCAGTAATTTTTTGCGCGAACCTGTAGCTCGAGATCTGCTCGAAGATACAACTCACTTCAGTGAAGACGCAGTTCAAATTCTCAAATTTCATGGCTCTTATCAACAGGATAACCGCGACAACCGCGTTAAAGGTCAGGAAAAAGATTATCAATTCATGTTGCGAACCCGCAGTCCAGGAGGTTTTATTCCGCCAGAACTTTACCTGACTCTCGATCGCCTTTCCGAAGAATATGGCAACCACACCCTCAGGGTTACTACTCGTCAGGGTTTTCAAATTCATGGAGTTTTGAAAAAAAATCTTAAAGCTACTATTGCTGCTATATTACGCAATATGGGTTCTACCCTTGGTGCTTGCGGCGATCTCAATCGGAACGTAATGGCACCTCCAGCACCATATAAAAATAAACCAGAATACCAGTACGCTTGGGAATACTCCAATAAAATTGCTGACTTGCTCAGACCCCAAACAGGAGCTTATTATGAAATTTGGCTGGATGGGGAAAAAGCAATCAGTGCTGAAGAAGCACCAGAAGTTAAAGCTGCCAGAGAACGCAACGGTACGGGAACGATTTTTCACGAAGGCGAAGAACCTATTTATGGGACAAATTATATGCCCCGTAAATTTAAATGCTGCGTTACTGTCCCGGGAGATAACTCCGTCGATATTTATACCCACGATGTCAGTTTGGTAGTCATGACCGACGAACAGGGCGAATTAGAAGGATTTAATGTCTTTGCTGGTGGTGGTTTGGGACGGACGCACAACAAAGAAGAAACCTTTGCGCGGATGTCTGACCCTATCGGTTACGTTGCCAAAGAAGATGTTTTCGACTTGATGAAGGCAATTGTCGCCACTCAAAGAGATTATGGCGATCGCGTTAACCGCCGTCATGCCAGAATGAAATACTTGATTCACGATTGGGGAGTAGAAAAATTTAAAGCTAAAGTAGAGGAATACTTTGGTAAAGCGATCGCGCCCTCTAGAGAATTACCCCAATGGAAATATCGAGACTTTCTCGGTTGGCACGAACAAGGAGATGGCAAACTTTTCTTTGGTATATCTGTCGAAAATGGTCGCATCAAAGACGAAGGTAACTTCCAACTCAAAACTGCCCTGCGGGAGATAATCGAACGGTTTAACCTACCGATGCGTTTATCCCCCAATCACAATGTGATTCTCTACGAAATCGACTCTTCTCAAAAAGCAGAAATTGAAAAGATACTCCAACAAAGAGCCGTAGAAATTAATCCCGACGCGATCGATCCCCTCGTTCGCTATTCGATGGCTTGCCCTGCTTTACCCACTTGCGGTTTAGCTATTACTGAATCGGAAAGGGTATTACCTGGCATGGTCGAACGCATTCGCACCTTATTAAACCAGCTAGGAATGGCAGAGGAAAAGATGGTCATTCGCATGACTGGCTGCCCTAATGGTTGCGCTCGTCCCTACATGGCAGAATTAGGTTTTGTTGGTAGCGCCCCCGGTAAATACCAGATTTGGCTTGGTGGAACGCTAGATCAAACTCAATTAGCCGAACCCTACATCGAGAGAATGCCAGAAGAAGATTTAGAAGCTTTTTTAGAGCCTCTGTTTGTTTACTTCAAACAAAATCGTCAGCTAGAGGAAAGTTTCGGTATCTTTTGCAGTCGCGTTGGCTTTCCTGCACTGCGGGAGTTTTCTTCTAGTTACCAATTAGGTAGCTACAAATCAGCTGAAACCGCTAGAAAAGTTCGCAAAAACCAACGGCGCGTCAGCGTTCCCGACGAACTCTTTCCTCGTCTTAAACAAGTGGCTCAACAAGAGGGTAGACCAATGAATCAAATTATTGCTGAAGCTTTAAACGATTATTTTGCTAAAAAGCTTAGTGACTGATTCTGTATTACTAGTTTTAGGTTTTGAGGGATGGTTAAAGAGCAGTATTGTTTCTTTAACGACCGAGAAGTATGTGGAGTTAGGTGGAAAGACCAGCAAAGTAAATCCTCGGGGCTCTTCTAGCTGGGCATTTGATGGTTCTGGGATGGTGAAGAGAAACAAAAAGAACTATGCCCTAGCAACTTTCCCCAATGGGAAAAAGTACAACTGTGATTTGCAAGCCTCGTACAATCTAGGTGCGAGGTATTAGCTTAAACTCGTTAGGAGAAATCGCAACGAGTCTGGTACGGGCAAAAGTCCCCAGCCAGAACAGAGAATGCCTGGTCTACTCTGCCATTTATGGAAGGAGATAGAAGCCGCTTATGTACCCGAAGGGTCATGAGCGGAGCATTCACTAACAGATAGCCGATGTTTGAATATGCCCATCCTTTACCAGGTGCAAATTGTAGTCCTTGAGTGCAGACAAGATCGAGAAATGCTTCTGTTGACCAAGGAGAGCTAGGATGTGCTTTGACAGCCTCAGAATAGCCAGGCACTCCGCCGTAATCTGGTAATCCACTGGTGTGACTTAACAGTTGGCGAAGTGTAACAGAGGTATCCACCGGAAAATCAGTCAAAGTGCTTGATTCGATCGCGATGGGCTTTGCCCCACCAGAGGTGAACGCATCTTTGCCAAGTCCCAGTGCCGCACCTGTTTCCGGGTCAAGCCAGACGCTTCGGGACACGTCGTTATCAGTGACCATACCGATCGCGATATCGGCTTGCTCGGCAGCTTCTCTGGGTGTCGCGGCATAAACAGCCCCCTGATTCAGCAAGGGCTTTACCTTATCTGCCGTGCGATTGTACACGACAACTTGATATTTAGCATTGAGCAAGTTCTGCACGATCCTAGATCCCATTGCTCCAGATCCTAAAACTGCAATCCGTTTCATCACTATCCCTCCAATAATTTCTTGATTGACATCTGGAGCTTGTACGGGCAATGCATTCACATCTGTACGTTGCTCGAATCTGAACATAACCAAACTATACCTACTGCAAAGGAAGCAATAAAGATTGATTCATGAATAACTCTCGTGCATTTTTCGCATCAATTGCCGTCTATTAATGTAAAATAATCTCTATAAAAATCATTAATCAGCAGATTAGTGCCTATAATTCAGCAATGGACGTATCGGTTCTGAAACTTTTTGTGGAGGTAATGAGGCAGGGTAGTTTTGCTGCTGTTGCCCGCGCTCGCAATCTCGACCCTTCTTCTGTTTCACGGGCGATCGCAGGTCTAGAAAAAGAACTGGGGATACGGCTACTCCAACGCACTACACGCCAACTGTCACCAACAGAAGCAGGAATGGCATATTTTCAGCGCATTGAGCCACTGGTTGAAGAGATGCAGCAGGCGATCGAGCTAGCGACGGATATTTCTGGACAGCCAAAGGGAATACTCCGCGTGACGGCTTCTGTCTCTTTCGGACTCAAGTGTATCGTGCCGTTATTGCCTAAATTTGACTCGCTATATCCCGAGCTCACGGTCGATCTCTTGCTAACCGATGCCGTTGTCGATTTATTCGCCGAAAGAATTGATGTGGCAGTTCGTCTCGGACTCCTTGCAGACTCAACTCTGATTGCCCAACAACTGAGGCGAACTCACTATTCGGTCTGTGCTAGCCCAGATTATCTCAAGCGAGCGGGACAACCAGAGAAACCGATTGATGTGGAGCAACATAACTGTCTGCTTTTCCCTCTGGCAGGTTTCTGCTCGAGATGGATATTCAAAGATCGAAATGGAGAACTGAGCGAAATTTCCGTCTCTGGACACACTGTAATCTCAAATGCGATCGCCCTTCAGCAGTGCGCGATCGCAGGAATGGGTTTGGCTCTGCTCCCAAATTGGTTGATTGACGAAGATCTACGCGATGCAAAACTCGTCGAAGTATTTCCAGATTACGAGGTGACGGCAACAGATTTCAGCACTGCAGCTTGGCTCGTCTATCCTTCTAGTACCTATGTTCCGCTCAAGGTTCGCGTGTTTATTGAGTTTCTCAAGAAGTCGATTTCAGGTTTAGCAAAGACTTAAAGACTGGATATATTGGTCAAAGGCAGAGGCATTTCGTTGTTGCCGCAAGCTAACTTAGTCGTTAAAAGGATTTAGTATTACTCGAGGGCGATCGCTTCCTAAATTATTTACAATGACGATAAATTCTGCCAAAGTTATGAGTTATGGTTGCTCCTATCTCCATTCCCATTTCTCTTCCAACTCAAGATCAGCTTCCTTGCGATGATGGCGTTCCGATGGAAACCCATAGACATAAACTACAGATGGACATACTCATCGATACCTTACTGCCATGGTTGGAAGCAAGAGAAGATGGCTATGTGGGAGGTAATATGTTTGTCTATTTCAGTGCTGCACAGTTAAAAAATCAAGATTTTAAAGGACCGGATTTTTTTGCTGTTTTAGGAGTACCAAAACAAGAAAGAAAAAGCTGGGTTGTTTGGGAAGAAGGAAAGGCTCCTGATGTCATCATTGAATTATTATCAGAAAGTACTCAACAACAAGATAAAACATCCAAAAAAGATATTTATCAAGACCAATTGCGAGTACCAGAATACTTTTGGTACGATCCTTTCAATCCTCAAGACTGGGCAGGATTTAAATTACAAAATGGCGTTTATCAGCCTCTAGAGCTAGACGAGCGAGAGCGGTTGATTAGCGAAAGATTGGGGTTGGCTTTAGTTTGTTGGCAAGGAACTTACAAAGGAGTAGACACTGTTTGGCTCAGATGGGAAACCCTAGAAGGAGAATTATTACCTACCCCTCAAGAAATAGCAACTGAGGCTCAACAAGAGGCAGTACAAGCTCAACAAGAAGCAATACAAGCTCAACAAGAAGCAATACAAGCTCAACAGCAGATGACGGAAGCACGAGCTAAGGCTGACAGACTAGCTGAAAGATTGCGAGCAATGGGTATCGATCCAGAAGAAATCTGATAGGAATTTGCGACTTAATGAAGTATATTGTCTCTCGCCAAAATGCTAAAATTTAAAATTCATGTCTAAACCGTGCAAGCGCTTTGCTCAACATTGGTTACGTAGCGAATACGCCTTAGACAAAATCGTTGAAGCAGCTCAATTAAGTAAAAGCGATCGCATTCTAGAAATTGGTCCTGGAACGGGAATTCTCACCCGTCGTCTGCTACCAGCAGTAGAATCTCTTGTAGCAGTAGAAATCGATCGCGATTTGTGCGAAAAACTGGCTAAAAATTTGGGAAAACAAGAAAATTTTCTTTTATTGCAGGGAGATTTTCTTTCCCTCGATCTAGAGCAATTGCTCGTCCCTTTTCCTTCATTTCATCAACCAAACAAAGTTGTTGCGAATATCCCCTACAATATCACTGGTCCAATATTAGCAAAACTTTTGGGGACGATCGCTCGACCAGCAGAGACTGGCTATGAATTAATTGTCTTACTCGTCCAGAAAGAAGTAGGCGATCGCCTGGTTGCTACGCCAGGGAATAAAGCTTATGGTGCATTGTCCGTTCGCGTCCAGTATTTAGCTAACTGCGAGCGAATCTGTGAGGTACCGGCAAAAGCATTTTATCCCCCTCCCAAAGTAGATTCTGTTGTAGTGCGCTTGCGTCCCCGAGCGAGCGAGCCGCCAGCGAACAATCCCCGTCAGTTAGAAACCTTAATTCAACTTGGTTTTGCCAATCGACGCAAAATGTTACATAATAATTTGAAAAGTATTATTGAACCCGATCGTTTGACTCGATTACTGGAACAATTAAGCATTAATCCTCAAGTCCGCGCCGAGAATCTCAGTCTTCAAGATTGGATCGGACTTAGCAATTTGCTAACAGAATAGGTAACTTTACAACCAAATCAAGCATACTTTAATTACTATCTAAGATGCAAAAATTCATCTCACCGTTAAGCCTGTCGGCTTTAACGGTGAGATGAATTTTTGCCAGCAATAAAACTGCGTAGCATCATTATTTCTTAGGACTAGCTTGTTTCTCGATATAAGCTTTAAGCTGCTCAACAGTTACCCCTCCGCAGGTTGCGACAAAATATGCGCCCGTCCAAAAATAAGGTTTTCCATAAAAATATTTTTGACTAAGCTCAGGGTATTCTTTGCGAATTAATCTTGAGCTTACTGTTTTTAAATTAGCAATTAATTTAGATAGTTGAACCTCTGGTTTAAATTCAACAATCAAATGGCAGTGGTCGCTTTCCGAATTAAATTCTAGAAGCTCGCATTCCCATTTATCAAGAGTCTCTTTGAATATAACTTTAAGTCGTTCTAACCTTTCTTGATTAATTGCTTTTTTACGGTATTTCGTCACCAACACCATATGAGCGGTAAGTTTATAGACTGACCTAAAGCCTTTTCTGTAATTGCTTGACATAGAAATGCAGTAAATGATCTTGTCATCATAATATCATTCAAGGTCGAACAATGATAACTTACACTTACCAATACAAAATCAAGCCAACAAAGCAACAAATCAGACAGTTTGAACAGTATTTAGATATCTGTCGAAATGTTTATAATTATGCTCACGCAGAGCGAAAAACCTAGCTTGAATCTCGTAAGTCAAGAGTTGATTGTTGTTCGATAATTTCTGAGTATATTATTCCTACTGATGTTCCTTTCCCTAGTTACAATATCCAGGCAAAAGCATTAACCGAAGCTAAAAAGAAATTACCTCATTTAAAATTAGTTAATGCTCAATGTTTGCAGCAAGTTCTTAAAAGGTTAGATAAGGCTTGGGCTGATTTTTTCAGAATACCAGAACGAGGTTTTCCTCGGTTTCGTTCACAGAATCGTTTTAGTGGAGGCGATGCGACGGGGTTCAAACAACTTAGTTTGTTTGAACTAGTTGGCAGCCAATGAGACAAGAATCGTGCGTTAAAATCTTTGATTTAACGCACGAGTGTCAAGACTCTACCTCTAGTTGACTCATAACGTTCCTGTTGAACCAAATCCACCTTGACCTCTCGATGTCTGGGTTAACTCGTTAGCCTCTTCAATCTCGACATAAAGCACTGGTTTAATAACCATTTGAGCAATTTTCATACCCTTAACAACCTTAAAGGTATTCTTACCATGATTAATCAAAATTACACCAATCTCACCTCGATAACCTTCATCAATAGTTCCTGGTGTGTTAAGGATTGTGACTGAATGCTTAAGAGCCAAACCACTGCGAGGACGTATTTGAGCTTCAGTTCCTTGAGGTAGTTCTATTGTAATTCCAGTATGTATGAGTGTTGTCTCGCCAGCAGCAATTTCTACTTCATGAATGGAATATAAATCCATGCCAGCATCTCCTTGATGAGCATAGGAAGGAATAATAGCTGACTCATGAAAAGTAATTGATACAAAAGTATCCTCTTCTGGCTTTAAGACTCGCTCTCGCTCAGATAGATTATGCAATGCAATTAAGGAAATTTCTACATAATCTGGATCGAGAGTAGTACCTATATGACCAGCCCTTTCAAGGTCTTGTAATTTCCCTCAAATTATAGTTAGTTGAAAAAATATAGTTGGTAGATAGGGAACAGCTAGAATGGTTCTAGGTCAAGTGTTTGAGCGTTTTGTAGAAGAAAGTCCGGTTTCAGTAATAGTTCGCGGACTTCTGGAAACAATTTTATGTCCTGAGAAACTTGACGAGCTATTTGAGAAAAGCAGAAAAACTCAATACACAAAAGAATTACTGTTTTCTCCGGTAGTGGAGATGATGAATACAGTAGCTTGTGGGATTAGACCTTCAATTCATGCTGCATATCAAGCTAAAGCATCACAAATGAACGTTTCGGTTACTTCGGTCTATAACAAACTAAATGCAATGGAGCCTAATGTCAGTGCTGAATTAGTAACGAATACGGGCGCTTCAATGGAAGCGATTGTTCGGCATTTAAACGGAAGCTTACCTGATTGGCTACCTGGTTATCGGCTCAAAATTTTAGATGGTAATGCAATAGCTGCAAGTGAACATCGTCTAAAACCTCTTCGCAACTGTAACAGTGCGCCTTTACCAGGGCAATCATTGGTGGTACTTGACCCATCTCTAATGCTGGCAATTGATGTTTTTCCTTGTGAAGATGCTCATGCTCAAGAACGTTCCCTACTACATAAAGTTTTGACCACAATCGAAGAAGATGATGTGTGGAGCGCTGACCGAAATTTCTGCACTTTGAACTTTTTGAGTGGTATCGTAGCTCGAAAGGGCTATTTCATCATCCGAGAGCATCAATGTTTTCCTTGGTCTGATGCCTCAGAATTTCGCCATATTGGTTCAGTAGAAGGAGGAACAGTATTTGAACAAACTGTTAAAGTCAGTGATGATGAGGGCTATTTATCGAATATTCGGCGTGTCAAAGTAATTTTAGAGGAAACTACCCGTGATGGAGACTCAGAAATCTTTATCCTGACTAATCTTTCTACAAAGGTTGCCAATGCTTTAGTTGTGGCTCAGATATACCGTAAACGTTGGAAGATTGAAACTTTATTCCAGATTTTGACGGAAATATTTAATTGTGAAATTAAGACCCTCGGTTATCCTAAAGCTGCTCTGTTTGCTTTTTGCGTTGCCTTGGTTTCCGACAACATCCTTTCTGTTATCCTAGCTGCTCTGAGAAGTATTCATGGCATTAAAAAAATTGAGCAAGAAGTGTCAAGCTACTATCTCGCTGATGAAATTCGCGGAACTTATCGTGGCATGATGATTGCAATTCCCCCAAAGGAATGGAAGGTTTTCGCAAAAATGAATCTACTTGAACTGACCAATATACTTCAAGATTTGGCAGCTAACGTTAATTTATTTGTTTTTGTGTCCCATCCTCGCACACCAAAAAAGACAAGAAGGGCACTAAAACGCACTTGTCCTTCCAAACGACCTCATGTTTCTACAGCTAAAATTCTATCCCAAAAATAATCTAAAAACAGACACCTTGAAAGGGCTGGTCACGTTTTTTTTCTATTCTCCACTTCCCAAATAGCGATCGCTGTGACAATTAACCATTTTCTTTTCAGAATTGGACAGGCGATCGCCCAAATACCTTAAAAAAATAACCTAAAAGCTTAAGTCATTTAAATTTCAAGCCGGGAATGGGATTTGAACCCACAACCTTATCATTACGAATGATGTGCTCTACCGTTGAGCTATCCCGGCATTTACTCAGTCCGATTTGTAATCGGCAGCTTTACCACTGAGCCTATATAGGCATTGACAGCTTTCTAGTATAACCCAGATGGTACTTACTTAAAGATGAAATTTCTCGAGTTACCCCCATTTTCTCAAAATATTCTAATCTAAACAAACAAGACCTATAAAGAAACTAATGGCAGATTCATCTTTAAAAAATCAATTTCATTCTAAAAAAAGCTCACTTTCTCCAGAGAAATATGCCAGACTCAAAGCAGAAGCAAAGGCTCCCTATCGAGGTCTGAGAAAGTTTTTTTATCTAGCTTTCGCTGCATCGGGCTTCATTGGTGCTTTAGTGTTCCTTGCTCAAATAGCAGCAGGAAGGGATGTTGCTTCTGCTGTACCTAACTTCGCCTTACAAGTGGGCTTAGTCGCCTTAATGGTGTTTTTCTATTCCCGAGATAGGAGCGGTGCGGCAGCACCCGCAAAGCGGGATCGCCCGTCCTAAAATTGGGGAGATAGGGTATTAGGGAATTGGGGAGAAAATTCCCCCTAGCTCCCTGCCTCCCTATCAGTCTTAACTAAACATAAAACAGCCTACTAAAATTGAGAGGGGAAAGCGATCGCTTCTCTCTCCAAGTAGATCTATCTACTCTTCTTCCAAGTCTCCATCATCCAATTCTTGATGGGCGATCGAATTAGCCGCAACTTCTGCTCCTGTTGCCAGTTTTTCTCTTACTTGTTGTTCGATTTGAGCAGCTAGTTGTAAATTTTCTTCAAGATACTTAAGAGTATTGTCTCGACCTTGACCAATATTGTCTCCGTTGTAGCTGTACCAGGCACCCTTACGGATTACTATATCGGTATCTTCTGCCAAATCTAGCAAACATCCCAGACTAGAAATACCCTGACCAAAAATAATATCGAATTCTGCCACGCGGAAGGGAGGAGCCACTTTATTCTTGGCTACTTTAACCCTAGCACGAATTCCATATTCTCCTTCGCTACCTTTTTTGAGAGTCTGAGCTCGTCTGATATCCAAGCGCACCGAAGCATAAAATTTCAGCGCAGTACCGCCAGTGGTTACTTCGGGATTGCCATAGGTAACCCCAATCTTTTGCCGGAGTTGATTGAGGAAAATAACGGTAGAACCAGATTTACCGATGTTTCCAGCGATTTTCCGCAATGCCTTACTCATGAGACGAGCTTGCAAACCCACTTGGGTATCGGCCATTTCTCCTTCGATTTCGGCACGAGGAACTAACGCGGCGACCGAGTCAACTACAACGATATCTACGGCAGCCGATCGCACTAATTGATCGACAATTTCTAGAGCAGATTCTCCCGTATCTGGTTGCGCTACTAGCAAGTTTTCAATATCGACTCCTAAAGCCGCTGAATAGGTAGGATCGAGAGCGTGTTCTGCATCGACAAAAGCTGCTACGCCTCCTGCTTTTTGTACTTCCGCGATCGCGTGTAGAGCTAGAGTTGTCTTTCCCGAACTTTCCGGCCCATAAATTTCAATAACTCTCCCCTTCGGCAAACCGCCACCGAGAGCCACATCGAGAGTGAGCGCGCCGCTAGGGATAGTTTCTACCTTCATCTGGGTAGCATCCCCCAAGCGCATAATCGCACCTTTGCCAAAATTGCGCTCAATTTGCTTTAAAACCAAGTTGAGAGCTTTTTCTTTATCTGGATTGGTAGGAATATTTATAGTTGTCGTCATGAATGCCTCAATAACTTATTTCGTAAAACAGTGCTTAATGCTACGAGTATGCTCAGTTTAAGTCTAAACGCTGTTCGTCCTTCTCTATACTTGGCTGAGTCCAATCCGGCTATTTGGTACAAGCGTATTATATAGTTTAACTTGTTTTGTCCATCTATTTTCAGTTTTTTAAATTATGCTTTTTCATCCATTATGTAAGGAAGTAAGGTTAATTGACCGCCATAATTCTTAATATAGTAGGAGTCAGGAGTAAACACTGGTCACTGCTCACAAATAACTTTGAACTCGAACAATCTAGTCATGGTTTATCAAGCATGGCGCACTTTTTGACCTGTTTCTGCTGACTGACGAGCGGCATCTGCTACTTCAAGAGCATAAAGGCTGGCATGAGGTTCTACATATAGAGGTTTGTTCTCTAATAAATGCTCTAAAACTATTTGGGTATCTTTGGCAAACAAACCGCGACGACTGGCAACTTCAATAGGTGTCTTTTCATCGCCCCTGATTAAAGTTCCTTTTTCCCCTTCAAATAAGAGCGTTCCCCCATCACCGTGAATTTCTAAATGACGATAACCCTGCCAGAAAACATCTCCCTTACCGTAGGTAATTTCTGCAACAAGTTTATTAGCAAAGCATAGTTGAGTATTACATAAACAAGCAGTAAAATAATCTGCTTCTGGGGCATCCCAATAGCGAGTTTGACAGTTTATAGTAGCAACTCTACCAAATAAATCGGTTAAGCGATGGACGCGCGAGAGGGCAGCAACTAAAGGAAAGCCCCAGGTTTGACGATGGTAACTCCAGCGACGAGAAACGGGACGCTGGGGAGAAATTGTAGCGTAGCGAGCGTAAAAAACATTACCAATTTCTGCAAGATAATGACGGATAGCTTGATGTACGCCACCGATTAATTCGATGTGTTCGACGTGTAGTAGTTTCCCTTTAGTTTCTGCTAAGGCAACGATTTCTGCTGCTTCTTGAGGGTCCAGAGAAAGGGGATATTCGACCACTACGTGTTTGTCAGCTTCTAAGGCGGCACGAGCGATCGCGCCATGATCGCGATTAACCGTGCAAATAAATACTAAATCTAATTCTGGTTGGCTGATTAATTCTTGCCAAGAGCTTGTAGCAGATAAAGCATAAGTTTGACAAAATTCGTCGAGTCTTTCGGGACTATTGCCCGTAACGCTAATTAAGTGTGCTCGCTCATCACTTTGTAAAGCTTCTGCTCGCTTTTTGGCGGCATAGCCCGTTCCAACGATTCCTATGTTGACCGGACTATCTGTATAAGTTGATACCCAAGTATTTGTTTGCCTCACTGATTTAAATAATGTAAGTACAAATCATCAATTGTGGTTATAACTATAACTAATAGTTATTTTTGACTGGAGTAAGTGCTCGTTCAACCTATTATAAAACTTAGTAAATTATTGTATTTTCGTGGTTACAAGCTGAATATACCTTCAAATTATCACAATTCTTACTCCAGCTTATTTCATAAGAAAAACTTATTTTAAATTAAATTAAGAATCTCATTACTAATGCACCCGATACTCGTAGGAGTTTTCGCTTAGTATCAAAAATGAAAGTTACCGAAGAAGTAAAAATTTATTCTGGTATATGGATAAATTCAACTTCTAAGTAAGTAAATGTTGTTTCACTTGTAGAAGTAGAAGAGGAGTAACACTATGGCAACTTATCAAGTTACTTTGAAAATGCCCGATGGCGAACAAACCATCGAAGTACCCGAAGACGAATATATTCTTGATGTCGCGGAAGAGCAAGGTCTAGACCTGCCCTATTCTTGCCGTGCTGGTGCCTGCTCTACCTGTGCAGGTAAAATGGTATCCGGTACTGTAGACCAATCCGACCAATCTTTCCTCGATGACGATCAAATCGAAGCTGGCTATGTTCTGACTTGCGTAGCCTATCCCACGTCAGATTGCGTCATCATTACTCACCAAGAAGAAGAACTATATTAGTCAAACAACATGAACGAACAGCTCGTCTGTGCTTATTGAAGGTATGGGCGAGCGTTTTCAATTAACAGTCAGAAGGCAGAAGGACGGGGCTTTCAAGCTTCGCCCGCAGGTGGCGAAGGCAGCCCCTCCAGAAGGCAGAGGGCAGAAGTTACCAATTACCAAAATTAATCATCCAAAACTTGAAGGACTGCTTTGGGCGATAGTTTATCTTTGAACCAAATTACGCGAGTGGGAAGATCGCTAAACTTGACTCCGGCTTTTTCTAAGTTGAGTCGTTCGGAAACGGCGAGGATGAGATTATCTATATCAGCATGACGAACTTGGGCAAATTTTTTCTTTAAATATTCTGGTCGCCAGTATCCAACAATTTCGAGCAAAAAATCTCGTCCATCAGGATGAACGAGGCGAAAATCGGGGATCATAACTCCACCAGGAAGGGGAACGAGGTCTACTTCTCTTTCGAGTTGCCATTGGGTATTAACTTTAGCCCAACTTTTAGCAAAAGAGGCTTCTAACATACTGTCATAGGGTTTGCCAGGAGGATAATGACTGATTAATCCACAGCGATCGCTACTGAGACTGTAGCGTCCGTCTCTGATATTGCCAGAGTAGGGATCGCGATTTTGTAATTTAGCTTGAAGACTCCACTTACTTACATGCAACAAAGCGGGAATCATTTTCGCCAAGGCTAGACCATAGCGAGTGCTAGGTTTGAATAAGCTAGTCGGACCGTCTATAGTAATAGTAAAGCCCGTGTCTGCATCCCCTTCTATATATGCCATTAATTGGAAGAGTTTGAGGTAGCGAAAGAGTAATTTGTATTCTCCAGGGTCATTGCGATAGGCGTTAATGATAATGTGACTGGCACGATAAAAGATTCCCTGAACTTGAGAAAGGTTGTAGCGGTGGATAAGGGCGTCGGGAAGAGGTGGATCGAACTGAGTAAGAATGCGATTTTCTTGTAAGTCAGCATAGATACCCCGTTCTACTTCAGTAGGAACGACAATGCGGTTTAACTCCTTACTCAGATTGTGGGCGATCGCTTCGATAATTTGACTGCGATGGTGGGGAATAGGAGTAGTTTTGGCAGCTTCAGCAAAAACTAGCTGTCTGAGACTTTGAGGTTCTAAAGGACTGATAATTTCAAAAGTAGAATAGTTATTACGCAGGAGGTGGGCAAATCCACGTTTGACTCGGTAGTCAGGACTATTTCCTTCTAACTGAGTCAGTTTTTGGTTGAGTTCTCCTTGTGTCTTGCCCAAATAATCTTGAAAACAGTTAATTAGATCGGTAGCTAGGGCGATCGCTCTGTCATCGATTGTTAATTTTTTTGGCACTAGAGTTTCGCCGTTTTGTCGATAAATCAGAAGTTCAGAAGGAAGCATGGGAATTTTCGATTAAAAATTCTGAATACTTAATCAGAAAAATAGTAAAAAATTGATCGATAGGGATATGAGCATAGAGAAGTAAGCAATGACAAATACTGTATACAGACAACTAGAATGTCGACCAGATAGCTATCAAGAATGGTATCAGCAGGGCAATGCTCTGCGAGAACGAGGCTGTTACGAAGAAGCTTTAGCTTCTTATGAGAAAGCTTTAGAATATCATCCTCACGATTATTGGGCGTGGTATCGCAAGGGTGCAATTTTAGAGGAACTCGGTTTTTATCGAGAAGCAGTAGACAGTTATGCCCAAGCTACTGCCATTCAACCAAATAATTATTGGGCTTGGTACGAACAAGGATGTATCTATCTGGAAGAATTAGCAATATATCAACAGGCGATCGCTTGCTTTACTAATGTTTTAGTCGCTCATCCCGAAGACTATTGGGCAATTTATCGGCTAGGAGATGCTTGGCGGAGGCTGGGAGAATACGAACGAGCCTTCGTTTACTACGAGCAAGCCGTAGAATTACGTCCCCAAGACTATTGGGCATGGTATCGTCGAGGAGAAGCATTGCAACTGTGGGGAGATCTAGAAGCGGCGTTAACAAGCTACGATCGCGCTTTGGTTATCAAACCTCAGGATTATTGGACTTGTTTGCAAAAGGGAATTATCTGCCAGCAGTTGGGACGTTTAACCGAAGCGATTGATTATTACACCCAAGCTTTGAACGTAAAACCCGAATCAGAATCTGCTTGGTATGGACAAGCTTGTTGTTGTGTTTTGTTGGGTTTTTATAACCGAGCCCTTAGCAGCTTAGAAAAAGCGATCGCTCTTTATCCCGATAAATATCTAAAATTAGCAAGCTCTGAGGCAGTATGGGATAAATTGAGACACCATCCAGATTTTATCTCGTTAATTAACCGTAATTGCCAGAGGGAACAATGAACAGGAAACAGGGAGCAGTATTTACTCCTGACTCCTGACTCCTAATTTTTTAATATCGTTTCATCGCTCTAGCCATTTCCCGTCGATCTTGACGGCGTTTAAGAGTTTCGCGCTTATCGTGCAATTTCTTACCCTTGGCTAGTCCAATGCTTACTTTAATCCAGCCTCTTTTAAGATATAACTTCAAAGGTATTAAAGTTAGACCTTTTTGTTCTACCTGTCCGATCAACTTGTTAATTTCCCGACGATGTAAAAGTAGTTTGCGAGTACGACGGGGTTCGTGATTGAAATACTGTCCGCTGGCTTGATAGGGGGAAATATGAACGTTTAATAACCAAGCTTCTCCGTTACGGATAATGACATACCCGTCTCGTAAATTTGCTTTCCCCGCCCGAATCGATTTAACTTCCGTTCCAGTCAGTTCAATGCCCGCTTCATAAGTTTCTAATATTTCATACTGATAGCGAGCCTGACGGTTATCAGCGATGACTTTAATACCTGCTTCGCGATCGCCCATACTAATTTATTCCACTTAACACACAAGCCCCGTTACTCATCGGACTTACAAGTATACCATTTTGCATTTTAGGAATGGGGAATAGAGAATCGATCCCAATTTCTTTTAAGATTGCGTGACTATGATTGACACGGGGACGGGGTGAATAAGCATTCGTACGTAGCAGGAATTTTGGAAAACGGTATGAGAAATTTGAACTATAGGCTACGGGCAAACAGCCGGGAAGCCCCTAAGGTTCACTGTTTAAATCGATCGCACCAATCTAAAATTCGATTCCATGCCCACCAGTAGTCATCATCTCCATGTTGTCGTCGGCAAGAGGAACTGCTGATGTAGCCCACATGACCGCCATATTTAGTTAACCATAAATCTATCATTTCATTTTTAGCAGCAATTTTTTTCAAATCTGGAATAATACTGGGATCGAATAATGGGTCATCGGCTGCATAAATAATTAAGGTTGGTTTAGTTAGTTGCGGTATTATTGGGAGTGGGCTGCTAGCCTGATAATAAGTCTCTACAGAGTCAAAACCCAATCTTTCTATAACTAATTCGCGATCGAAACCTTTAATACTATTTGCCCTCTCAATCGCTGCCGGAGCGAGCGCTTCTGGATGATAGGAGTTGATTTCCCAAGCTAGTTCCTTGAGACTACGAGCGATTGTCCTTTCTATATATCTACCCCATTTATCTTTGACTAAATAAGACAGAGAACGATTAGAGTCTAGATTTGGACAAATTACTGCACCCCCAGCAATATCTGACTCTGTCAGTTTTTCCTCATCTATCTGTTGCGCTGTTTTTACTCCCCATATTGCTAATTGTCCGCCGAGAGAAAATCCTGTAAACCAAAAAGGTGCTGGGCATCCCATTTGTTTTGCTGAGGCTGCAATTCTGACAAAATCTTCCCCTTCGTATAAACCATCAGAAGTTAAGGTAGGAGATAATTGCGCCGTTTTACCATGGGCGCGCCAGTCAAAAAGAATAACGGCAAAACCCCTAGCATAGGCTTTTCGTCCTAAGATTCTCAAAAACCACTGATTATCTAAATCTCCGGTAATTCCATAGGTGCCAATAATTGTTCCTTTAGCATTTTCAGGAATGGCTACTAAACCAAAAATTGGTACGGATTGTCCTCCTATAAAGGTTTTTGATTGATAGGGTGGTTCTGGTTCGCTAATGGTTCGTTCCCAAATTTTACTTGCCTTTAATGCTATATAGAGGGTCATTGCCAAACCATTTTTTAAACCCCAAGGGGGCGTATAATTAGGATGCTGCATTGCTCGGCTCGATTTGAAAACAACTTTTACTTTTTATTGTGAAAGCGATCGCTAATTAGGGCAGTTAGATAAAAAATCGGTTGACTTCGCAGACAAAATCGGGCAACAAGGGGGAAGTTAATCGATCGCTTTCTAGTAGGGTAGCAATTAACTTCAACTGCATATTTTCGCGGCGATAAATTTCTACTGTTTTTAGTTGCCAATTAACAATCCAATATTCTTGAACTCCTTGAGTTGAATAAAGTTTAAGTTTTGCTTCCTTATCTCGTCGTTCGTTAATCGTTCCTGGAGAAAGTACTTCTACGACTAATTCTGGTGCCCCTGTTAAATGTCCCAATTCATCTAGTAATGAAGACAATCTTTGATTGCTAATCCAGACTACATCTGGTTCCACATTATCTGCCTCAGAAAATATTATCCCAGGTGTAGTTCTAGCTTCTCCTGTTCGCTGAGAACGAGACCAAAGATTTAACTCTAAGCAGATATTATCAACTGTACGTTGATGATCCCAGTGAGGCGATCTAGTCACAAATAATTCTCCATTGATAATCTCATAACGCTTTCCTTCGTCTTGTGAAAGTAATTCCAAATCAGAAATTGTCCAGCGCACTTTGTCGGAGACTGACTGACTCATTGCCAACCTCAATAATGTTATGGGTCTAATGAGTTTAAGATAACATTCAAGGTAAAAGGCGAGCGCCTCTCCATTTTTCCTCGTCGTACGACAGATGACTGAAAGTCTTATTTGCGAACTAGTCTTTGGTATCCTAACACTGGTAAATAAACCAATCGAGTGTGTAGTTAGATGTTAGGTTTTATCAATTTAAATAAGCCTGCAGGATTTACCTCCCATGATTGTGTTGCCCGAGTGCGACGCTTGTTACATATCAAGAAAGTAGGGCATGGAGGTACTCTCGATCCGGCAGCTACTGGAGTCTTACCCATTGCTGTAGGCAAGGCAACTAGATTATTACAATTTTTACCCGATAATAAAGCTTATTTGGCTTGCATTCGCTTGGGCATGAGAACGACAACAGACGACTTAGAAGGGGAGATAATTGAAACTAAACCAGGAGTCAATTTGAGCTTGCCACAAATCGAGAAATGTCTCAGTCACTTCGTAGGAGAAATAGAGCAAATACCACCTATTTATAGTGCCATAAAGCGAAAAGGGAAAAACCTATATGAGTTAGCTAGAAAAGGAGAAATTATTGATATTCCTCCTCGTATGGTGACTATAGAAAAAATCGAAATTGTCAATTTTTTTCCAGGAGAATTTACCGAACTAGAACTTAAAATTCTTTGTGGTCCCGGAACTTATATCCGCTCAATTGCCCGCGATCTCGGTACAGTTTTAGGAGTAGGAGGTACTTTAGCTAATCTAATTCGTACGGAAAGTTGTGGTATGAAGTTAGCTGACAGTTTAACTTTAGAAGAGTTAGCAATACAAATAGAAAGAGGAACTTTTCAATTAATCGAACCCGAACGAGCTTTACAAAATTTAGATACGTTTTTTCTAAACTCAACGGAATCTAGAAGCTGGTGCCAGGGTCAGTGTATTTACTTAAATCTAGAAAAATATTCGGATAAAAAAATAATTGAAAATACGGAATACCCAATTAAAGTCCAGCAAAAAAACGGCGATTTTCTGGGAATTGGAATTTGCTCTTTTGAAGGTGATAAATTAGAAATTATGCCTAAAATAGTATGTGCTAATTGAATGAAGAATCATCTTTGGATATCGCAGTAAAAATATACTAATGACCGCTCGAAATCATCGTCTTTTGTTGGTAGATGGACAACCAGAAAATTATCATTTTATTAATGCCTGTCTCGGTCAACTAAGTGATAAGACTAACTGTTTTTATCAATTAGACTGGATTAGTCTGACAGAAGAAAACAAAACAGCCTTTTTATCGGGAAAATACGATGCTTATTCGATCGACTCTCAATTTTTACCATCTCTAAGTCGGCAAACAGTTGAATGCTGAATGCCCCATCGAGCGAGTTAATCCAGCATCTGTAATCAGACTTACCGATAACTATGAAATAGGCATGGTGGCAATCGAAGCTGGTGCAGCCGATTATCTTGACAAAACTCAATTGACTTTAGCCGCACTAGAGGGATCGCTCCGCCTCACTTTAGCTTGTAGCCGTCTTCAACAGCACAACAAACAATTAGAGAGAAAAATTGCCGCCAATCTCTGTCCACAGTTCAAAAACGACAAAATCGAAGCGAATTTTTAAGCTATTTTTGAACAAGCAGCAGTAGGAATTGCTCCGATCGCTACTTCAGGTCAGTTTCTGCGCGTCAACCAACAATTATCCTATTGATTGGGATATTCTGAATCGGAGTTGTGCTCCCTTACCTTTCAAGATATAACTCATCCTGAAGATCTGGCTAGTTCCTGGCAATACGTAGAGCAATTCTTGACGGGGCATCAATTGCGATCGCTCTTTGCAAAAAGATTATATCTGTAAAGATGGTCGATGGCAATGGGTAAATATTACCGCTTCTCTAGTCCAAGATAGCCACGGTATTCCTCTCTATTTAATGGCTGTAATCCAAAACGTTCAAGAATGCCAAAAGGCGATCACTAATCTTCGCTCAGAGATAGAGCAAAATGAAGCAGTCATTACTTGTCAAAATAATCTTCCCACACTTATTGCCGATTCGAGCCAGTTGGTAGTCTTGTTGCAAAATCCGATCGCTAACAGTATTAAATATCGTTCTCAAAAGCGACCTGTAATTAAGATTTGTGCCATTGCTAAAGAAAATAGTTGGCAGTTTTCTGTTACGGATAATAGCATTGGCGTCGAACCAAAATATCAACAGCGTATTTTTCAAATTTTTCAGCGTCTGCATACTCAAGAAGAGTATCCTGGTACTGGTATGGGTTTAGCTATCTGTCAAAAGATTGTCGAACGTCATGGGGGAATTATTTGGGTTGAGTCTCAATTAAATTGCGGTGCTACTTTTCATTTCACTCTTTTCGCTCGCTCTTGTTCGCCATAATTCATGATAACTAATGCTTAGATCTCGAACTCTAAAATCCAAATTTTTTCGCAATTATGATTAGTTCTCTCTCAGTTAAAAACATACTTTTAGTGGAAGAAAAGCTAATTGCTACGTAAGTAAACCTTGCGAATTAGAAAAATTTTTTGCTGTAGTTGACACGAGCCTAAACTTTTGGCTTAATTATTCTAAGCTACCAAGCTAAACATCTCTCTTTAATATTAATAGAAATTTCATAGCCATTTAAATGTAAATGGAAAATATATAATTTAGAGAAATATTCGGTTGTCTATAATCTAAAACGAGATAATCTATCTTCTTAAGAAATTTACTAAAAATTATATTATACTATTAGCCAATCTTGAAAAAGTAACTATCTGAAAGTATATTATAATTTTTTCTTTAAATCATAATGTCATGAGTATTTTTACGGTAATCAAATTACTAAAATAACTAAATTGTAAAAATTAATTTTGGTGAAAATTAATCCTCTTAAAATTCTTTTAATTGAAGACAATATAGCCTATGCTGACTGGATCGGAGAGATATTAGTCGAAGAAAATATATACGAGCGAACTTTGAATTTGATTTAGTATAACTATTAGAAAAAGGCGGAGGTAACTTGATGTTTCTTGTAACTGGTGCAACGGGTTCGCTGGGACGCAGAATAGTTAGACAACTAAGAGAGCAAGCAATGCCCGTACGGGCTTTTGTTCGTTTAACCTCTAATTATGGAGAATTAGAAGATAGAGGAGCAGAAATTTTTATTGGCGATCTCAAACAAGAGCGCGACATGGAAAAAGCCTGTCGGGGAGTACAGTACATTATCAGTGCTCATGGTGCTGATGGAGATGCTCAAGCCTTAGACTATCGGGCAAATATCGAACTGATTGATCGCGCCAAAGAAAACGGAGTCGAGCATTTTGTTTTTATTTCCGTATTGGGAGTAGACCGAGGCTATCAAGATTCTCCTACTTTTAAAGCCAAACGAGAAGTAGAAAAATATCTCCAAGCTAGTGGTTTAAATTATACTATCTTGCGTCCTTCTGGATTTGCTAACAATCTTTTGCCCCTAGCCGAACGCTTTCGGGATACGGGTATTTACTTGCTGATTGGCGATCCAAAAAATCGCTCGTCCATTGTTAGTACAGACGATCTGGCTACAATTGCGATCGCTTCGGTTAGGGTGGAAGAGGCAAAAAATCAAACTTTTGCTGTAGGGGGACCCGAAATTCTTAAGCGAGAGGAGATTCCCCGCATCTTTGCCCGACTGTTTAAAAAAGAACCAATCGTTATCAACCTTCCTTTAGTAGTAGTCGATGCTTTACGCACCGGAATAGGATTGTTCAATCCTCAATTACAGAAATCTCTCGGTACGCTGCGTACTCTGTTAGCCAACGAATTTTTCTGCACACCAGAAGAAATTGCTCGGCTCGAAGCTACTTTTAATCTCCAAATGGAATCTTTAGAGAGTTTTTTAAAACGCTATTTAGGAAGAAATTGAGTTAAAGATGTATGCGTACATATTTTTCTCGACCGCTGGAAATCTCGTTAAGATTTACGAAAATTTAGGAAATATTTGACTTTTTACTTCTCTAAAGCTGTATTAATTCGCTTCGAAGTTGTAGAAAGCTAGCTAAAAGTTTAAAATTGAAATGTAAAGTAATTTACGCGACATAATTTATACCTCTTTTGTGATATGCCCACAAATTCCTCATCTTGTTTTTCTAAGTTTAAAGTAGAGCTGGGAACATTCTCAAGTTAACTAAAATGATGATTTTCTTCCTTGGTTGAAGAAAGGAGGCAAGTCATGAAACTCAAATATCGTGGTGTTGAATACGAATATAAGCCGATCGCTGTTGACGTTATTGAAGATAAAGTAGGCGGAAAATATCGGGGTTTATCCTGGAAACGGCATGTTCCTCAAATTATTTTAGTTCCTCAACCGAGTATTAAATTGAAGTATCGCGGTAGGACTTATCATAAAGGAATAGTCAAGCTAGCTACTACTCCAGTAAAGCAGTTAAAAGTTCCAGTAACTCAGCCGAAAATGCTTGACAGCGAGCAGAATCAAAGGGAGCAAAAGCAGCTCAAAACTTCTCATTAATAAGGGTTCATTTTATTTATAGCTTTCTGTCTCCTTGTTTAGCTAAGCAAAACACGAGTTCGAGCTAGTGAAAAAAGCAGGGATATTGCTCACAAATATTACCGAAAGCAATCCGCAACTTTGTCGTCGAGCGTCAATTGCCTAAAGGCTCGCAGAAGGTAAGAAATTAACGAGTTGGGGAAAGATAATAATTAACATTAAAATCAGCAATTGTAGCAAAATAAAAGGAATTGTCCCTCGATAAATATCTTCTGTCTTAACTTCTGGCGGTGCTACCCCTCGAAGGTAAAAAAGGGCAAAACCAAAGGGAGGAGTAAGAAAAGAAGTCTGTAAGTTGGCACCGATAATTACACCAAACCAGATCAGATCGATTCCTAGAGTTTGAGCGGCTGGGAGTAAGATAGGGACAATAATAAAAGCAATTTCAAAAAAATCAATAAAAAAACCTAAAATAAAAATTGATAACATACTCACTACCAGAAAGCCGATCGCTCCTCCTGGTAAATTGGAGAGGAGATCGAACATAAAGCGATCGCCATTCAAACCCCGAAAGACCAAACTAAACGCCGTCGAACCGAGTAAAATAAAAATTACCATCGAAGTAATTCTCATCGTCGCATCACATACTTGCTTTAAAGCAGCCCAGTTCAACCTGCGATTAAAAGCAGCGAGAATCATTGCCCCCAAAGAACCTACTGCCCCTGCTTCTGTTGGCGTAGCGATGCCAAAAAAGATGCTGCCTAACACTAAAATAATTAACAGCAAAGGTGGTATCATAACTTTGATTATTCGCTGTCCTAAGGCTTTGCCACCAATTTCTCTTACTTCAGCAGGTAAAGCGGGTGCAACATCTGGTTTTAAGAAAGCCACAATCAGCACGTGAGCAGCAAATGTCCCTGCCATCAATAAACCAGGAATCAACGAGCCGATGAACAAATCTCCGACAGAAACTCCCAATTGATCTCCCAAGACAACCAACACGACACTGGGAGGAATTATCTGTCCTAAAGTACCCGATGCAGCGATTACCCCCGTAGCTAATTGTTTGTTATAACCGTAACGCAACATAACAGGCAGCGAAATTAGCCCCATCGCTACTACGGTTGCTGCTACTACCCCTGTAGTTGCCGCTAATAAGGCTCCCACAACAACTACTGCTAAAGCCAATCCACCCCGCATTTTCCCGAAAATAATCCCCATCGTTTCCAGCAATTTCTCGGCAATGCCTGTTTTTTCTAGCATCGAACCGAGAAAAATAAAGTAGGGAATTGCTAGCAGAGTATAGTTTGTCATGATGCCAAAAATCCGTTGGGGCATGGCAGTTAGAAAAATGGGGTCAAATACGCCCAAAATTACACCGAGGATGCCGAAGAGAATGGCTACTCCACCCAAAGAAAAAGCAACTGGATAACCGAGGGACAATAAAATTAGTGCCCCAAGAAACATAAAAGGACCTAACCATTCATATGCCAGTGTCACTTTCTTCCTCCTGGGGAGCTAGCTTATTAGTTAAAATTGCCCAATTTTTAATTGCTTCGGAGATACCCTGAAGGATTAACAATACCAGACTGACAAGAATCATCGCTTTGATCGGATAGCGGGGTAAACCATCAGGATCGGGCGACATCTCTTGAATGCGCCAAGAATTAATCACAGTTCCCCAGGAATAATAAATAACCAAGCAACAGAAAGGAATGAGAAATAAGAGCGTTCCCAGGAGATTAGCGAGAGCTTTTCTACGGGGATTCCAATCTTTATAAAAAATATCTACTCTTACATGATCGTCGTGCTTGAGAGTATAAGCTGCCCCTAATAAAAAGACGAGATCGAATAGATACCATTGAATTTCGATGAGGGCATTAGAAGTTATATTTTGTCCCAAAAAACGCCCTAAGTAACGTCCGACAACATTCCAAACACCGATTAAGACCATAAATAGAACAAGCCAATAAGTGAGACGACCTATCCATTCATTAATCGTGTCAATGACTTTAGCGATCTGTAGTAACTTCTGCAAGTTCCCTATCTGGTGTTATCCCTAAACTGATAGGGCATATAGTAAGGGTTTTGTGTTTCAAAGTCTAGTTATCTGAAACAGAGTTAAACAAGAGACGCGATCGCTTAAAATGTCGATTTAATCGTTTGTAGATCGTTCGTGTTCAGCAGCAGCTAGCAATCTTTGTATCACTGTATCACCATCAAGCTCTTGATACTGTTCGCTGCAAACGGTTGTTAACCATCTTACTTATGCGTCAAAACTCATTTTCCGAAATTGTATGAGTTTGCATATTACCACCATGGACTTTAGACAAAGTTAATGTAAGTTTACTAAACTTTGTTTCTAAACACAGCTTAAGGAGATCGCCACTCTGGGTTATTTTAACTATGTAATCTTCTCTATTTCTTCCCGCTTGAATGCTAAATAATGCAATTACATTCAAAAATGGGAACAATTTGAGGACTTAGAACAGTACAACATCCTCAAAAGTGAGTAAGCTAACGAGGGGTACAAGCTTCGCTCTCGAAGGACGAGATAGACCCCTTACAAAATCAAGCATTAGTTGAATCAATCTTTAAGGAGTATAGTGAGTAAATTTATTTTAGTAGTTGATGACGAAGAAGATGTACGGGCGATCGCCAAATTAGGTCTAGAAATGGCAGCTAATTGGCAGGTGCTAATTGCTAGTTCTGGAAAAGAAGCAGTAGACTTAGCTCAAACTCATCAACCCGATCTAATTTTGTTAGATTTAATGATGCCAGATTGGGATGGTCGTACCACTCTGGCAAAATTGAAAACCAATCCTGCTACCAAAGCAATTCCTGTTATTTTAATGACCGCCAAAACTCAACAATCGACTCAAGAAGAATTGGCAGAACTGGATGTAGTAGCAGTCTTTACCAAACCTTTTCGTCCTTTACAATTACCAGCGCAGATTAAGGAAGTTTTGGGCAAATAAGATTTCCCTAGTCTAGGTCGGGACACTTGTCCTACGTCTGTAATGTCAAACATAATTTATATTTATTTATACTTACTCATCCTTGCGCTCTCTATTTAGTTTTCAATTCTTTAAACATGACTGAAAAGCAAAATCCAATCGTCAGAGAAGCAACCGAGCGAGAAGATTCTCTCATTGCTCGACACTTTTATCAATTATGGTTAGATAACAATGTTTCTACAGATTTGATTCGTGCTAACTGGCTAGATGAAACACTTCACTTTATCGAAAAGGCTCGTCGAGAGTTAGGTTTTCAGGCTTTTGTGGCAGAATCCGACGGTAAAGTAGTCGGTTCTGCTAGCTGTCAGCTTTTTGCTGGACTTTATCCCCAAGTTTTTGAATATCAACACCGCAAGTACGGGTATATCTGGAATGTCTACGTTGAGTCATCCTACCGTCGTCAGAGAATTGCTACTAAGCTAACCAATAAAACTATTGACCATCTTAAATCTCTTGGTTGTACGCGAGCTATTCTCCACGCTTCACCTTTTGGTAGACCCGTTTACGAACGTCTTGGATTTATTGCAGGAAATGAGATGCAGTTAGAACTAAAATAAAATATGCTCGACATTTCAAGTCTAAGACATGAGTTAGCAACGAGCCAGATAGGCAGCGCGATCGCTATCAAAAAATAAGAGTCGATACTGCCTACTCATTACTTAACATTATTTATGAATTTTTTAATCTTCGTGATCTTCAAAGGGGTCGCTCAACTCTGCCGAGGGTGGACCAAAAGCAATATAAATAGAATAACCAGTAATACCAATTACAATTGCACCAAGACAGATGCTAAGAACTGTTGCAGGTTCCATAAGTCAGATAAATAACGATCGCTCTTCCTCTATAATCTTACAGAAGATTACAAAAAATAACTTAAATACATTGATTGGAGAATTATGGCACAGCGCACTCGTTTGGGAGATATTCTCAAACCTTTAAACTCTGAATATGGTAAAGTTGCTCCTGGTTGGGGTACCACTCCGATAATGGGAGTTTTTATGCTCTTATTCCTGGTTTTTTTGTTGATTATTCTACAGCTATATAACTCCTCGTTGCTGTTAGAAGGAATTGATGTGGATTGGACAAGCCTAGGTCAATAATTCCCATCGCAGAATTAGAATAACTAATCAAAGAAGTCCCCGTTCGTCGGGGTTTTTTTCGGTCATAATACAAATGGAATCCCAACTAGAACAAAAAAATGAATATTTTTGGCATTGGTTTACCAGAAATGGCTTTAATTATGGTCGTTGCTTTATTGGTATTTGGACCCAAAAAATTACCAGAAATTGGTCGCAGTCTCGGTAAGGCAATTCGTGGTTTTCAAGAAGCTTCTAAAGAATTTGAAACTGAGTTTAAACGTGAAGCGCAACAACTTGAAGAATCTATTACTATGAATGCTAAGTTAGAAAGTGCCAAACAAGTCGACAGTTCTGCTAAAAAAGAGGCAGAAAACTCGACTACTGCTTCAGAATTATAAGAAAATAACGAAAAAAATCAGGGATTAACCCTGATAAAGATTAATTCCTACGATTCTTGTACTGCTTCAAATTTATAGCCTACTCCCCTAACCGTCTGGATAAAAGAAGGCTCAGTAATGTCGAGTTCAATTTTTTTGCGAATTTGACCGATGTGGACATCAACAACACGCTGATCCCCAACATATTCATAATCCCAGATATTCTGAATTAGTTCGTCTCTGCGCCAAACTCTACCCGGACGACTTGCCAAAAAATGGAGTATATCAAACTCCAAAGCAGTCAGCATAATGAGGCTATTGTTAATTTTAACTTCTCTACGTACCGGATCGATTGTAAGATTTTTAAAGGTCAGAGGTTGTTTCTCTGAAGTCGTGACCGTGCGCTGACGTTTTAAAATTGCTTTGACCCGATACTCTAATTCTTGGAGGTCAAAAGGTTTGGTCAAATAATCATCAGCACCTTTTAGAAAACCTTCTTTTTTATCTGCTGCATCTGCACGACTAGTGAGCATCAGAATAAAAACATCGGTACGACTCTGCATTTCTTCACAGAGATTGTAACCTAAAGCATCGGGTAAATTAACATCCAGAATTACTAAATCTGGATTAAAGTTTTCGAAAGCTTTTAATGCCGACTGACCATCGGCAGCAGCTTCTATTTGATAACTTTTTTGACTGAGAAAACGGAAGATTAAGTTACGGACTGCAGGATCGTCGTCCACAACTAAAATTTTGCCAGAACCCATATGCATAATTATAGTGAAGGAAAAACTAAAAATTGAATTAAGCCATAAATTGGCTGTTCTGAATTTATACTTAGTCTTTTAGACAATTATCGACTCCTAAATCAAAATTGCCAATAACGTAGATCACTGAAGAAAAAATCTCATTTTGCTTAACACATACAAAAAACAAAATAATTGTTCGCTAATATACTGACAAATGGATGATTTGATTTTATTTAAATGGTCTAATTCGAGCAGAAATCCTCCGTCCGGAAGGCTTCTATGATGGTAAAAGTAGTAGTCAATTATACTGATTTATTCATCTTCAAAATAATAAGTTACCTAACAACTAAGAAACCCAAGACGAAAACTTATATTTCACTAGGGGAACACCAGGGAGATAAATATTCTATTCTTGAAAGCTTCATTAGCTTTTGAATTTTTGCAGCATCGCAGCAATAGTTGTTTGCTAGTATTTGTTCTGCTTGAGTAATAGCTTTTTGAGCAGACGTACCAAAAGTTGTTAGTTCTTCCTCTTGGTTTCCAGTTAAGCTATTAAGGGGAACAATACAGCTATAGAGTGGTTCATCTCTTGTAACTTCTTGTACCATGACTTAAACTCATTATTATTCTTGACAATTTAAACAACTCAAAAGTTAAAAGCCAAAAAAGTTCTTGCATGTCTTCCAAAAATTTGATAAACAAGCAGGATGTATATTAATTTACGTTCAATCACTAAATAATATGAATATGCCGAGAAAAGTATGATAGTAATTTCTCTAGCACTGTCTCATCTTCGATGGGTAAAGGCAATGATTTTGCCCATCCGTTAGCAATAGACTGAGCTTATATAGCCCAAAAACCGGACAATCATTTTGATTGACTCGATTTTGTATAAAGCAGTAGCGATCGCTTTGTTATTATTCTATCAGCTTTAGTTTTTTCAGCCTAATAATTCTAATCATATCCTTAGTTTAGGGTAAAAGCCAACTGACAGAGCGATCGCCTCAAATGAGCAAAAAATCTGATTTAGTTTGTATAAATTGCGATCGCCCAAAACTAACAACAAGTTTTAATAAACTAATCTGCAAAATATCATTACAATAGCTCACAAAAGCTTAGGTGTGAGGAGCAAATGGCAATTCAACTACAACAGGCATTAGCAGTTGGAAAGTATCTCGTTACTCAGCGTCTTAAAGGGCGCAAACACTTTCCTCTAGTTTTAATGCTAGAGCCTTTATTCCGCTGCAATCTAGCTTGTTCGGGTTGCGGCAAGATTCAACATCCCTCAGAAATCCTCAAACAAAACCTTACTCCCGAAGAGTGCTTTGCAGCAGTAGAAGAATGCGGCGCACCTGTAGTTTCCATTCCTGGAGGAGAACCCTTATTGCATCCACAAATCGATGAAATTGTCAAGGGACTAGTCGAACGGAAAAAATTTATTTATCTTTGCACCAACGGTCTATTACTAGAGAAAAGTCTAGCTAAATTCCAACCTTCCCCCTATCTTACCTTTAGCGTTCATCTTGATGGTTGGCGAGAACTCCACGATAAATGTGTAAACCGTCAGGGAGTCTTTGATAAAGCTATAGCCGCCATTCGTGCTGCTAAAACAAGAGGATTTCGCGTTACCACTAATACTACTATTTTTGAAGGGACAGATCCCCAACAAATGCAGGAGTTTTTTGATTTCCTGGAGAGTTTGGGTGTCGATGGCATGATGATTTCTCCCGGCTACAGCTACGAATGGGCACCAGATCGAGATCATTTTCTGAAAAGAGAACAAACAAAAGCTTTATTCAGACAAATCCTTACTCCTTGGAAAAAAGGTCAGAAAAAGTGGGATTTTAATCATAATCCCTTGTTTTTAGAATTTTTGATGGGAGAGCAAGATTTTGAATGTACTCCTTGGGGTAGTCCTAGCTATAGCGTTTTAGGTTGGCAAAAACCTTGCTATCTTCTCAATGAAGGGCATTATTCTAGCTATCGAGAGTTAATCGAAAAAACTGATTGGAATAACTATGGTCGCGCTAGCGGTCATCCTAAATGCGCTGACTGCATGGTCCATTGCGGCTACGAACCAACGGCGGCAATGGCAGCGATGCAGCCAGAAAACATGGGGAAAGCGATCGCGAGTTTGTTTGGCAGCTGGCAAGAATAACTAAAACTTGTTTAATCATATGGCTAATAACTCAGACCTATTTAACTGCTGTAGCGGACAAGAGGATTTGCTTGCTGGTTACGGTAGCAATAAATGTCTTGCTGGAAAAGATAACGGTAAGTTCTCTCAAGCTAATACTTTCAGTAAACTATATGTCTTTGGTGATAGTCTTTCCGATTCTGGCAACCTATTTAATGCAACTACGTATGTGCAGTCCTTTGAAGAATTTTTAGAGGTTGACATTCCCGTGATTCCGCCGAGTCCACCTTACTTTGAAGGGCGTTTTTCTAATGGACCAGTCTGGGTAGAAAATCTTGCCGAGGATTTAGGATTAACTCTAACTCCCTCGACGGAATTGTCTGTATTTAACCCTCAATTTCGCCTGCCTTCTCCAGTTACTTTCACCCCTGAAGGTATTGAAATCAGTCCCTTTTTTAATGGGACTACTACAACTCAAAGCGTTAATTTTGCCTTTGGGGGAGCTCAAACAGGAGAAAGAAATGCTGGAGAGTTAGCTGGTTTTAGACCAGGAGTACTCACCCAGGTAGACTGGTTTGTCAACGACCACCAGCAAGTGGAATTAGCTGACTCTGATGCACTTTATATAGTTTGGGCGGGTGCGAATGATTACCAAAATATTCCCGATGCGCAACCAGAGGAGATAGTCGGTAATTTAAAGACAGCGATCGAATCTCTTTACGATATAGGTGCTCGTAATTTTCTCGTGCCTAACTTGCCGGATTTAGGTAAGACACCCCTCGCTCTCAGTTCTGCTTCTCTCGTCCCGGCCGATACTTTAACTAATTTAACTAGAGAGCACAACTTGCTTTTAGATACTACTCTGGATGATTTGAGAGATTCATTGACTGGTATTAACCCTATACCTTTTAATGTTAACGGCATATTTAATGAAATTTTGACTACCCCAGAGGAATTTGGCTTGACGGGGCGTACAAGCCCCGCCCTTCGAGGGCGGGGACAGCCCCTTACCAATGTATCTGAACCTTGCCTAGATCCAGTTACATTTGTAGGCTGTAGTAACCCAGACGAATACTTATTTTGGGACGCTATTCATCCAACTAGTTTTGCCCATGAGATATTAGGAGAATTTGCTCTGACGACGTTAATAACAGAAACTGAGACAATTTTGATTTAAAAAATATTCAGAGCATTTATCTGTGGATAAGTTCTTAATCAACCATTATGGAAAAGAGGTATGGAGAGCGCAATTATTAACTCTCTCAACCAAGTAGGCGTAAAATTCGTGAATATCCTTTGGTGCGACAACGCCAATGTTATTCGGGGCAAGGCAATACACCATCAAAGGCTATCTGCTTACTTTCACCATGGAGTAGGAATTTCTGCTGCCCAGCAGGCAGTTCCCGTGATGTATGATGCTCCCGTAACGGCAACTGGACTCGGACCTGTAGGAGAAATTCGCCTCGTTCCCGACTGGGAAAGTTTAATTGTTTTACCCTACGCCCCTACTCATGCTAGGGTAATCGGAAATATGGTCAGAGATGGACAACCGTGGTCAGTTTGCCCGCGTTACTTTCTCAAACGTATGGCGACCGCGGCGGCAGAAGAAGGACTGGAAATTCAGGCAGCTTTTGAGAACGAGTTTTACCTCTTGCAGCAAACAAAACCATTCGCGCCAGCGGATCAGACAGTATTTGCTTCTACTGCAGCGATGAATATCCATCGACCGCTGGTAGATGCGATCGCATCGGCGCTCGCAGCTCAAGGAATACAGGTAGAACAATACTATCCGGAATCCGGTCCCGGGCAGATAGAAATTTCTGTCCTCTATGACCGAGCAGTCAAGGCGGCAGATAATCAAATTATCTTTCGTGAAACCGTAAGAGCGATCGCTTTTCAACATGGTTTTCAAGTTTCATTCCTGCCGAAAATTTTCCCCGCTCGCGCAGGTAGTGGTTGTCATCTCCATCTCAGTCTCTGGCAGGAGGGAACAAATTTACTCCCGACTGCCTCTGGCAAGCTTTCAGACATAGCAGGTAACTTTATTGCCGGATTACTTGCACATCTTCCTGCCCTGATGGCTCTGACTACTCCTATTCCCAATTCTTATCGCAGAATTCTTCCTCACTGTTGGAGTGGAGCTTTCCGTTGTTGGGGCTACGATAACCGAGAGGCAGCCATCAGAGTTCCTACCAATCCAGAATCTCCCAGTCCTACTCATTTGGAGTTCAAAACTATAGATGCTTCTGCCAATCCTTATCTCGCCCTTGGAGCAGTCATTGCTGCCGGATTGGATGGAGTGCGCCGCCATCTTGACTTATCACCACCAGTCTCGGTCGATCCAGGCAATCTCTCCGAGTTAAAACGCTGTAAAAACAAAATTGATGCTTTACCAAATAACTTAGGCAAGGCGATCGAGCATCTTCAGCAAGATGAGATCCTTTTAACCGCTCTAGGAAAAGATTTAGCCCAAGCCTATCTAGCAGTGCGCCAAACTGAATGGGAAGCGATGAAGGATTGGGAATTGGAAGAAGAAGTGAAGTTACTCAGTCAACGATATTAAACAAACCGATCGAGTCCAAAGGATAACGATGACACAAATTACTAAACAAGTAGAGGCGGGACAGGCTGTTTACACTAAGCTGACTTTAGCTATCTACGACCTATGGGTGTTAGGAATTTCTAATCGCTTTATCTGGAAATGTTCATCATCCCACCTTCTAGAACACTACAATCAGCATATTTCAGGTAACCATCTCGACCTAGGTGTTGGGACTGGATTTTTCTTGGATCTTTGCACTTTTCCTACTAATAACCCTCGAATAGTATTAATGGATTTAAACCCCAACAGTTTAGAAGTAACGTCTCGTCGGCTCGCACGTTATCATCCTGTTTCTTACAGAAGAAACGTTTTGGAACCAATCCAGTTTGACGGTCAAGGGTTTGATTCAGTGGGATTGAATTATTTACTCCACTGTTTACCGGGGACAATACTAACGAAAGCAGTTGTTTTTGAGAATATTTTGCCTTTACTGAATCCCAATGGGGTTATCTTTGGTTCAACTCTTCTAACAGTCGGAGTTGAACGAGGTTTTTTAGCCCAGCGCTTAATGGATTTTTATAACAAGAAAGGCATCTTTAATAATAAAAATGATAATTTAGAGGATTTGAAGAAAATTCTGGAAAAGAATTTTTCAGAGAGTTCGGTCAAGACAATTGGATGCGTGGCTCTATTTTGGGGACGACTATGATTGAATCAGGAGTGCGGAGTGCACTCCTTCGCTGACAGCGCGAACCAAGTTCGCGCTTCAGCCCGGTCAGAATTCAGGAGTCAGGAGTCAGGACTGTCTAGGACTTGGGGCTTTGGGGTTTGGGGAGAACTTTCCCCTACTTCCCAAATTCCCTATTTCCCCCTAATTCCCTATCTCCCCATCACCTCGTCTCCCCGTCTCCTTCTTCGATAAGCTAGTTCTCCAAATTACTTACCTATTAGGTATCCTAAAAGGTAAATCTTTGGGGTAGCTAGCCGAACATGAGTAAGGATAAGGAGATAGATCGTAGTGAAGTTGTTACCGCACGTGCTATTGAGCTGAATAACTACGATGAAGAACCAATTCATGCGCCCGATTCTATTCAGCCTCACGGCATGGTGTTTGCTCTCGAAGAACCTCAGCTAAAAATAATATTAGTTAGTAATAACAGCTTGGAGTTCCTCGGACTTCATCCGCGCGAGCTGCTCTCCAAAAAATTAAAAGACCTGTTCGGTTCAGAACAAATTAAAGCGATAGAAACCTATTTGGCAGAAGATTTTGACAGCATCAGTCCTCGCAAAATTAGTCTCCACATTCATAATAAAAAAGCGATTTTTGATGGCATTATTCATCGCTCTAATGGTATAGTAATTCTAGAGTTAGAACCTACTCAATCTTCAGAAGAAGGTAGCTTTTTTCGGTTTCACGATCTAGTCAAAGGTTCCATGAATAAGATGCAAAATGCATCTAATCTTTCCGAACTCTGCCAGGTTGTCGTTCAAGAAATCAGAAAAATTTCGGGGTTTGACCGAGTCATGGCTTACAGATTCGACTCGGAAGGGGTGGGGAAAGTCATCGCTGAAGAGAGGAGTGACAAGCTGATTTCTTATCTCGGCTTACACTTTCCCGCGATCGATCTTCCGAAAGAAGCCAGACGCTTATTTACGCTCAATTGGCTTCGATTTATACCCGATGTCAATGCCCAACCTGTAGAACTGGTTTCTACCCCGAATTCGGTTATTTCCCAACCGCTAGATTTAAGTTTTTCTGTTCTCAGAAGTGTTTCTCCCTGCCATGTCGAGTACTTAAACAATATGGGCGTTGCTGCCTCTATGTCCATCTCTTTGATTAAAGAGAAAAAACTATGGGGATTGATTGCCTGTCATCATTCATCGCCAAAATACGTAAGCTACGAAATGCGTACTGCCTGTGAATTTTTGGGACAGGCGATGTCTCTCGAACTGGCTGCCAAAGAAGAGAATGAAGACATAGACTACAAAATGAAATTAACCTCGATACAAGCAAAACTGGTAGAGGCGATCGCTCATACCAATAATTTTGCCGAGGGTCTGGTGCAAAATCCATCTAACCTGCTAGATTTGGTTGGTGCTAGAGGTGCAGCCGTATATCTAGACGGTAATCTTGCTCTTATCGGTCAAACCCCTCAAGAGACAGAGATTCAGGAATTAGTGAACTGGATAGCAACTCATAGTTCTGCAGAAACTTTTTCCCACAGCACTTCAGAGCAAGTTCCCGTTCAGAATGACATTGTTTTTCAAACAGATTCCTTACCTCAAATCTATCCAGCCGCAGAACAGTTCAAAGATGTTGCTAGTGGAGTCCTGGCACTAACTATTGCCAAATTACATAAAAACTATCTTTTGTGGTTTCGACCCGAAATAATTCAAACTGTTAAGTGGGGAGGTAACCCCGATCAGCCAGTAGGAGTTAAAAGGGAAGATAGTTTACACTTATCACCGCGCAAGTCCTTTGAACTTTGGCAAGAGACGGTACGCTTAAAGTCCTTACCCTGGAAGCAATGGGAAATTAAAGCTGCTCTCGAACTGAGGAATTCTATTGCAGGTATGGCACTGCGTAAAGCCGATGAATTGAGCAAAATTAATGCCGAGTTAGAGCGTAGCAATGCCGAACTAGATGCTTTTACTTATATTGCTTCCCACGATCTCAAAGAACCCCTGCGAGGAATTCACAATTATTCTAGTTTTCTACTGGAAGATTACGCTGAAGTACTCGACGAAGATGGGATAGCTAAATTAAAAACCCTAGTGCAGCTAACTCAGCGCATGGAAAACCTGATTGAGTCTCTACTGTATTATTCTCGCCTGGGACGAGCTGAATTATTGCTGCAACCAGTTGACCTGGATGACCTAGTTAAAAATCATGTATTGGATGTCCTTGCTATCACTCAGCACGAAAGCGGAGTAGATATTCGTATCCCGCGACCCCTACCAACGATTAATTGCGATCGCATCTTGGTTAGAGAGTTGTTTAGTAACTTGATTAGTAATGCGATCAAATACAATGATAAATCAGAAAAATGGGTAGAAATCGGTTTTCTCGACGAAGAATCGCCTACCTCTCTAATGTCAAAAGAGGAAAGGAGATCGCAACCGTGCCTTATTTTCTATGTCAAAGACAACGGTATCGGCATTCGCCAAAAGCACCAAGAGTCGATTTTTCGGATTTTCAAGCGACTGCATCCCCGCAATAAATATGGAGGAGGAACGGGAGCTGGCTTGACCATTGCTAAAAAAATTGTGGAACGTCATGATGGTAAAATTTGGGTAAAATCAACCTATGGAAAAGGCAGTACTTTCTATTTCACTTTGTCCAGTTGAACTCGCTCGCTTAAGATAAAATTATCTAATCTCAAGATATTTAACTTTTTTAACAAAAATTCTTTAATTTTCTTTGAACTGTAAATTCCAATTAAAATAACTTATTTTGAACCAACCTACATGTGCGGTAATTCTATCCAAACTTTACTCGTCATCGAAGATAGTGATGAAGATTTTGAAGCGTTAGGTCGCCTGATGCGCCAGTTTTCTGTTTTCCATCCAATTTACCGTTGTATTGATGGAGATGAGGCATTAGATTTTCTTTATCGCGAAGGAAAATACCGAGAAACTAGACAAATACCTCGTCCATCAATTATTTTGCTAGATCTGAATTTACCGGGAACAGACGGAAGAGAAGTACTGGAGCAAATTAAGCAAGATGATAGTCTCAAAACCATTCCAGTGGTAGTTTTTACTACTTCTTCTAACCCCAAAGACATCGAAACTTGCTATCAACATGGCGCTAGCGGTTATATTTTAAAGCCCATGGATATCGACCAACTCAGAAAAAAGATTCAAAATTTTCTTAAATATTGGCTTGAAACCGTAATTCTTCCGGAAGAAAATCCGAGTTTCTAACTACTAGCGAGGGATTGTTGAAATACAACAAAAGTATCAGTCATGAATCAGCTTCAGCGCACAATTTTGATCGTTGATGATTCTCCCGAAGACAGAGAGACTTATCGTCGCTATCTCTTGGAAGATTCGAGGTATCGCTACACAATTTTGGAAGAAGAGTACGGGGAAAATGGTCTAAAAGCTTGTCAATCAGTCAAACTCGATGCGATTCTACTCGACTTTATGCTGCCTGACATTGACGGGCTAGAGTTTTTGCACCATTTACAAGCTCAATTCCAACATTTGTGTCCGCCAGTAGTAATGCTGACAGGACAGGGAAACGAAAAAGTTGCCGTTCAAGCGATTAAAAACGGTGCTCAAGACTATCTCGTTAAAAGCCAAATCACTTCCGTAAGTCTCCGTTCTGCTGTCGAACAAGCCAGTTTGCGCCGCCAACTACAACAAAGTGAAGTTCGGTTTAGACGATTGGTAGAGTCCAATATTATTGGTGTCGTTATCGGCAATTTCCACCGCAACATTACCTATGCTAACGGGGCATTTCTAGAAATGCTAGGGTATGGACGAGAGCAACTCGAACGAGGAGAACTTCATTGGTGCGACCTCACTCCACCGGAATACTTATCCTTAGATGAATATGTCATAGAGGAATTGAAAAGATCTGGAACTTGCCTGCCCTTCGAGAAGCAATATCTGCGACGAGACGGCTCTCGTATCTCCGTTTTGCAGGGTTGTGCGTTGTTAGAGGAAGACGACGCCCAAGCGATCGCTTTTGTAATGGATTTGACCGAACGCAAGCAAGCAGAATTAGAAATACGCAAGGCACTAGAGAAGGAAAAAGAACTAAGCGAACTCAAGTCCCGTTTTGTTTCGATGGTTTCCCACGAGTTTCGCAATCCCCTCAGTACCATCTTAGGAGGCGTACAAATTCTGCGAAACTACCACGAGCAATTGGCACAAGACGAAAAACAGGAAATTTTTCAACAAATTCAAAATGGTATCGATAAAATGACGACTTTGCTAGAAGATATATTAGAACTTGGTAAAGCCGATACGGGTAAATTGGAGTTTAACCCTGCTGCGGTAGAGTTGGAAAATTTTTGCCGAATTTTGATGAGCGAACTATCCTTGGGCGTCGGTGCCAAACATCAGATTAACTTTGTATATAGAGGGGTAAAATTCCCTATTCTAGATGAAAAGCTATTGCACCCAATCCTGAGCAATTTACTTTCCAATGCTCTTAAGTATTCTCCTGAAGGCTCTACGGTGCATTTTGAAGTAACTGCTCAACAGTTAAAGGTAGACTTTCGTATTCAAGATTCGGGAATTGGCATTCCTAAATTAGAACAGCGATCTCTATTCGATCCCTTCCGCCGTGCTAGCAACGTGGGTAAGATTCCAGGTACGGGATTGGGACTGGCAATTGTTAAGCAATGTGTAGATATTCATAGAGGCGCGATCGCCATTGACAGCCAGATTGGAGTTGGAACGACAATTTCGGTAACCCTTCCCTCTGGCAGTGAAATTAAAAGGCGACAAAGGGAAATTGAGCAGACAGTTCTTTAGATGGTTTGGGACTCATTTAAACCGACTTTTTATAAGGTAAAATCCCCGTCCGTAATGGTCGGGGATGAGTGTGAACTACCTATCGCTTCTCTTGCGAGTAAGCTTAGGCTTCCTACCCAATCGGTTGCCTCTGTAGCTAGCTACTTTGGCGGGGCGGAAGCCTGAACCGCCCCACTACGCGGAGCGTCTTTCAGGCTCTCTGCTGCCTCGCCTGCATTCCGCAGGTCTTACACCAAGACAGTAGGCTATCCCTCCAGTTCCTGAAGTTCTGAATTTTTCTCTGGGCTTGGTTCTCGCCTATAGATAATAGTGATTACCTGTTACCACTATATCAAAAGTTCGCTTTCTCACGAAGTCAACGTTCTTGGGGAGACAAGCTCCCCAAGAACGTTGACCGCAGGGGCGCTTCGCGCCCCCAGCGCTTGGCTAACGCCTAAGTGGAGGACTTCCCGCTCACAGAGTTAAATTTTGCTAATCTGTTTATTTTTATTAACTGCTGGTTTCTCTTCTAGTTTGAATATACAGAATCAGTAAAAATACTGTAGGAACCAGCACGAATAAAATAGTGGCTATAAACCCCAGATCGTTAACTTGCATAGAATGGCAGCCCCTAAGGAATATTTGATTCGACAATTTTTAGGATATCATTACTTAGGCTACTAGCTGCATTAACCGCGACAAGAATTAGGGTTTGGTTTTAACGCTAATCGGACCGTTGACGAGAGTTTGACAAGCTAAACGATAATTATCTGGTTTTCTTTTGAGTTTACGCTCCTCGAAAGGAGTTTTCGGCGATAAATTTTCCATTCCTTCAACGATCTCGACAATACAGGTGCCGCATTGACCGTATCCTCCACAATTGGTCAATTTACCTTTGAGCGTATAAAGATCGATACCGTTTTGTAAGGCTTTTTCCCTTAAATTAGCACCATCAGCGGCGATCACTTCTTTTTTTTCTTTAACAAAGGTAATATTAGCCATAAAATTTTTCTCTTTTCAGTCTCTCTTATAATATTAAGAAATTATAAGAAAAAATGAGTAAGTTAAAAATTAGCTAAGGGCGATCGCCGCAATAGAGTTATACTACCGAATGCGCTTGCTCGCCCTTAACGACTCATTCCAAACCGATACTCGATTTGAATCAAATTTAAGGTAGATCGAATAATCTACCTTCTGGTAAGTTAGTAACTGCTCGTTGTAGTTGATTGAGAGACTGATTGTATTGGATAACTGCTGCTAAGAGATTGCCACGAGCTGTAGTCAGGTCAGTTTGAGCTTGAATAACATCAGTCTGCGTACCAACTCCAGCTTGAAAACGCAAACGAGCTAGCCGCAAACTTTCTTCTGCTTGTTGAACTGCTATTTGGGCAGTTTTAATGTTGTTTTGGTTAGCTTGCAGATCGAAGTAGGCCTGCTCTACCTCCAAGCGAATTTGATTGCGTTGATTGGCAAACTGAGTTTCATTGATTTCAATATCCTTTTCTCTTTGTTGCGCTCTGGCGATCGCCGCTCCCCCATCAAAGATCCTCAATTGCACTCTTGCTCCAACAGAATAGCCATCTGTAATACCAATATCGTCATTAAATTGATCGAGAAATTGATAATTGGCAAAGGCACTCAACTGAGGTCTAATTTCTGAAAGAGCAATCTGTCGCAGCTGCTCGTTAATTTCCCGTTGAATCAAATTTTGTTCTAACTCGGCCCGATTTTTAAAAGCTAGGACTATGGTTTCTTCTAAGGTAAGATTCCAAATACCGGCTTCTGCAATTTCATCTCGAGCGCTTATTCCTACCCGTGGTCCGAGACTCAAGGTTTGGGCTAACTGTCGGCTAGCTGTTTGGCGATCGGCTTCGGCTCTAGTTAATCTTTGTTGAGCATCGGCTAATGCTACTTCAGCTTGTAAAACGTCAAATCTGGTACCCAATCCTGCCTGTTCGAGTAATCGAGCATCTCGTAAAGTTTGAGTCGCATCTTCCACTGCTGCTTGTTCGATTTCTACTTGAGCACCAGTATTTTGCAAAATTAAATAATCTCTAGTTGCTGCAAAACGAGTTTGTTCGGTAAGTTGTTCTACCTGTAGCTCGCCTAAACGCACTTGTCTGGTGGCTCGACGAATATCTGCTCCTCTGCGTCCTCCCGTATAGAGGTTATAGTTTAGTTCTACCGAACCAGTGAAAGAAGTTGTGGTGGTATCTTCATCAGTAAGAAAGCCGTTTCTCTGACGGGCTAATTCTAACTGTCGTTGTGCTCCCGGCGAGTCGGAGTTGCTTAAATCCAACCCAAGCTCCAGGTTAGGATACCAGGCTGCTTCCGCTTCTCGTAATTCTAAAAGGGAGCGTTCTAAATTGAGTCTTACTTCCTGCAAATCCTTATTATTTCTTATGGCAAGTTCAATCGCTTGTTCGAGGGTAATTGGTTGAGTTACATCTATTTCTACTTCCTCGGGTCGGGTAGGAAAAAGCAAAGGATTGGCACTGGGATCTAAGTATTCTATATTAGTTCCTTCGCTATTAGACTCTACTGGGGAAGAGGTTTCCGAAGGCGGAGATTGAGCTACTATTTCCTGAAACTTGAAAATTTTAGGCTGATTAAGAGCGGACACATTGCGAGCATTAGCTAAAGTTCCATCACTGAAAGCGATCGCGATACTCACACTAATAATCTTGAGAATTTTATGGCTATCGTTCACTTCTCACTCCTTTTCTCAATAAGACAACTAGTTTCTTTTGTTTTTAACTAGCTATCAACGATTTAAACAAATAGTTTCTAGCTATCAATGTTACTGGCATCAAGAGCTGATATTTTCCTGACTTACTCCATTACTTTCTCTCCAAAATATTTTTGTTGTGCTGCCGCTACTAGATTAAGCTAGTCCACATTAAATTTGCATATTATATTAGGACTGACGTAAAGAAAGATAGCGCGACGGGCAGAGTGGGAGAAGGGAGAGCAGAAAAAAATAAGGGAAAAGAAGAAGAGAATTCAAGTTCTCCTTATCTCCCTATCCCCGTGTTATCTCCACCATAAAATTTAGATGCACAACAAATTTAGTTTATTCGACTGGCAACAGAAGTAGACAATTTTTAGACCACCAGAAAAGTTCGACGCAGAAAAAAAGGTTGTTTCAATGTATTCTTAGATTGTTTATAGCCTTGTCTGAAAATTAATTGAGATCGGTTATTTAATCGCTTGGGAGATTGAGTTTTGGGGGTAGAACTTCGCAGTTACGTCTACTTAGATAGGTTACAGCCGCAACATGCAGCTTATATCGGAACAGTGGCGTTGGGATTCTTGCCCTTGCCTGGAGATGCTTCCCTCTGGATTGAAATTTCCCCTGGGATAGAAATTAACCGCATCACCGATGTAGCTCTCAAAGCAGCTGTCGTTCGTCCGGGAGTCCAATTTGTCGAGCGGCTGTATGGTTTGCTAGAAATTCATTCCCACAAACAAGGGGAAGTCCGAGCGGCAGGTAAAGCAATTTTGCAAGCATTAAATGTAAGTCAGCGGGATTGTCTCAAGCCTCAAGTAGTCTCGAGTCAAATTATTCGCAATATTGATGCCTATCAAGCCCAACTAATTAATCGTAATCGTCGCGGACAGCTACTGTTAGAAGGACAAACTCTCTATGTATTAGAAGTTCAGCCTGCTGCTTACGCCGCTCTAGCAGCTAATGAAGCAGAAAAAGCGGCACTAATTAATATTCTTCAGGTACAAGCTGTGGGCAGCTTTGGCAGATTATACTTAGGAGGAGAAGAAAGAGATATTATTGCTGGTTCGGCAGCAGCTTTGAGTTCAATTGAAAATATTGCTGGGCGAGAATCTTTTCCAGGCACGAACAATGAATAAGGGAGTTAATAGCAGCCTGTCAATTTTGCAATGATTAGGTTGAGATAGGATAAGGAAACAAGGGAAGGGGATACGGGGATACAGGGACAGCTCGATGGCAAATGTAGAACATTTAATCAGACTGAAGCAGGGTTTTCAAATCTGGAGTGACTGGCGCGATCGCCATCGTCAAGTCGAACCAGACTTGGCAGAGGCTAATTTAAGCGGAATTAGCTTGGCTGGAGCGTATTTAGTGAAGGTTAATCTTTACCGCGCCAATCTCTGCCAAACGGATTTGATGTCAGCCGATCTGAGCGGTGCCAATCTTCAAGAAGCGGAATTGATCGATGCCAATCTGCATAAAGCCAATTTGAGTAATGTTAGCTTAAATCGAGCCTATTTAACCGATGCCGATCTCAGTCAGGCTTATGGAATCGGAGCCGATCTAAGAGAAGCTTACTGTCGCCATACCAATTTTTGTCGAGCTAATTTGATTGCTGCTTCTATGAGAAAAGCCAATCTAAATCAAGCCAATTTGAGCCAAGCTAGGCTAAATCGCACTAATTTAAGTGAAGCTGACCTAATAGAAGCTAATCTTAGCCAAGCCGATCTCGCTCGTGCCAACTTTTATGAAGCAGAGTTGCTAGGAGCTTTTTTTTATCAAACGAATCTTCAACAAGCTAATTTAACCAAAGCTTATCTGAGCAAAACTTACTTTTTTGCAGCCGATCTCAGTCAAGCAAAACTTGCTCATAGCGATCTTCGTTGGGCAAATCTCAATTATGCCAATCTCAGAGAAGCTAATCTTGCTGAAGCAAATTTAAGAGGGGCAAATCTTCGTCATGCCGATTTGAAGGGAGCAAAATTATTAAGAGCTAATCTTAGAGGGGCAAATCTTCGTCATGCCGATTTGCGAGGAGCAAATTTAAAAGGGGCTATAGTTCGAGAAGCGATTTTTGATAAGGCAATGCTGCAGGGCACCATTATGCCCGATGGAACGAAACATTGTTAATTGGGGCATGGTTAAGCGATCGCATTTAAAATAACCGTTCGATCGCTTCTTGCACCCCCAAGCCTCTTGCTCCTTTTGTTACCCAATCTGCTTTGGCTTTGACTTCCGGTAAGGCATTACCTACAGCTACACCTAAACCGCAACAATGCAATAAATCGAGGTCATTTTCCGCATCTCCTACTCCTACTACTCGCTCTGAGGGTAAATTAAGCTCTTTCATAGCTACTTTGACTCCGCTAGCTTTATTGATGCCTACAGGCAACACCATAATGGCTCGTTTATTGGCAATGATTTGTAGAGGCAAGTTCATCTCCCCAATGGTTTTTCTGACTGTCGCTTCATGAGGTTCCCAGGTAGCAACGATCGCTTCTCCCATAGAAAGTGGTTCTACTCCTCTATTTTTCAGAGTATCTACGAATTCAACCGATGGTGGTTCGCACAACAACTGAGATTGTTGTGACTTTGGATAGTAAAGTAAAGCTCCGTTTTCAGCAACTACACGATCGAATATATCGATAGGCTTAAATATCTCTACTAAACTACTAATTCTTCTGCCAGTAACGAGAATTAGTTTTTTTCCCGACTGCCGCAGACGAATAAGAGCATTTAAGGTGGCTTCGTCCACTTCTCCATCTGTCGCCAGAGTACCGTCGTAATCACTCGCTAGAGCTAAATATTGCATTATTCCAAGAGAGAAAAAAAAGGCTAATGAGTAGGAGATTTGCTTGGCAAGCAGTGCCCGACAAAAAAAATATCCTTCTCTAATTAGAGAAGGATAGCTTTAATAGAAGTACAAAAGTACAAAATATGGTTATAAATCGCCGCCACGGGCTGCCAAAAGAAAAATAACCGCCGGACCGGAAAGCATAATTAACGCTACAAATAGTAATTGAAAAATGACGTTAAAGTTAATGCTGCCGAAAAAATTCGTTATAGGATCGAAAAGACTCATTATAATATCCATCTTTGCTCCTCAAAGTTAGCCAAACCGATTTATAAATGTTGAATGCTATCTGCCAATGTCTATAATACCTGGGAATTATCAGCTATTTCTCAGTAAAGCAACAAAAATATGTAAAGTTTTATTGTAATCAGTAAAGCTTCGTAATATCATTAAAAGCGATCGACGATACAGTATTCCTTAATTAATTACCCACGAGGAGACTAGTACCGATGCGCGGAAGTACAACGCTTGCAAGCTAATAAAAAAAGCTTATAAAATAAACTTTTCGTCGCTCTGTAATGGTAGCTTTATTTTCACCGTGATGTACTGGGTTAGCTTTTGAAAAATCGAAATCAAAAAAAACCAACTGTCGATAATTTAACTTGGCGTTGTGCGAACAACTGTGGAGCTTGCTGTCATCTCGATCCCCAAGAAAGACCCGATTTAGACAAATATCTATCCCCCAAAGATTTAAAACTCTATCTCAGCATGGTTGGGGAAGGGGGATGGTGTATTCACTTCGATCGCAGCAGCAGAAAATGCCAAATTTACGAACAACGTCCTCGCTTTTGTCGCGTACGACCAGATATTTTTAAGCAAATGTATGGTGTAAGTGCAGAGAAGTTCGATGCTTTTGCCATTGATTGCTGTCGTCAACAGATTGCAGGAGTATATGGAGAAGAAAGCAAGGAGATGCAGCATTATGAATCAGTTATCAGTGAGCAGTGAGCAGTTATCAGTTATGATGATTTACTCCTGCTACGGGTACGGGCACTGCTGCCTTTAGCAGTGCAAAGAGGGCGCGAAGTGCCCCTACTCACTGTTGATTATTTGTTGGAGTTCAAGGTGTAATTTTGCGACAATAGCAGAAAGTAAAAAAATGTAACGATAAAAGCAGTATTTTAAGGCACGCCTGAACTGAGGTTTTAATTTTGATGGATACTCTAGAAAAAAAGTTGACTGAGCAAGATAAAGATAAAGACATTGAGCTATCTAGACCAGATGTAGCCTCTCTGAGGGAGGAGATCCAGCATAACTTAGTAAAGCAGCCAAAGTTGGGTTTTTGGACGGTTTTTAGTTCTACTTTTATTACTATTTTTTTGGCGGAGATGGGAGATAAAACACAACTAGTAACTCTGCTAATGAGTGCCGAATCGCAATCTCCTTGGATAGTGTTTGCCGGAGCAGCGATCGCTTTAATTTTTACTAGTTTATTAGGAGTTTTAATTGGTTATTGGCTGTCCAAAAAATTATCTCCAAAAACTCTAGATTTAAGCGTAGCTATACTTTTGTTAATAATTACTGGTTGGTTGATTGGTGACGTAATTAGCTAATTTTTTCTTGCGAGTTTAATTTTTAATGGCAAATATGGATTGGCAACTTTTAGGACTGAGCTTTATTACAGTATTTTTGGCAGAAATTGGTGACAAGAGTCAGTTAGCAGCGATCGCTTTGGGGGGTAGTTCTAAATTTCCTCGTGCAGTATTTTTGGGGGCAACCGCAGCCTTAATTTTGACTAGCTTGATTGGTGTAATTGCTGGAGGAGGAGTAGCGCAGATTTTACCGGAAAAACTTTTAAAATCTTTAGCTGCAGTTGGCTTTGCTTGTATGGCATTGCGTTTGGTTTGGCTTCCAAGTATAGAAAAAAAAGAATAGTTAGTAAATATTTTTTTACGTAGTAACTAAGGTAGCAAGGTAGCAAAAATACGGAATTAATATTTTACTTAATAAAAACTTATTTTTACCGTTATTTATTACTAATTTTTGGGCACTATATGATTGCATCTTTATAGTTTCTAGTTTTAAGTTTCTAGAAAGACAATTATGCAATCTAGTCAATACGACTCCGGTCAACTTAATTCCTTATTGGAATCACTTCAAAAAGATAAATTTAGTGGTGTTTTGCATCTAACTATCAGGATCGCCTCTCGCTCGCACCAGAGGTCTTGTGTTTTAATTTGGCGCAGTGGCGAGATTGTCTATGGTGGTCTAAAAGTTCTCAGTAATAAAGAATTTGCCGACATGTTAGGGCAAAAATTTCAGCCTGGGTGGATTAATGCTGCCATCGAAGCAACAAGCAAAAGGTTAAATAATCCTACCTCGGTTCGGGAAATGGCAGAATTGTTGGTGAGACTTAAACTTTTTGAATGGAAAACTATTGAAAGTTTTATTCAAGCTAAAGTTATTTGCCTTTTAGAACAATTTATTCCTTATTCAGGACAGGCACGCTGGGAATCAGGAGTTGAATTTGACTTGTGCTATGGCGAAGATTGTCATGGTTTAGATTGGACTCAATTAAAGTCAGACTTAGTCAAGCGCCAGCAAGAATGGACTAATTTGTCACCGCTTATTCCTTCTATGGAAATAGTTCCACATCTTCCTGAAGGGACGTTAGCTAAAATTACAGACTTAAAAGTACGTCAGCACTTAAAACGATGGGTTGATGGCAAGCGATCGCTATTAGATATTGCCGAACAAATGGATCGCGATCCCCTACGAGTGGGTCAATCTTATTTTAATTGGGCGCAACTAGGCTGGATATCATTCCATAGCAGTAACGACAGAACGATATCGACTGCTACTGAATCTGCGGCTGCAGCGATCGCTACATCTAAGCCAGAGGAAGAATTACCGATGATTCTTTCTGTTGATGACAGTCCTATCGTACAAACAGCAATCAAGCGGGCATTAAGCGATCGCTACAACGTCATCCTAACAGATAAAGCGATGGATGCTCTTAACTTGCTCAACCAAAAACCAATTAAATTGCTTTTGCTCGATCTAACCATGCCAGATGTGGATGGGTTGGAAATTTGTCGCACTATCAGAAGTATTTCTAAATTTCGCGATCTACCTATTATTATGCTGACCGCTAGAGATGGGTTGATTGACAAAATGAAAGGTCACATTGCCGGTACAACTAAGTATTTGACTAAACCATTCGAGCCAGAACAATTGTTGGAAATTGTAAATAAATATGTCTTATCTGGAAATACTTAAATAAAAATTTCAGGGTTGGGAATACTGATATTTAAATTAGCTTTATTAAGGAAAATTAAAGTAATTATTTAGTTATGGAAAGTAAACCATATTTGATCTTTAGTTTACATGGTTTGCCCTATGCTATCGATGCTCGGCGAGTTAGAGAAATTTTTTTACTACCGGAACTAACTCCAATTGAAGAAGCACCAGAAGATATTGTAGGACTTCTCAATTTACGCTCTAAAGTTGTCCCGATCTTGCATTTAGATTTGCGTTTTAAACGTCCATTTAGAGAATGTCATATCAATGACAACGTAATTGTTTTAGAGTCTCAAGAATTGCTAGTAGGTGTCATCGTTCACGAAGTTGATGAAATTAAACTAATTGACTCTAGCGTTATTGAAACTGACGTAACTTATGGACGAGTAAGAGATCTTAATTCTGCTTTTGTTAATGGAGTAGCCAAAATAGACAATGACTTAATTATTTTGCTCGACGTTGAGAATCTGATCCGTTATCCCCAGACAGTAAAAGCTTTAATCGCTGAAGTAGAAGAAAGGCTTGATGAAATACCAGTAACAACTCAAAAAACAGATGAAATAAAGGAAGAATTAACTACAAAAAATCCCAGTATAGACCGTCAAAACATTATTAATAGTTTTTACGATCTATGTTGTCCTAGAGCAACACCCAAAGAAAAAGAAATTTTTCGACAACGAGCAGATAATTTGAGGTTATCTAACGAACCTTTAGATTCGAGCGAACAAATACCAATAGCAGTTATCGCGCTAAACAATGAATACTTTGGCATCGATCTAGAATTCGTGCGCGAGTTTACCAAAATCAACAATATTACGGCTATTCCCTGTTGTCCAGAGCATATTATTGGTCAGACAAATCTGAGAGGTGAAATTGTCACTTTAGTAGACATTAGAAGAACTTTAAATCTAGCTAGTGCTATGTCATCTAATGTTTCTAAAGCAGTGGTAATTGATGTAGATGATACAGTAGCTGGTTTGCCTGTTGATGAGGTATTTGATGTGATGTATTTGGATTCAGATGCCATTAATTATTTGCCGTTGGCAGTTGCTTCAGGACCAGAAAAATATCTAAAAGGGACTGTATCTTATCAGGATAAAATGCTAAGTTTTCTCGATCTTCCTAAGATTTTTGCCCTGGAAAATTAGTTATTAACGAATAATTACTATCGACAAAATTATTATGTTGCAAAAATTATCATTTAGAGCCAAAACACTTATTTTTGCCGTTGCACTAGGAACTCTACCAGTTATCGGCTGTGGCGCGATCGTTTACACTTTTGCTAGCAAAAATATCTACAAATCGGAGGTTAAGTCTGAAGAAGCTATTGCTGCTAACGTTAGTAGTAAGATTAATCGATTTATGTTCGAGCGTACTGGCGATGTTCAAACATTATCTAACCTACCCATTCTGACCAATCCGAAAGTAAAAGAAATCGTTAGTACGCAAGATAGGCAAAAAATTCTAGACAACTATATAAAGATTTATCAAGTTTATGACAGCATTGCTGCCTTCGATCTCAATGGGGATCTTTTGGTGCAGTCTTCGGGAGCTCTTTTATCTAACCACAAAGACCGCGTTTATTTCCAGCAAGTAATTCAAACCGGACAAGTGGTAATTAGCAATCCCGAACTCTCGAAATCTTCGGGAAAGATGGTCATTCACTTAGCTGCACCAATTAAAGAATTTGGTACCGGCAAAACGATCGGTGTAGTGCGTTCTAGAATGCCGATCGAAGTTTTTTCTAACTTGCTCAAAGAGTTTGATAACACGGGGATCGAATGGCATTTAGTCGAGAATCCTTCCGGTCAATTTTTTGCTGCTATAGAGGCAAATCAGGTGGGAAGAGATGCCAAGTCAGATTATTCCGTTTTTGCCCAGATGCAATCGACTAATAAGATAACTAGCGAGATAGATGTCGATAAGCTTGACGGGGTAAAGAAATTAGTTACTTACGCTCCTTTACCACAAATGGCAGGAATGCCCGAGCTAGACTGGAGCGTTATTGTAGCAAAAGATACCAAAGAAGCCTTCGCTGTCCTAACACAGCTGCTGTGGATAATCTTACTAAGTACTGGAGTGACAGCTTTAGCTAGTAGTGGCATTGCTTTTGTTATAGCCGATCGCTCTATTAAGCTGATTGGAGGAGTTGTTAACGCGATCGCCTCATCAGTCACGGAAATCGTGACGACTATGGAACAGCAAGAGAGAAGCATAACTCAGCAAGCCACCTCAGTCAACGAAACCACCACCACCATGGACGAACTGGGAGCCTCCACCAGACAAGCCGCCGAGCAAGCCGAAGCCTCCAGCCAGGGAACCCAACAAGCCCTAACCCTGGCAGAAGATGGCAGCAAAGTCGTCCATCAAACCGTACAAGGCATGTCCACTCTCAAAGAACAAGTTCGAGCCATCGCCGAACAGATCATGCATCTGAGCGAACAAACCGGACAAATTGCCGGGATTTCCGAACTGGTGGGCGACATTGCCAATCAAACCAACATGCTCGCCCTCAACGCCGCCGTGGAAGCAGCACGAGCGGGAGAACAGGGCAAGGGATTTGGGGTAGTCGCTAGCGAAATTCGCAAACTGGCCGATGAAAGTAAAAAGTCTGCCCAAAAGATTAATAGCTTGGTCACAGAAATTCAAGCAGCCATGAACAGCACCGTGATGGTGACCGATGAAGGCACCAAGAAAACCGAAGAAAGTATTGCACTGGCACGGGGAACCGCAGAAACCTTTATCAGCGTTGCCGATGCCATCAACAACGTTTTCCTCAACAGTCAACAAATTTCTCTCTCTTCCAAACAGCAGGCAATCGGCGTGCAGCAGGTGGTAGCGGCGATGAATGCTCTCAATCTGGGAGCTAGGGAAACTGCCACTGGTATCAATCAAGTTAAAGTCAGTACCCAGCAATTACAGGAAGCTGCTCAACAATTACGAGCGATGGTTTAGAAGCTCTCGGCAAAGTTTAGGTTAATTTTGGTTTTCGCTTTCCGAACTACTCTTAATTAGTTGATTTCAGGTATCACCAAACAGGTAAATTTATGAGGATTAGCACACAATTACGGGGAATTGCCATTGGATTTTCCACCGTTGCTGTCGTGAATTTAGTTGCTGTCTATCTTTCTTCTGTTGGTAATGACAGTCGCGTGGTTAACTATGCGGGAATAGTCAGGGGAGGAACTCAGCGACTGGTCAAGCTAGAAATGGCTGGCAAAAAAAGCGACCAGCTAATTGCGAAATTAGATGGATTGGTCAATGGCTTAATTGATGGGGATAAAGAACTAGGTTTGCCTAAAGCAACCGATAAAAACTTTATTGCTGAAATGCAAAAAGTTCAAAGTGCTTGGGGTGGACTCAAAAGTAGCATCGAGAAAGTTAGGCAAGATCCTAGCTATAGAGACGAACTCTTAAGCGTAAGCGAAGCTTATTTTGAAGCTACTAACGATGCTGTTTTTGCTGCCGAAAATTATTCTAAAGCTAAAGTCGATCTTCTAAAGTCGATTGAATTAATTATTTTCGCGATCGTGCTCGGTATTTTGGCAAGTATCTGGATAGTCAATCGTAAAATCACTCGAACTCTCCAATATTCTGCTAGTAATATTGCCTCTTCTTCAAGCGAAATCGCTTCAACCATAGAACAGCAAGAACGCACCATCAGCCAGCAAGCCACCTCAGTCAACGAAACCACCACCACCATGGACGAACTGGGAGCCTCCACCAGACAAGCCGCCGAGCAAGCCGAAGCCTCCAGCCAGGGAACCCAACAAGCCCTAACCCTGGCAGAAGATGGCAGCAAAGTCGTCCATCAAACCGTACAAGGCATGTCCACTCTCAAAGAACAAGTTCGAGCCATCGCCGAACAGATCATGCATCTGAGCGAACAAACCGGACAAATTGCCGGGATTTCCGAACTGGTGGGCGACATTGCCAATCAAACCAACATGCTCGCCCTCAACGCCGCCGTGGAAGCAGCACGAGCGGGAGAACAGGGCAAGGGATTTGGGGTAGTCGCTAGCGAAATTCGCAAACTGGCCGATGAAAGTAAAAAGTCTGCCCAAAAGATTAATAGCTTGGTCACAGAAATTCAAGCAGCCATGAACAGCACCGTGATGGTGACCGATGAAGGCACCAAGAAAACCGAAGAAAGTATTGCACTGGCACGGGGAACCGCAGAAACCTTTATCAGCGTTGCCGATGCCATCAACAACGTTTTCCTCAACAGTCAACAAATTTCCCTCTCTTCCAAACAGCAGGCAATCGGCGTGCAGCAGGTGATAGCGGCGATGAATGCTCTCAATTTGGGAGCCAGGGAAACTGCCGCTGGTATCCATCAAGTTAAAACTAGCACTCAACAGTTACAAGAAGCTGCTCAGAAGCTCAAAGCGATGGTTTAATACCAATTCTCACCACCGAAAACCAGATCGAAACAACCATGATGATCGAAGACGCAGAATTGCGAGAACTATATAAAACAACCACGAAAGAACGCTTGCAAAAACTCGAAGCTGGGTTAATTCATCTCGAAAAGCATCCTAATGACCAAACGAAATTAGAGGAATTTTTACGAGAAGCGCATACTCTCAAAGGTGATTCTCGAATGTTAGGTATAAGTGATGTAGAAACTCTTACCCATCAACTAGAAGATAGCTTGGCAGCAGTTAAACGGGGTGAAACGGCTCTGACAGCGCAAATGTGCGATCGCCTTTATCAAGGACTCGATGCAATTAACAAACTAGTCCATGAAGCCGTCACGGGAGAAGCTGCCAATGTCAATACTTTCCTCGTTTTGGCTCAATTGATGGGTGCTGATGCCAATCCCGCTTTCACAGAAATTACTCCAGTTAACACTTCCGATGATTTACTATTTGATGAATTAACTGCTTCAGTTTCTCAAATAGTAGATGAAACAGTAAAAATCGACTCCGCATCAGAAGAACCAATAGTTACTGTCTCAGTCGATAACCATCACATTGACACTATTCGCGTCGAACCAGAAAAACTAGATACTTTATTGACTCAAGCTGGAGAGTTGAGCGTAACTAAGCTGCGACTGACTCAACGGATGTCCGAAATTGAAGATATCCTCAATTTTTGGGAAGAGTGGAGTAAGGATACCTTGGCAAATCGCTTGGTTTTCCACCAAATCGAGCAACATCCAGACAATGAAGAATTAAAGCGAGTTCAGCATTTTCAAGAATCTACTGCAACACGAATAGAACATTTAGGTGTTCTGATTAACCAATTAAAAAGTGCAGCATACGAAGACACTACCAGATTAGATACAGTGGCAGAGCGATTGGAATCTGGCATTCAAAATCTGCGCCTTCTGCCCCTGTCTAATATTTTTAGTCTTTTTCCTCGCATGGTGAGGGATTTAGCCAAGCAACAAGGCAAAGAAATTAATTTTGTTGTGGAAGGAGGAGATACTAAAGTAGACAAACGCATCTTAGAAGAAATCAAAGATCCACTACTGCATATCTTGCGTAATGCGATCGACCACGGTATCGAAACTCCTCAAGAACGAGAGCGATTGGGTAAGACTCGTACGGCTACGCTACAACTTCTTGGCTATCAAGTGGGTAACAATATCCTGATTGAAGTCAAAGACGATGGACGAGGATTGAATCTCGATAGCATCAAAAATACTGCTATGCGGCGCGGTATTTGTAGCGAAGACGAACTGACAAACATGACAACCGAGCAAATACAGTCTCTTATCTTTGCTCCTGGATTCTCGACAAGAACAGAAGTGACAGAAATTTCTGGTAGAGGAGTTGGATTGGATGTAGTTCGCGCTAACGTAGAACGTTTGAAAGGATCTATTTCCGTCGAATCGAATCCCGGTTTGGGCTGTAAATTTTGTCTCCAACTAAATACAACCTTAGCTACAACCCATGTCTTAATTGTAGAAGTCAATAACACCCCTTATGCCCTTCCAGTAGAATTCGTTCAAAAAATACTGCTGGTCTCTTTACAAGAAATCTTTGCCATTGAAGGAAGCCAAACTATTAATTTTGAAGGTCAACCAGTGTCTGTTGTTTGGCTGGCAGATCTGTTAGAACTACCAGCTACTGCCCCTAATTCAACCAAAACCTTACATTCCCAAAGCAAAACCATACCTTGTATTATCCTCAAAATCGGTAACGATTGCCTGGGCATTGTTGTAGATAGTTTGCTAGATCGACTAAATATTGTCTTAAAACCCCCAAGCAAATTACTTGTCGGAGTTCGTAATATTTCTGGCTCTACTCTTCTCAGCAATGGAGAAGTTTGTATTGTTCTCAATGCAAGAGATTTGCTCGAGTCCGTACAGCTAAAAGCTGGTTCTGGAACTTTAACCAAAGTCGAGCAAGTTCAAACTAAACATAAGCTGTTGCTAGTAGAAGACTCAATTATTATTCGCACTCAGATGAAACGTCTTCTAGAAAGTTCTGGCTATGAAGTAATAGTAGCTGTTGATGGATTAGAAGGTTTTAATAAACTGAGAGCGGGCAATTTTGATGCTGTTGTTTCAGATGTAGAAATGCCTAATCTCAACGGATTACAGTTAACAGCTAAGATTCGCCAGTACCAAGAATACAGAGAATTACCAATCTTGCTGGTTACTACTCTAGCCTCAGATGAAGATAGACGCAAAGGTGCGCAAGCAGGAGCAAATGCCTATTTAACCAAAGGCGATTTCGATCAAAAAATCTTGCTCGACACTTTGAAAAGATTGATTTAGCACGAGTACTCAATAGATTTACATCAGTTAATTTTTCATTTACATTAGGAGCTTTATGACAATGACTCAATCTCAAATTAAAGTTTTATTAGTTGAAGATTCCCCTGTAGCCACAGAACTCTATAAAAGAATGCTGGAGTCTTCTCCAGAAATTCAAGTTGTTGGTGTAGCTAGCGACGGAGTACAGGCATTGTCGATGCTCCCTCAACTGCAACCCCAAGTCCTGTGTACGGATTTACAAATGCCTAATATGGATGGTTTTGAGTTAATTAAACAAGTAATGGCGAAATTTCCTCTGCCGATCTTAGTCTTGAGCAATCTCGTCCAAAAAGAAGATATCGACAATATTTGGAAGATCGTGCAAATGGGGGCAGCAGATTTTTTACCCAAACCCACTGCTGCTTCTCCAGTCGATCAAGAACAACTCCAAAACACTTTGATTACCAAAATTAAAGTTTTGGCTAATATGCAAGTTTCTCCCAAACCACTTTAAACTGTCGAGCATTTAATTTATTGGTTGAGACTGATGGGGAGAAAGATTTACTTATTTCTTTTAAACTTTCCCCCTTCCATAAATTATGAAAGATCCAATTAAGGTTTTATTGGTAGAAGATTCTCCAATCGCGCTAGAAATTCTGCAAAGATTACTTCAGTCTTCGCCAGAGATTTCAGTTGTTGGCACGGCTAGCAACGGCAAAGAAGCACTAGAGATGATTCCGAAAGTGCAGCCAAATATCATTTGTACGGATTTGCACATGAAAGGAATGAATGGTTTGGAGTTAACTCAGCAGGTAATGGCTAAGTTCCCTCGACCAATTTTAGTGATTAGCAATTCGGTACACCAAAAGGATGCTGACAATATTTTTAAGCTGTTGCAAGCAGGAGCGATCGATGTTTTTCCTAAGCCAATAACTGGAATGCCGTCAGATTATGAACAAGTCAAGCAAAAATTAATTAATAAGCTAAAAGTTCTTGCTGGGGTCAGTGTTTTTACGAGAAGGTTACCCAAGTCAAACAATATAGCGATCGCCAGAGAAGAGAAATCTTACCTTGACAAAGTAACTTCAAAAAGTCCGCTCGCTGTAGATATTGATGTTGCTTCTTCAATTAAAATAATTACTATTGGAGCATCTACAGGCGGACCTCAAGCATTACACAAAATCTTTAGCAAACTGCCAAGCAATTTTCCCTTGCCTATTATTTGTGTTCAGCATATCAGTGAAGGTTTTTTGCAGGGATTTGTCAACTGGCTTGATTTAGAATGTCAGCTAAAAGTAAAAGTTGCTTTAGAAGGGGAGTCGCCTTTACCAGGAATAGTTTATTTTGGCAGAGAAAGCCATCATTTAGAACTAAATTCTTTAAATAAATTTACTTACACTACCTCCAATCCCATTGATGGTCATTGTCCTTCAATCACAGTCATGTTTCAAGCTATTGCTAAATATTATGGCAAAAGAACGGCAGGTATTTTGTTAACAGGAATGGGTAAAGATGGTGTAACCGGAATGCGGGCGATCGCAGATGTAGGTGGTTTAACTATTGCTCAGGATGAAAAAACGTCCGTAGTTTTTGGCATGCCTAAAGAAGCGATCGCTTTTGGTGCCGTAAAGCATGTTCTACCAGTGCAAGAAATTGCACCTTTATTATTAAACATCGTCTTTGGCAAAAACAGCTAGCACAATCAATAAAATGTTTGGAAAAATCTCTTTAAATCTAGAGCAAATCAATGTTTTTTATCATTTGCTGATCGAGCATACAGGATTAGTAATTAGAGAACAAGATCGAGAATCTTTTAGTGAAAAGATTTGCCAGAGAATCGAAAAACTAAAATTTAATTCACCAGAAGATTACTATCAACTATTAAATATTGACAGTTTTGATGGCCGTCAGGAATGGGAACATTTAGTTACTTTTTTGACTAATAATGAAAGTTATTTTTTTCGAGACCAGCAGCAATTTAATCTCCTCAGAAATGAGCTTTTGCCCGAAATAATTGAACGCAATCAAGCTAAAAAAACAATTCGGATTTGTAGTGCTGGTTGTTCGACAGGACAAGAACCCTATTCTATAGCTATTCTCTTACAAGAACTTTTACCAGATTTCCAACAATGGAATCTGTTGATTTTAGGAATTGATATTAATCAGATAGCCATACAAGAAGCAGAAAAAGCTATTTATCCTCCTTGGTCTTTTAGAGGGGTTGAAAAAGAAATAAGGCAGAAATATTTTAGAGAAATTAATAATCAATATTATCTCGCTCGAAATATCAAAAAAATAGTCAAATTTCAACAAATTAATTTAGTTAAAGATGCGTTTCCTCAGCTCGATTCAGAACTGAAGGATATGGATTTAATTATTTGTCGCAATGTGTTTATTTATTTTGAGGCAAAAGCGATCGCAAAAGTTATCAACAAAATTTATCATACCCTTCAGCCTCTAGGATATTTAATTACGGGACATACAGAACTTGCGGGACAAGATTTATCTTCGTTTAACATTCAAGCTTTTGCTGATTCGATTGTTTATCAACGTCCGGCAGATACTACTGTAACTCAGCCACAATTTATAAATATTAATTCTAGTCTTGTTACTGACTCAAAAAACAAAGTTAACGAGCAGATTAGTTTGAATAATCAAACAAGCAATGTAATCGCTCGTATTACTAAAGCCCAAAAAATCTTATCGACTTCTACTAAGAAAACTGTACCTGAATCTGAGGCGATCGCTTCTTCTAGTAAGTCAAATTTTCTTAATAACCAAATTTCTAAGAAAACTAAGCCATCAGAGAATAAAATAACTATCGAAGAAGCAGAAAAAGATTGGCACCAAAAATACTACAATCTAGCCATACAAAAATTACAAAAAATATTACAAAAAAATAACAGCAATTTGCAAGCTTATCAACTTATGGTCCAAATTTACGCCGATATGGGTAAATATAAAGAAGCAATGAATTATTGTCAACAGGCTTTAGAAATAGATTCTTTTGCCGTCTCTCTTCATTATTTATTAGCTCATATTGCTGAAGAACAAGGTAATCTCTCAGAAGCTAAAAGAATTTTAAAACAAATTATTTACCTCGAGCGCGATTTCGTCGCTGCTTATCTCGATCTCGGACAAATTTATCGACAAGAAGGCGATAAGAAAAGAGCGATTAAGATGCAACAAGCCGCTCTGGAAATACTTAAAAACCTACCTCCCGATACCAAAATATCAGAAAGAGACAATTTGACTACAAATCAACTAATTATGCAATTGGAAACTGGTTTACAAAAGTGAGAAGATCCAAAAACCTTTCTTTGCTAACTTTAGCTTAGTTATCGAGTTTTGCCAATGCTACAGACTAACCGAAAACCAAAATTAAAATAGCTCAAGTCCCGAGTCTCAAAATGATTATAGCGGGAAGCAGAGCGACAGTAGATAGGAGATGCGTTCCAGGCACCGCCACGTCGAGGGGAACGATTATTATCGCCATCAGCTATCCACGCACTACCATCGGTGGGTGCATTCTTATAATTATCGTGCCAAGCATCCGCACACCATTCCCACACATTGCCATGCATATCGTACAAGCCAAAAGCATTGGGCAAAAAACTACCTACTGGAGTAGTTTGTCTTCGATACTTTCCTACAGGTTCGTTAGCGTAGGTTTCACTGGCACGGTAATTGGCTAATTTAGCTGTAATCGTCTTGCCAAAATGAAATGGAGTACTCGTTCCGGCGCGACAGGCATATTCCCATTCAGCTTCACTAGGCAGTCGATATTCTTTTCCTGTCTCTCTAGAGAGACGTTGACAAAACTCCAACCCATCGTACCACGAAACTTGCTCTACCGGAAGGTCATCACCTTTAAAGCGAGAAGGATTCTGTTGAAGATCGCGATTGACTTTGGGAAGAGAAGCGATCGCTCTCCATTGTATCTGGGTGACTTGATATTTTCCCATGAAGAAAGGTTGAACTGTTACTTCATGTTGAGGTTTTTCCTCTTCTAATCCTTCTTGTTCAGAAGAACCCATCATAAAAGAGCTACCAGGAATGTAAACCAGATCTAGAGTAACTTCATTGCCCAAGTTTTCGGTAAAATAGCTAGCTTGTTGATGTTTTCGTTGAATTTCTTCCCCTTGAGTATTGACGGTGATGAGATCAAATTTGAATTTAGACAGAGATTGAAAGATTTTTTCTATTTCCAATCGCTCCATTAATTGACTATCCTTTACGAGTTAAAAAAGCAATTCACAAAAATACTGTTAGCAATTTTTTTATTAACAATCTCTAAATTAGGAGATTACAATGTATTTGTTCAAATCTAGATAAAAAATGGGGTAATTTAGCAGTTTCATATCTATCACCGACAGAACAAAATTTATGCCAAGAGAAATCATGTAGTCTTTTTATGAATCAGAAGCAACTACATTCAGACCCCATTCATCAATTGGAAGATTGTCAACACCCAAGCTAGTGACGGCATCGACAATAATTAATGTTCCCCATATTCTTTGAATAATTTGTTAATCATTTCTAGATAGTTGAGAATCCCTATCGGGACTTTAACAATTTTTAAGCCCAAATATAGCCTAAACTCGCTTGATAAGAGACAAATACGCCCAGATAATTCTCTAACCAAGCAACAATTTTTCCCAAGATTTTAGCTAGAGTCCCGCTAGCACCGATCTTTTCTGTTTGTAAGCCAAAAGTCTCGCAAAGTTGTGCTCGGTGAGTGCCAAATTGACCATTAACTCCAACCAAAACGCGCTCGCCAGGACTCAAAAAAATAATAATTTTACTAATCTCGCCGTCAGATCTACTTTAGAATAGGCATGAAGCGATCGCCCTTCATCTTTGGCAATGTCAAAAATACTTCAGAAGATCTTACAATTAGCAATAGTTGTCATAAGTAGCTTATCGTTTGTAGCTACTGACACTTTAGTCAACCAAACAAGAGCTAATCCCATGGTACTTGGCGAAACAGAAGTAATGGAAAAAATGAAAACTTTACCCGGCTGGACGACCAATGGTAAAGAAATCAGCCGTACCTTCCAATTTCAAGATTTTGTAACGGCAATTGATTTTGTCAATAAGTTGGTCGAACCAGCAGAAGAAGCGGGACACCACCCAGATATTGCCATCTCTTACAACAAAGTAACTATCAATCTTACCACCCACGATGCGGGAGGAATTACTCAAAAAGACTTCGATCTAGCTCAAGAAATCTCTCAACTAGCTCAATAATTGGTAACTGGTGACTGATAACTGATAACTGATTAAGCTCTTTTGCGTCCGCGTCTGGGGCGAATCTGGTCGATATCAACGTTAGCGATCGCTCTTTTAAGAGGCACGGTACGTAAGCAGCCAGTTTTGGTATTTACTTGATAAACTTTTCCCTGAGTGACATCCAAACCCGTTAGCCAGCCACTATTTTGATGATAAGCACCAGTCTCGATTCCCAACCAACCAGGACCCGCTGCTATTTGTCCGGGATGGACTCCAGGAAGAGTAAAGGTAATTGTATGACCGCTAATTATTAATTTGTCTTTAAAATAGGGTTCTCTCATGGCATGAAAGTCTTCTCTAATCCAGCAAAATTGTTCTGAGGTTTGCACTTCAATCGGCAGATATGGGTCGACACCGGCATGCACCAACCAAATGTCGCCCAAATCGAGGTAGGTTGGTAAACTTTCGATCCAGTCGGCATGTTCCTGAGGAATTTTGTTATCATAACTAGCAACCGTGCTGTGACCTCCACTATACAGCCAGCTTTGATACATTTCCATGGAAACTTCTCCATTGTCCCTATTGCTAACCACATCCAGAAACATCTCTTCATGGTTGCCGCGAAGACATTGATAGTTATGTTGGATGACGAATTCAACTACATCGGCACTTCTCGGTCCCCGATCGATCAAGTCTCCCAAAAAATAAACTTTGTCTTCGCTATTAGGAGAAATTGCATCTAATAATTTAATTAAAGTATCGTAGTGACCGTGTACGTCACCTATAACTATTCGACGATAGCTCATATGAATTGGCTAAATTGATTAACTTTCTGGTAGTATTCCCAAATTTTCTTTAAATATTTAAATATTTTGTATATACTATGGATGTTTGATTTTAATCTTGGTTAGATCATAGTATAAAAATTAGTTAATTAATTCTTGACAGATTGATACAGTCTAAGTTAATCCCCTTAAAGGGTAAAAGACCTTGGTTCGTTTAAATCTTTCTAATTCAAACAGACAAAAGGAGCTGTGCCGATCTCAGGCTCCCATGCTTGAGAAGTTCGTTTTGACATAGAACTCGCAACCGATTGATTAAAATTCAACTTCTTTAAGTCTTTGCTGCAACATTCGAGGGAATCGCTCGTAGTATGTTTGATTGAGGGGCGAAGGGTGAGGTAAAGGCAAGAGCGTAACTGAACTTTGATGTTCCATCCCTAAATCATCTTTTGCTCGTAAATGAACTATTAGTGAAGTCTCGTAGCGATCGCTTCTTTGAAAAAATCGATTTACTTCTCCTCTCGCTCCGTAGGGAGTAAACCATTTAAATGCTTCCGTTCCGAGAGTGATAATTTGATTTCCCTGCCAATGAAAAACTAACAATCGCTCGATAAAAGGACGAAAACGTTCCTTAACTTCTGTAGAATAAGCTTTATTACCGGGAGGCTTATAAGGAACTGTATTAGCAAGAAGAACGCGATCGCAAATTGTTTGTAAATCTTCTTTCGAGCTGGCTTTTTGATGGTAGATTGCTTCATAAAATCCTTGTCTGACAAGGGTTCCTGCTGCTCCAATTAGAGGTTGACGGGCGTGCACTTCATCTCTGCCCAAATCGCGACCAAAAAAACATAAAGGACTTTGTAAATTACCGGCGTAGAGAACGGGATAGGTCGGTTCTAAACGAGCCGATTTATATACTGGTATATCTATGGGAAATTCTGCTCGCTTGGCTTCTTGTTGAACCTGCTCGATTAAAGTTTTAATATCGGACATTTTTAATGGGGTAATTGATAATTGATAATTGATAATTGTTCACTGTTTAACTGGTGACTGTTCACTGAGGTGGAGGAGCAGGTGGATTGGGAATGCTAGGCATAGAGGGATTATAGTTATCTGGTAGTCCTGGTAATCCTGGAAAGTCTGGATTATTGGGAATTAGATGATTTGAATTGGCGTTTTGTGGAGAATCTGCAGGAAGAGTGGCTAGAGCAACGCGATCGCCACCTACTTCTCTAAGTATATCTAATACTTCGACAACTTCTCTATAAGTAGCATTCTGAGCGGCATGCAGTACCATCAGTCCATTGGGGTTGGATTGATGATAGTTTTTAATCGCTTGGGACAGTTGATTTCGCGTCACTATCTGTTGTTCGATATAAACTTGACCCAAATCATCCAAGCTAACTATGAGCATTTCTCGCATCTGTGGCTTACCTGTACTGGCTTTAGGTAAATTCAGATTAATAGCTTGCTGGCGAGATAAACCTACTGCTGCCAAGATAAAAAAGATCAAGATACAAAAAATAACATCAATCAGGGGAACAAGTTCGATTCGCACTTCGCGATCGCTATTATCATTTTGCCAGAGTCGCAGAGGACGGGCGTGCAAAGTTTCTTTTTTAGGACGAATCGACGTTTTTTTTAAGCTCATAAACAATTAAGTCCCCAACGTTAGCTTCTCTAGCTTGTCAGAAAGAATAATACTTTTTCCTATCTTACTATTCTGCTCAATCTTGACGCTCGAAGGGATCGCCACTATCTTCAGTAAATCGTTGGTTGCCTCGGATGTTGCTACCGATTTCAACTGGTAGAGCATCAATTTCTGCTGCCATCCATCTTTGACGGTAAATTAACTCTAGCTGACTTCCAGCTTTGCGGAAAATTCTGACTTGACTAGACCAAAATCCTTGAAAAAGACGATAAAAAGCGAGACTGATAATTGCTACTAATAATCCTACTGCTGTCGAGATCAGAGCTTCGCCAATTCCCAGGGTAACCCCAGAGGTAGAAGCAGTACCGAGATCGCTAATTCTAATCGAACTAAGAGCTTGAATTAAGCCCCAAACCGTACCGAATAAGCCGAGTAAGGGAGATAAGGCAGTCACTGCTTCAAGGACTTTATCTCCTCTGCGCATCTTAGCCAACTCATCATCTGCCGCCGTTTCTAAGGCAAGGTGAAAGACATCGGGATCCGGTTCGGATAGGCGCAAAGGAGAATACAAAAAATGTCCGAGGGGATGATTGATGTATTCTCTGGCAATTTTTTCGACCAAATCCCAATTGAGAGTTGCTGCTTCCATAATGCGATCGAGAATTAGTCTTTCTTTTGGCAATACTCTTGCCCAAAACCAAATACGTTCTAATATCGTTCCCACAGAAAGAACAGAGAGAAATAAAAGAGGCCAAATTGCTATACCTCCTCTGGCAATAAGTTCAGCTAAATTCACGGTTTTGTTGTACCTCCAATAGCTTTCCCAGATTAAATACAAATAGATAACAGATTAGATTACATCAATTTTATAGAGCGATAGTTAGTAATTGAGTAAAGAGCTGACGGAATTCTTTCTAGCACGAGTTTTCTGAGATGTCTAGAAGTTAGATGGGAACTTTGATTAATTACTAATGTCATAAAGAATAACTTACCAAAAATTGTCTGAGACAATGAAGCACAATACAATTCTGGGTGCTCTCGGTATTACTTTATTGGTAATGCTAGCAGGCTCAGGACCTCACAATAAAATAATTTTTTTTCAATCTATTTCTAATGCTTCTGAGTCAAATGATGCTGTTTTAAAGATAGCTAAATTGCCAGTAGATAATATTGATGACCGATTAAAGAAAGTAAATAATCAATTAGGTTTTAAACTATTCGCCCATTTGTTTAATTCTCAACAACAAAAAAATATTTTTATCTCTCCTACTAGCATAGCGATCGCTCTAGGAATGACTTATAATGGAGCGAGTGGAACCACTCAACAAGCTATGGCACAAGCCTTGGGGTTGGAGGGATTGAGCCTCAAAGAGATTAATCTCGGCTATCAAAAATTACAAACTAATTTACAACAAGCAGATTCAGATATTCAGCTATCAATTGCCAATTCGCTTTGGGCAAATCGAGAAATTCCTTTTAAGCATCAATTTCTCAAAAATAACCGCGAAGTTTATCACGCTCAAGTGACTAACTTGAATTTGAATAATTCCCAAAGTAAAAATATTATTAATAGTTGGGTAAGAGAAGCGACTAATCAACAAATTAGGCAGATTGTAGATTCTATTAATTCAGACGACATACTATTTTTAATCAATGCGGTTTATTTTAAAGGAAATTGGCACCAACAATTTGATAATAATCTCACTCAAGAAAAGCCATTTTATCTTTCTGCCGATTTTTCTAAACCCCATCCATTGATGTCCCAAAGTGGAGAGTATTCTTATTACGAAAATGAACAATTTCAAGCAGTAAGCTTGCCTTATGAGCAAAAACGGCTGAGTATGTATATTTTTCTCCCCAAACCAGACAACGATTTAGCTGCTTTATCGCAACAGTTAACTACCGAGAATTGGGAGGAGTGGATGAAGCAGTTTCGCCTGCAAGAAGGTTCGCTACAGATACCTCGTTTTAAGTTGGAATATGGAGTAGATTTAGATCGAGCCCTCGCCGCTTTGGGTATGGGAATCATCTTTGATGGCGATCGCGCTTCTTTTGAAGCAATGACTTCTAAACCAGTAGCGATCGACCAAATTAAACATAAAACTTTTGTGGAAGTTAATGAAGAAGGGACAGAAGCAGCAGGAGTAACTTCTGTTGGCGTGCGCGTTACTTCAATTATGGAGACTAAACCTTTTGAGATGATAGTCGATCGCCCTTTTTTCTGCGCGATTAGAGACGAGCAAACGGGAACGATTTTATTTATGGGTGCGATCGTCGATCCAACCTAAGATAGGGGCAATTCGCGCTTGCGTAGCACTGCCGTAGGCAGCATTGCCCTACTATTTTGCACGATCCAGTCGATGTGTTAGGGCAGTAACTTGGCTAAATCATAGCGTTCGAGAATGGTTTCTCGTGCTTTTTGGCGTATAGCTGCCATGCAGTGCGGCAGCACACGCTTTGCGGGATCGCTATAGTCGAGGACTGCTTCAACGCGATCGGCGATCGCTTCGGGGGAGAAAAAGTCAACCAATAAGTCCATTGACTCCATCTTCGACAATCTCGGTTACGAGGGCAGTATCGGAAGCTACAACTAAACATCCTGTCGCTAAAGCTTCCAGCATCGACCAAGATAGAACGAAGGGACGGGTAAGATAAATATGAACCGAGGAAGCTTGGAGTACTAAGCAGATTAGACAAACAGGCTACAACTAATGTTAATTTTAAAATCAGAAGACCGCATGAGAAGGAGTCGTGCCCCTATGTCATCCACAGTTATTACTACCGTAGTACAGATGATGGAGTCTCTGCCCATTGAGGTTCAGGAGCGAGTATTAGAACATCTTCGAGAGTACATTGACGATCTGCAAGATGAAATTCAATGGGACAGATCGTTTCAGAAAACGCAAGAAAAACTTGTTGCTGCTGCTCGACGTGCTAAACAAGAAATTGCGGAGGGACATGCGATTGCAATGGATTACGACCAATTATGAGGTCGGCAGTTCTTCCCTCATTTTGGGCTGAGTATCGACGCTTGAGCAATGATGTCAGACACAGTGCGCGAAAAGCATATTGGTTGTGGGCAGAGAATCCATTTCATCCGTCCTTACATTTCAAATGTATCAATAGTCGAGAGGGAATTTGGTCTGTCAGAGTAACAAGGGATTACCGAGCACTTGGTGTGTTAGAGGGTGATACAGTCACGTGGTTCTGGGTTGGTAGCCACGATGATTATGATCGATTCTTCTCTTAAATTGCTAGCAACCCAACAATGCGATGCAGCGGACGGAAGGAAAATTTTGGTGCTGAGTTCAGTGCTATCTGCCGCCGCTTATTTTTGTCGTTAGGTTGCTTAAGTTGTCGATAGAGACAGTAGTTTGAAAATTGTCTGTCAGATAATCCGTGCTAAATTGACCTTGTTTGCGGGCAATTTAAAGGTAATCTTGCATGATTGAAGACATCAAGTATTCAGCCTTTGATGAGCAAGCTGTAAAGGACATATTGAGAAAGTGCTGGTCACTCGAATCTAGCTCGTCATGGACAGAGGAAAATCCTGCGTCTGGTCAATGCAATGTAACTGCTCTTGTCGTCCAAGATAACTTTGGCGGTGAGATTTTGAAAACACTAGTAAATGAAACATGGCATTTCTACAATTTTATTCGTGGAAAGAGATACGACTTAACAGTCGATCAATTCAAAGTTCCACCAAATTATGATGATTTTCCTGCCAATCGAGAAGAAGCATTTACTGGAATAAATCGAACTCAATATGCTTATCTCTCAAGCAGATTCGATCGAGAATATAGTCAGCGTTAAACAAGGAGACAGTATGCTCTTTATGGTGGTTGAGCGATTTAGTAAAGATAAGACGAAAGAAATATATCGCCGATTTAAGGAAAAAGGGCGCATGATGCCGGAAGGTTTGAAGTATTTAGATAGCTGGGTTTCAGCCAATTTCGAGCAATGTTTTCAACTTATGGAGTGTGACGATCCATTGTTATTTCAGGAGTGGATATTGCAGTGGCAGGATCTTGGTGAATTCGAGATCGTTCCGGTTGTTCCGTCAAAAGAAACAGCAGAAGTGGTTGCGAAGTTTCTTTAGCAGTAGTGAAATCTGTTTAGTTTATTGGCTATATGATGAAGAGAAGGAAGGATCGATTAAAGTAAAAATATAAGGAATTTACTAGATAGAGCAAGAAATGACTGCTTGGCGCGATCGCTTCCATCAATTTACTGGTAAAACTCGTTATGTCGTCTGTCGTATCTTTATTCACTTGGCAGGAGAAGAGGTTGCACCTTTACTAGGGGTTCTCAATCGAGTGGCGCGAGAAGCAATAGATGCCGAAGGTGACTTGGAAGTTATGGGAGAGGGATTGGTTGAAATTTGCCAAAATTTGCTGCAAATGAGCACCTTCTGGCAAGCTGCCGCCAACGAAGGAGATGTTTTTTGGGATGAAGGCGAAGCGGGAGATTATGTCAATGAATTGTTTACCGACTCGGCACAAAGATATTTAAGCCAACCAGATTTAACCCAACCTCTAGCAGAAGATGAACTTCTCTCCTTACCCGTAACTCGCAATTTAGTAGTGATGATTGCGATCGCTTATGAAGGAGAAGTCCCGGATTTGGAAACCGATCTCGCGAACGCAGAAGCCCTTGAATACGGTCTAAAAGCTTTAATTAACCTACACTATCAAAACAAATTAAGAGCAATTCAGGTACATTTCTCTCCCGCACAGCTAGGAGATGAACTTACCGATGATCAACTTTTAGCTAATTTTCCTGAGTTAATTCCCCTCTAAATATTGGATGGACAGATAAGGAAGTATCCGATCTATAAAAAACCAACAAAAGCGTAATTACCGTAAATAGCTACTGCCAAGAAAGTTTTACAATCAAAGCAGTTAAAATGAAAACTTTTTCAGTTCTATGGTACGCAAACTCTTAGTTGTATTAATGTCCTTGACCTTGTGTTGGACTATGGTTGCTTGTGGTTCGCCAACGCCAACCCAATCCCAACCAAGATTTAATAATAATGTTGCCTCTGCACCAACAACAATTAGTGACGGTAAGTATCCCGTACAACAGGCTACTTACAACGATGCAGATGGTTCTTATTCCTTGATGCTTTTAAACACTCCGCCAGGAACTCCTCCAGTGTTTCAGACTACCAATCTCCAAATGGCTCGTCTGTCTGATGAAGAGATTGCTAATGGGGAGAAAACTTATCTTAAGGTTGATAACGGTCAACCAGTGATGTACCTGACGGAAGATTTTAAAATTGAATACGTCCATAACGTCACAGAAACCCGGACTAACCCGGAAACTGGTCAACCAGAGACGGTTATAGTTCGGCGAGAGTCTAATTTCTGGACACCTTTTGCAGGTGCCTTAGCAGGGCAGGCTTTGGGTAGTTTGTTATTTAGACCCCACTATTATATACCGCCAGCCTATCAACCGGGTGTTCCTATTGTTGGTTATGGCGGCTATGGTAGTAGCTATAGCCAAGCAGTCAATCGCTATCAAAACCGTTACAATGCACCGCCAGCAGTAGTTAAAAATCGTCAAACTCTACGTACTACAGGTAGCTTAAGAAATACCACTCCCAGAGCGACTAATACCATTCGCAGACCATCATCTAGTAATAGTCGTTCTACTGGTTCTGGTTTCGGTTCCAATACTTTGCGTTCTTCTGAGCGAGCTAGATCTGGACAATTTAGGCGTCCTAGCAGTTTTGGTAGTGGAACTCGTAGCAGAACTGGTACTGGTTTTGGCAGCAGAAGTAGATCTAGCTTTGGAGGAAGAAGACGCTAAGAAGTCAGTTAACAGTTATCAGTTATCAGTTCTCCTGACTTGTTGACTGGTAACTGGTAACTGAAAAAGTCCTTTCCTCTTACCTTAGTAGCGTTTCCAAAGAGTCAATAACCCATCACCGGAGGTGAGGGCTTGAAAGAAACTATCTAACCAATTAGTTTCCTAAAGACTAAAACGTTGACTAGACTATGTACCTAGAGTACTAACTAGCTTACTGAAGGTGGTACTTCAAAACAGGTTACAGATGCCTCCCTAGTCCGCAACCTCTGTGTAAGCCAGTGTCGAAGGGAAAGTATCTACTCCTAATGGAGATTTATAATGCAAACCTTTATACCCGTAGTTGATAAA
>JADEWQ010000188.1 GCA_015207585.1 Pleurocapsales cyanobacterium LEGE 06147 | reverse complement strand
ACCTGCTAATGGTGGTTCGGGAGATCTGGGCATTTTTAGAGTAGTCTATTTTGAACCGTTACAATCCGGACATTTTCGAGCGGTTGATGGGGATTCGTTTGTCGCTGCTGTTGAATTTTCCCAACCAGTCAAGGCAATGGCACTAACTAGCTATGGAAATGCTACTCAACCAAGTTCTGCTTCGGTTGAAAATCAGTTAAAGCTATTTTCTCAAAAACAGTTGCGCCCAGTCTGGCGTTTACGACAAGAGGTGGAAGCTAATTTATTAGAGCGTCAAGTTTTCTAACGGGCATTTCGCAGGTAAAGAAATAGAAGTAGGCGAAAATATAGGCGAAGAAAAATCCTCGTCCTAAAATTATGTTGCGATCGCTATCCCCAGCTTAATTATATATTTTTCTCCATAATTACGAAAAATATGCTCGACTGCCTCGGCTAAATTCTCCCAACTACAGTAGGCATCTACTTCTAACCACTTATATTTGATAAAACGCCATAATATCTCAATGAGATTTAACTCCGGAGAGTAAGTTGGCAAGAAAAAAATAATTAATCCTTTTTCTGACCATTCTTTCTGCTTATCAAGCAAAGCATTACTTGTCTGAATTGCTGTGGAGGCGACAAGTGAATTAAAAAGTAGACTGAATAAGGGACATACCTTGAAGATAATAGGGTAGTTTATGAGGATAAAAAGAGAGTAATTCTTGAACTACATCGTGGAAAAAAGCAATTGAGCCCAACCAGTTTTGAGCATTTAAACCAATAGAAAAAATACTGTGTCTTCGATAAGTTCTTTGTAATTTTTTAACTCTACTCCTCAATTGAATTGGATATGGAATTTGTTTGTTGATAACAGTCTCTCATGTTTTGAGAGGCTGCCTTTCTTCATTCCCCTTAATGCTTGCTTTCCAAGCTAGTTGTCGCCCCCCATTGGTGACAAGTTAAGATTAACTGATTCTAGTCAACTACTACAGATAGTGTTTTGTTTATTAGTAAACACTAAATATGGACAAGAACAACTTCAAGACGATCATTCTTTAAGGGGTTAGAGTTTCTGAAAAATATCTCAAAAGCAAGAGCTAATAGCTAAAAACCGATTGACAAATAGCTTAGAATCTTAACTTGTCACAGTTGGTCGTCCCCACAGGTCTAGCTAGGTATAAATATTTTTGCATGAGTACTTAGCAGCAATTCCGAGTTAATTGCGTTACGAAAATTGTTAGAGGATTGCTCCTTTTCTTCATCGTTCACCCTTCAAGAGCTTTTTCGCTCCAACGATGTTTTTCGATGAGCTCGGTGGTTTGGTTAGTAACCTGTTGAATGTATTGTCTGGCAAGCTTTAGATAAATATCTCTAGGAAGTTGTTGATGCCATTGTTTGACTGTATCGCTTTGAGTTAAAATCATTCTGGCTTCTTTTAAATCTTCACCGGATTTCAAAGCTAAAAGAATTACACCAATGTCGATAGATCTAGTTCCCCTATGCTGAAATTGGGGAAATTTACGAACTTGAGAGACGAGATTGACATATTTAGCTCTCAATTGTTTTTTCTGCTGTTCTAACTTGTTGTCCTCTGTATCTTGATTTTCAGCCACTATGGTCGTAACTACGACCAGCTTAGCCGTGCCAGAGGCGATCGCATCTTGTTGAGCAATTACATGGTTCTGACTGGACTGATAGCTGATTTCTTTGGCCAAGAATAATTCTAAGCTAGTCCAGGAATAATCCCTGCCCAGTTGCCGTCCCTGGAAGGCTATGCCATCTAGCCCATAGGAAATTCCTTGAATTTTCCCCTCTTGTGACTTCCTCAAGCGAACGCTGACTCCTCTAGCTGTCAATCGACCAATAAATTGATCAAGGGAAGGACTATCTTGTAGTGACTGTTGGATAAGTGTTTGAAGTTGGCTTCTTTTGTTGACTTCTCCTGTTCTTTCCTGGCGGCGCATCTCTCCCGTTGTAGGAGATCGCCTTCTTTTTTCCCAACTGCATGGTGTCTGAGAAAGCCCAAATTGCTGCTCTAGGAGCCTCACTAACTTTTCCGAACGCCTGTAGTTCCACGAATCGCTGACAACAGAGCCATCAGTAATCTTAATGCGGCTAGCGATGATGTGAATGTGGTCGTGTTCTCTATCGGTGTGGCGGTAAATGGCGTACTGATTTCCCTTAAATTCCATGCCATTCAAGTAAGCACGGGCGATCTCGATCCACACTCGCTTGGATAGCTTTTCTGAGGGAGAGACGGAAAGACTGACGTGATAGACGCATTTTGTGACTAACTTTCTCAAGTCTGAGGACATTCGGAATTCCTCGCTGAGGCTTTCTAGGTTTTTTCCCACCATGTTTGAGCCGATTAACCTAGCTCCTGATTTATTGTGAATGTAATTCAAGATTTTTTGAAAATCTGAGCCTTGAACCTGTTTGGCAATCATGGGATTTCACTGGTCGTGTTGAGGGGGTAAGGAGTCTATGCCAATTAATTTTCTCCCGATCCGATCGAGCAGTTCTTGAATCTCATTCAAAGCATCAGAACGTGGCTGAATCATTTGAAGGCGTTCTGAGACTTTTCCCAGTTCAAAATACAGAGATAGAAGCTGAGAAATTACGGGGCGTACAAGCACCGGAATCAAGAGAATCCCTACCCGGTGACAGCCCCTCAATCTGTGGACAGAGTAGGTTACAGAAACTTAGGTTTCAGTGACTCTGAATGAAGCAGGAATAAGACATCAAGATAGTGTCTAAGTTTGTCTAACTTTAGATTATCTTGTCTAAGTTCTTAAGAGCGGAAATGAAGATTAGCCAAGGGGAAGTTCTCCGTATTTTTTCGACCAGAAGACGTTTTTAGACTCAAAATAGGCGACACTCTTATGTTTCTTGTCGGTTCTAGCTTTTTGAGACGAACAAACTAGCATCCGCTTGGTTAGTCCCTCCTTCTCATATTCTCGCTCTGCCAACTTCTCCCCGCAGACCGGACAAGCATGGGCAGTCAGTTTTAATGACTGGGGTAACTCTTCTCGCTTTTGTTTCGGCAGTTCCCAGGTTTTACGCCACTTGTTGTAGAACATGACTGTTTGGCAGCCCGAACACTTGAGAAAATGGTCTTGGTGAAGCTTCTTTGATGGCGAGGGAACTTTTGTCATCTCTTGTCCGCATTGGGGACAGATAATTTTCGCTTCTTTGCCCTGGGCGATGGTGCTTTCCTTGGGAGGTAATTTGTCAGCACGGGGCATTCTCTCAATCTTCGCGATCGCCTTCTCCAAGGCTGGTGTCAAGTAGCCCTCATTCCAGCCAATGATATACCGCTCCCAGTCTTCCTGTCCTGTAGCAATCGCATCTAACTTGTCTTCCATTTGGGCGGTAAACTCAGCCTCTAGTAACTCGGGCAGGGTCTTGGCTAAGAAAGCATCGACTTCTAGCCCTAGAGTCGTCGCTTGGAGTTGCCGCTTTTGAACTTCGGTATAGCCTCGTTCCTTCAACGTCTTTACTGTAGGCGCAAAGGTAGAGGGTCTGCCAATCCCTCGCCGTTCCATCACCCGTACTAACTTAGCTTCCGTGTAGCGGGGAGGCGGCTGGGTTTGTTTCTGTTCGTGGCTGGCTTCTTGGAGGTGTAGGGGCTGTCCTTGGGAGACTTCCGGCAAGACCGAATCAGCACCCAGGTCTTTCCAATATTTGGCATAGCCAGCAAAGGCGACCATCTGCCCCCTTGCTTGCCAGAAAAGGTTGCCCGATTGAGTGAGGATGCGTGATTTGATAATTTGCGCTGGTTGACACTGACTGGCTACTGTTCTCAGCCAGATCAGTAGGTAAAGTTCAAATTCCTCCGTCAAAATCTCTTCTTTTAGTTGGGATGAAGGCTTCCTGATGTCGGTAGGACGAATCGCCTCGTGAGCTTCCTGAGCTGTCTTGGCTTGGCGATGGGAGGCAACTTTGGTGGGGACGTTGTCAGGGTCTTTTTCTTCCAGCCACTGGCGTACTGTCGCACCAAATTGAGGGTCTAGGTGAATCGAGTCTGTTCTCATGTAAGTGATATATCCCGATTCGTAGAGGTGTTGGGCGACCCTCATGGTTTGGTCGGGACTCCATTGGAGACGGCTTCCGGCTGCTTGTTGCAGTGAGGAAGTGGTAAAAGGGGCTGGTGGAGTTTTGCTGACGGTCTTGCCTTCGACTTTGATAACTCGGTGGGGAAACTGACGAGCTATACCAACCAACCTGTCGGCTTCGGCTTCGCTCAAAACTTTAGTGGCTTCAATCTGCTTTTCTTCTCTTTCTTCGGAATCATCCCGCTCTTGAGAAGGCAGGGGGCAGGAGGCAGGAGGCAGGAGGCTCTCACCGAGGTAGTAGGCTTTGAAATCTTCGGCGTAGATCACAGAAACCAGCCAGTAGTCTTGAGGCTTAAATCCTTGGATTTGCCGTTCGCGCTGGCAGAGGATATGTAAGGCGGCTGATTGGACTCGACCAATGGATTTAGCACCGTTTCCCAGTTTCCACACCAAGGGTGAACCTCTAAAACCAACGAGCTTGTCTAAAACCGAGCGAGCCAGTGCTGCGTTGACGAGGTTTGAATCAAGCTGGCGGGGTCTACGAAGAGCAGTTTGGACGGCGGCGGGTGTAATTTCGCGGTAGGTGACGCGCTGGGGATTTCGCAGCTTGAGGACTTCTTTGAGGTGCCAGGCAATGATTTCACCTTCTCGGTCTTCGTCTGTGGCTAAAATGACAGTATCGACCTGTCGGGTCAGTTGTTTCAATTCGGCAATAGTTTTTTTCGCCTGGTCATTTCTGGGGACGAAGCGGCAGGAAATGCTTGAACCGTTGAGGTCGAAGCCCAGATTGTCATGGCCATCTTTGGCGAGTTCGCGGATGTGTCCCCCACTGGCTTTGACAATGTATTGCGAACCCAGGATTTGTCTGAGTTTCTTCAGTTTGCCGGGGGCTTCAATGAGGAACAACTTCTTAGACATTTGCTAAAATTTATTTCCATCGGGCAGAATTGTTTTCTCAGCTGCGCTCACTAAATTGTGAGCGAGAGGAGCGCGAAGTAATTAGACAGCACCCCGCCCTCCAAAAATTCATTAGCCCTCCTTCCCCAACGGAAGGCGACGCAGACGAATTCGACTCGGTTCAACTGTCACGACAATTCCTTTAATACAGCAGCCATGGCTCGCTCTTTTTGACCAATAATATCAAATCCGGCTAATTGCCCATAGTTGCAATCTCATAACGACAGAATTTTTGGCTTTTTTTAGTGCGGTTGTTCAACCGGATTTGAGCTAACGCCACCCTTCTAGTCCCTAATCGAATTATAGAGTCTTATTCAGAAAATTTACTGGCTTTTCTCGAATTTTTCAACACTGCTCAAAATCCAGAGCAAATCAAACACGCTCAATCATAATTTCCTAATGTCTAATTTTCCTGGGCTGTAATGAGAATTGGCAATTGCCGTAAGAAAAATTGCCCCGACATCAGGAGCAACAGTCGGGTGAAAAACTGGTCTTCAAAATGCCTTCAATTCCCGATTTGGTAAAGATTTAAAGGGATCACAACACCAGCCTAAAGATATAGATAACTTGGTCTGTGTTGTTGTCACCTCAATTTACTATATCTGTCTTTCAGAGAGGGGCAACAGAAGTGGACTTCCCTGGCTTCAGAGATCAGAAAAAAGTTGGGCTCGATCGCCAGGAAAACTCTCCTTCAAAATGGGTTCAACTGTTTAGCTAGTCAAGAGTTAAGAGGATCACAACACAGTTCGGGATTAATAGACCTACACGACTCCGTTGTGATCCTCTCAAAGCCAAAATCTCCTACCGCGTAATCTAGCTTGTCTAAATCTTAAAAAATCTATCAATCTCTTGCCCGATCAAGATTATAGCCATCACAACCCGCGCCTAAAGTGCTCGACTAACCGGGCTCGACTGTGAGGAAAACGAGGAAAAATGTTGCCACTAATTTTGGCAGAATTTCCCCGAAATTAAAAACTTTTCAGCCAAATAGACCAAAAAAATGCGCTCAATCCCAAGACTTGTTTAGAATGCTTCCATGAGCAGTTTCTCTGCTTTGAGAGATGTGGTGAAAGCTGAAATCTCTCACGCCACCGCCATCCCCATCGCAGTAGATGACAGGGAGCGGAAGCAACCACAGCCCACACCAATCTCGCTCAACACTATTCATTGCCCTTCACTTATGGCTGAAGTGACTATGGCGGCGGATTTCGGAGCCTCCCTCGGACGGGCAATCTACAGCACCAGTTCTGGCTCCTGTAAGCCGGAGTTGATGCTGCTCGACCCGCAAGTGGTTCGAGTCCCCGCCAAAAGCATAGACAACTACGAGAAGTACAAAATCGGTCAGACCAATCCTTCTGATTCTGCCTGGGTCAAATTTGGCGAAGCTCACTTGGCGGTGGGTTTCCTCGCCAAGAAAAACTTCCACGCCGTTCACTGCTTGGAATCTTTGAAAGTCGATTCGGCTATCCCCCAGGCGCTTGCTCTGGTGGGCAGCATCGCACAGACAAACAACTTGCCCTCTCAATTCTCCCTCTCTCTAGGCATACTCCTGCCCTGGAACGAATTCCGCGACCGGGAAAAATTCCAGTCCCAACTCTCACTAGCCTTGTCCGACTATATCTTTCGCGGGCAACAGTTCTCCGTCCAACTCGAATCATTTACCGCCCTGCCGGAAGGCGGCGGCATCTTTGCCAGGGGAAGAGTCCCTCAAAGACCGGAACAGAAATTGAGAAATCCCAAGGAACTGACCATTGCTGTCATCATGCTGGGCTATCGCAATTGTTCCATCCTGGTTATCGAGAAAGGGGAATTGACGCGAGGGGCGACGGGGGATTTTGGCTTTGCCCGCATGGTGCAGAAAATTCAGACTTTTACCTCTGGGCAGAAAGCAGAGGTTCTCGTCCCCGCCATCTGCCAAGCCAGAGCCAAATTAGGCAGGCGCGTCCTGGCAACCCTAGCCCGCAGCCAGCGGACCGAACTGCGGCAGACGGAAGTAGAGGAACTGGCAGAAGCCATAGCCGATGCCAGGGCAGAGTACGTCGCCCTCCTACAAAACTGGCTCCGACAGCACTTGCCCTCCCAGACTCCAATTGACGAATTCATCGTCAGTGGCGGAACAGCCCGTTACTTAAAGCGGGAGTTAACCGAACTCTTGAGGGGATTTGGCAGTTCCCTTAACTGGTGCGCCAGTTTAGAAAAGCGCATTCTCAAAACCTTCGGCGATACTGTCAGCCACCATTGCCTCGAATCTCGCTTGGCAGATGTTTACGGACTGTTCTACAAGCTGCACGACCGACCCCTTCCTAGACTGCCAGTTCCTACCGGAGACTTAATCGATGTCAACGTCAGAGCAAGTTAACTTTGTCTTCCGCCACCAGCCGAAGAAGACTTCTAAATATGGGGTGCTGCTAACCTACATTAATACTGATGGTGCAGACATGACCCGTAGCGAGCGAATGTTACATCCCGTCGCCGCTTTCTGGCTGCCGTTCGCTTACCAGTATTGTACTAATGCTTCTGAACAGGAAATACAGCAACTGGCACGGGGAGCGGTTTATCAACTGAAGCTGCACATCCAATACTTATATGAAATAGAAAAAAGAATGCTACAAATAGTTAAAGAATAGTTAGCACTAAAAAAATGTCAGGAGTAGTCCGCATAGAAATAGCCGAATCAGAATCAAGCCTGAAAAAACTCTTAAAACAGCA
>JADEWQ010000009.1 GCA_015207585.1 Pleurocapsales cyanobacterium LEGE 06147 | reverse complement strand
GGTCGAGATTTACCATACGTTACCTCTAATACTTGAGCCACCGTGGCGATCGCTAGTTATCATGAAATTCTTAAAGATGCCCAAACTATTGCTCTGCCCAAATTATAAGTTATTGGAGATGTCTATTATACTGACTTTACTGCAAAAGGATTTTGAACATAGGCACAAGCATCTGAAAGTCGTTTCAATAAGCCTAAACTGGCAAGACGCTGTTCTAAACGTTCTGCATTACTAGCAAACGCCTCTCGATCTGCTTCCCCTGTCTCAATAAATTTGGTAGCTTGGCGATCTCCAATAATCAAACCGTATTTTTCTGCTAGTTTAGCTAGGAAGTTTTGAAATTCTAGGCGATGCGGTACAGTACATAAGACTAAGGTTTTTAATAGTGAATCAGTAGGAGCATAACGAATTCTGCGACTTCCCCTACTAGAGGCTAATCCAATTTCTTTTGACCAACTACTATGGCACTTGCCAATATGCTGTTTATGGCGAGAAATCGCTTGTTCACAGAGTTGTTTGAGAAGTTCATCCGATGAACTTGAATTTCCTCCATCCCAAGCAAATTTTTCTTTGAGAAGTTGTCGAGTATCATCAAAAGAATTAGGAGAAGTTTTACACTGTTCCCACTCTAATGTTGTTGTAATACTACGGATATAATTTTCTACTGCTTGACGAGGTAAGTTATTATTTTCTAAAAAAGAACTAGAAGCTAAGTCACGCACTACAGTCTTTTTTGGAGCAACAATTTCTAAGACAAATTGAGGAGATTCAGTAATTTCTAAAATAGCTTTTGCCCTTTTTAAAAAGTAAATAATTAGATGCAGTCCTGTAAGAGTCACTAAATGGGGAATAGCATCATAATCGGGTAAATTGTAATGTAAAATAGTTAGCCAATCTTCGGCTAAAGCCGTATATTCAGGAAGTTCTTTATAAGGAAGATAGGGAGGATTACCACTTTTTCTTGCATTATCCTTTTTAAGTTCAGATTCTGGCTGTAGCATTACAACGAGACGATTCCATTTTGAAGTTTGATGTTTATTATCTGGTTCTGCAACAATTCCTAAGTTAATAAGAGCAGTTTTTAACTCTTCTCTTTTCCCACTGCGACAAAGCATTAAATAAAGTAATTCTCCTGTTCTGGCGAAAAAACGACGATCTTGACTAAAATTTGTTCCTGTCACTCTTAAGTCAGAATATAAACAATCTGGACCATAAGGAAAAACAAATTTAGAAGTCCATCGTTTATTGCTATCGCCTTCAATAGCATTAGTTTGAAGAAAATGGACAATTTTGACAAAATCTTTAAAGGAAGAAAATCGCTCTCTCAAATAGCTAAAATCTACGATAGGATTGATACCACCACAACTTTTAATCATGTGATTTTCCCATTTTTGCCAACAATCATCATCGTTCAAAGATTCATTACTAATAGCTTCTAAATAAGGATTATTAAATAAAATATTTCGCAAATAAAGACGAGGATAATAATAATAGTTTAAATAATTAAGCTGATTTTCTTCTTCTATAAATCCTTTACCAATTTCAATTTGAGATTGAAGAATGCCCAAAAATTCTAACAGAGTTAACCAAGGGGTTTGTTCGTCATAAAGGCGATGTCCCCAAATGGCTTCATCAACCCACATATCAAATTGCTCTGATATTTGTTGAGGATGAGGTAAAATATTTTTATTCATATCTGAATCTCTACTTGAACAGAATGAGCAATTTCATCTTTTACTTCAAGTAATTGAAGTAACATATAATTTTCCGAGTCTATTTCCTCTTCCCCTTCAAGACGTTTTCTTTGTTCAATTTGTTGTAAAACTTGAGTTTTAAAAGCTAATATATCTTCATAACACTCTTTAGAGAAACTACTAGGTAATGTATCTTCGGCTACTCGACTTAGGTATTCATAGCGAGTTAAATTAAGACCTAATTTAATAGGAGATAATTCTTGATTTGAGGAAAGATAAACCACTAAATATGGTTGATTTTGGTTTGTTTCTAGTTCAATAGCGACTTCTTCACCTCTTTTTTTTCTAACGGATATTTCATCTTCATAAACTTGACTGATTCTTGCTTGAGAGTAACTTCCTGACGTAGCAATAATTAATTTATCTTGGTTTTTTACTAACATTCCTGTAAAAATGCGATTAAGTCCTCTTATTAAACGTCCAATTATAATTTGAGAAATTTGTTTGTTATTTTTTAATACTCGATAAACATCATTGAGATATTCTCCTGCATATTGAAATACTGTTAAATTCCAAAAATCAAGGCTTGATTCTTGTTCGGGTGGAATAACAAAAAATAGTCTTTGCCTTTGGGATTGAAGCATTACTAAAAAATCATCTCTATCTTCTGAGTAATTTCCTTCAAGATAGCTTTTTTGCTTTAAATAAAAGTTACGATATGCACCATAAAAAGTATCGGTTTCAATCAAAGAATTATAGTTATGTTTAAAGTTAGGGTCGTCAGAGCCAAAAATAAGAATATTATCAATTTGATTGCTGGTTTCAGTTCCTATACCAAAATAATTTAATACTTTGAAAATTTCGATAGAAGTTCTTTTTCTAAGAGATAAATTTTCTCCAAAAATATTGCGATATAGGCTGGCATTATGACTTGTTCCTTGTTCAACAACAGCAGGAATTTTTCGACAGTCTAAAAGTTTATCTTTACCATCAGGATGACCAAGTAAAATATTGGCAATAAGCAGAAGTAATTGTCGAATAGGAAGGTGCATTCCATTAAGTTCCGCTAATTCAAGAAGGTCAATTAATCTGTTTTGGAGTGTTTTGTTATTTGCTGTACCTTCTAGTCTTATTTTATTTTCCCAAATCGGACATTTTTCGTTCTGGTTAGGGGGGTTGTAATAATAACACTGATGACATTCCTGCCAACCAGAATGATTTAATACTGCATCTAAGATTTTGGGGACAATTTGGGCAGCACTTAAACGACTGAGATTATATAAAAGTAAATTGTAATTAGATTTTTCTTTAGTATCAGTAACTAATAATTCTTCAATAACTTGACGAACTTTTTTTACACTAGACGTATTTTGAGCATTACTCCATGCTTCTATTAGTTGTCCATCATTAGCGGCAATTAAGTAAATATCTGAAGAGGACTGAACGATAGATTCAGCCATTTTAGTTAAGAGGTCTGTTTTCAGATTATCTTCTAATTCGCTTAGGTCTTTGACAATAAATAGTTGTTTATTTTCTATTTCTAATTGATAAACTTTTTGGTCTTTTTCCCAATCTTCGGATTTACCGTTTAATGCTTCCCAAATCTTCCGACAACAAAATGTTTTACCATCTCCAGCCGTTCCCGTTAAAATTACTGATTTAGGCGAACTTCCTTTAAAATTTTCAATTAACTCATTTAGATATTCTGTAGCGAAAATAATAGGGTCAACTTTTTTTCTTTTTAGAGTTCGTTGAATAACTTCATCATACATATTGTCATTACGAGGAATTGGTCCGTAATGTCTAAGAAAATCAATCCATTGAGATTTAGGAAAAGAAGGGGAAGTATTCATAAGTTATAAGTTACAAACTAAACAAGGTAAATCATCATCTTCCTCATCCAAAACTGACTCTAACGCCTCAGCTAAAGGTCGATTAGGCGCAGCTTTTTGACTCTTATTTATTGCCTTTTCATGGTTAGCAATAATTTCATCCTTCCGTTCTAAAAGTTCTAATAATGTCTCCCCTTCAGTCCAGGTATAAATTCGACCATCTTTATGGTTTTGCTCGTATTCAACTGCCTTAGCAAACAAATCTGGATGTTCTTGTGCCAGCATTACCCACTCATATTTGCGCTGGAAAAAGCAGAAGAAACAACCAGAACGACTGCGCCAGCGATAATAATCTGGTAGTCCAATACCGCTATCTTCTAGTAAACGAATAATATCTGCTTTAACCAATCCTCGTTCCTTGAAAGGAAATACAGGTTTAATATTTGGTTTTGTAGATAAATAACCATCACGATTTTCATCAGCACGAATGCCAATGTAACTAATCGCTTCGTCGTCTCCGACAAAATCTTCAAAAGGTTTAATTTTCATCTTGACCGTACACCAGCGCATTTGAGGTGAAGGTAACAAGCCATCATGAATTGCCAACCAGTGATCGAAACCTCGTTTAGCACTCAGATAATGAATTTTGATACCCAAACGAGCTTTAATACGATCTAAGTACTCGTAGGTTTCTGGCAGTTCTTTATGAGTGTCACAAAAGAAATATTCCATCTCTGGAATCTCCCTATGTAACAAAACTGCTAAAGCGGTTGAATCCTTGCCTCCAGATAGACCAAGAACATGTCTAACTTTTTTGTGCGACATCGTTGCTAACTTTTAATTGCAGTTAAGGATTATAACCTTATCATTCCCTATGATTTTGCGAAAATAACACTTTTATTGGGATTTATTAAGGAGTAAACACCTTTCTGAGCTATATATTTTATCTGTAGTTCATTTTATTAAGCCTTAGAACTTCAAAATTTAAGTTCTCTTTTATAACGCGATAATTGAAGTAGATTATTTTAGCCAATAAGAATCAGAAAATGGAAAGTATTAAAGTGCGCTCTCATGTTGGTGCTGACGGAATGTTAACAATCCAAATGCCTCCAAATTTTAAATAAAAAGAGGTTGAAGTAGTTGTAGTAGTACAGCCATTAGAATCTAAGCAAAAATTGCTTGTTAAGCCAGAAAATGTCTCAAAAAAGCCGAACATATCCGAAATTATTGAAGAATTTCGTCAACTAAGACGAGAGATTCCTTCAGATGGTTCATCAATTCGGGAAATGATTGAAGAAGGAAAAAGATTTTGAGTGATTTTGTCTTAGATTGTTCGGTATCGATTAGCTAGATTTTTTCAGACGAGCATAGTGACTATGCTGAGGCAATTTTAAGACTATTAGAAAATAGGCAAGCGATAGTTCCTTTTTTTCTAGAACTTTAATTTCATTGTCGAGCTTTATGTGTACTTGTGAGGCTAAGGGAATTCATAAACTTTAAACTATCTTCGAGAGAGGAAAAAGTTATATCAGCAGAGGCTTTAACCATTCCTAAATATCGACTACATTCTTCATTATAAGAGGACTTTTCATCGACAAGTATAATGCGTTTTTCTAAAGCTTTTGCGTATCCTATTTCTAGTGACAATGCATAACATCCAGAATTTTTTTCTTCTAAGTATGCAAACAATATATCGCTTTGATGTATTGCCTCTAAATCCCATATGGTATATTGAGACTCGTTTTTAAGATTATGGACGCGCGGATCGAGAAATTATTTTTGGTAAGAGACATCTAATTGCTGTAATGAATCAATTTTCTTTTTATTTTCCTGATGGTTAAGCTAAGTTTTTATTACTTTTTTAACTCGGAGAGTGACAGAAAAGGGCTAATTAATTACAGTTACAGGGTATTGAGCCAAAGATGAATCAACAGTTATGATGGGTAGATTTTCAACCATAGATTGAGCAATAATGAGGCGGTCAAAAGGATCTCTATGATGAAAAGGTAGAGTGGCAAGAACATTTAGATGAAGTAATTTAATGTTGAGTAAATTGAGATTAGTTTTACCTACTTCTTCCTCAATAAACTCTTCATATGAGCTATCAAACTTTAGCTTTCCCAAACTATATTTAATCGACATCTCCCAGAGACTAGCAAGACTTAAATAAATAGCATTATTCTCATCTTCAATTAAATCTTTGAGGCGATCGCTTAAGCGAGGATTATCATTAACAAACCATAGGAATATATGAGTATCCAATAAGAAATTCATTTTATGTATTCCTTAAAGTCTTCTAGAGGCTCATCAAAGTCCTCCGACATCCAAACTTTACCTTTAGCACTACCTCTTTTTAAGGGTCGTTTGATAGGTGAGATTTTGGCTACTGGTTTATTATCTTGAGTAATAACAATCTCTTCTCCTTTAATAGCCAGATCCAAAAGGGAGGATAAATTAGATTTAGCTTGAGTTATATCTAGTTGAGTCATATCGAATATGGATATCGTCCAGTAGCTCGAAGACTAGCTTTATTTTACTAAGGACTAGACATTGTTATCTAGCCCTTTTATAGGTATGGGTTAGTTTATCCCCGTAACGGATTAATGGTATATCAACGTTATATGGCTTATCCACCCATTCCTATCCCACTACATATCTATTCTTTACCCCCCTTATATATTTAATAAGGGAGCGAACCTTTTATGCATTGAGCGTAGTTCAGTGTTAATGTTATCTAACATCTTAATACTTCCTATATTTAGCCCGCGCTCTGCTAACATATTCATCCCCTTTAAATCTTCTATATTGATTAGTCCAGTTTTATAAAGGGCACTACTATTAAGAACAAACCTTTGGTATCTACGGGCACATTCCTTTTGTATCTCTATATCTAAATCGAATAAAGCAACTCCTGGCTTCTCTGTTTTATATATTTTTAGGAACGGCTCTATTGTTTATCTCTTTGCTCTCTTAGATTTACTTGATGTTTTAGTTTTTTTAGAGGCTCGCTTTTCTTCAATCTGAGTTATCTCTTTAGTTGACCCTGAAGAAGCATTTAAAATTCTTTCAGTAAGTTTAGTCAGTACAGCTTGCTGAATTTGAGGGTTATCTGGTAATACCTTCAAAACTTCTTCTACTAGTTCATTTACCTGTGTCTCCTGCTCATTATCTACCCAAACTAAGCGATGAGTTTCTTGTCCATCGGCATGAGTGACTGTAATACGACGTGCTTCAAATCCTTCCCCTTTAACAGTTGCCTCTTTTTGTAGTGCTTCAAGATTTTGAAACCGTCTTACTAAATCCGCAAGCTCAATCTCAAATCTAGTTACGTCTTTATCTGTCCAAGATTCAGCAGGTTTATCTGCCACAATCATTACCAAAGCTTCCAACCATTCCTTATCTTCAGCTTTTTCATCTATGGCAGCTTTAGTAAAACGTCGTAGAGTAGGTTCAATGCACTTTTCCACTAAATAATTGGCTCTGACTCGTAAATCCTCTCGTAGTTTTTGTTCACCCCTACGAACCCCAAAAGCATTTCCGAGTAGACTTTGACAATCGCTCAATAAGCTATCATAAGCCGTATGAAGTTCGCGGAGTATTTGCACCAGTTTGGCTCTTAGGTTTTTCGCAATCGAGCCATCATCGGCTTCATCTGTACCAATCTCAGATAAACCAAAAGCTTGGGGCAAACCTTTAAATAGCAGTTCATCTGGTTCTACTGTCTGCTGTAGAGCTTCTAAAACAGCTATTGCTTCCTTGCTCAATCGTTTAGTTTGTTTCGTATATTTGGGAAGTTTACTAACAAATTGATACAACGGCGTAACTACCGTCAGTAGAGTAGCATTACGCAGGTTTCCAGATTTTTTGGCTTTAGGATTACGTAAAATAGCTTCAAGTTCTTTGAAAACCTGAGATCTCAAACCTACAACTTCAAAATACTTAACCCCAAAACGAGATGGATCTTTTACTAATAACTCAAAATGTTCTGTCCCCAAAATAGGGATAAAAGTTCCATCTTGATATACTCCCACATCATCAATGTGATAGAGCAAAACAGCAGCGAGTATGATAGGAATTGCACCCTGCTTAATACCATAGGGAGGATTAGCTAAAATTTCATAAAGCCGATCTAAGGTTTTAGGTTTATCTTTGGCAGCTAAACAAAATTCATCAATAGCTTGCCATAGCGTCCATACTCCCGATCCTTCTTCTGGCGGATAAAAATCCCAGTACCCATCCTCTTTGAGATGAATTTTTGTTTCACCCAAGAGTGAATGATACATAGTAACTTCCGAACCATATCCTTCTAGTCCTAATTGCTCTTGGTCAGAGCGTTCGCTCATTGCCTCAATCAGTTCCCGTCTTGCCTTAGATCCTTGGGAAGTAAGCTCTCTACGGTTGATTAGCTCATTCCAAATAATTGGACTCTTGTGATAGACGCGATCGCAAACTTGAGAAAGCTTAGCGTTAAAGTCAGTAATATTGTTAATAGTTTCTTGTTGCCCTTGAATCCAACAAATATTACTTTCATTTGCTAGTTCAAAAGCAGATTGTAAAGTTTCATAGAGCAATTGTTCTGCTTCTGCTACTCGATAACGGACTTCTCTTCTAGCGACACCATCAGTTTGTAACTCTGAAGCGGTATTCTGAATTTTTTTCAGTGCAGCATACTCTCTAACTCGGATACGTAACAAATCTAATTTAGCAGCACATATTATAATTAATGGCTTACCATCAACAGTAGATTGGGGAACAGAAGTAGGTAAATCATCATTTACCCAATAACCAATTAATCCATCACTGTCAGCATTGGAGCAAGATAAATCAGTCAAATTACTCGAACTATCTAGATAGCGACGCTCAAAATAACGTAAAGTCCCTGTTTGATAACTATGACGCTGGGCAACTATAGGTTTTAGAGGTCGAATTGATGATAATAGACTAAATAAAGGCGATCGCTCTTCTTCAAGATATCGTGATAATTCGCTATCTACATTAAAATCAGAACCTTGCCAAATACGCAGTTCATCTAACTGGCGACGATGGGTAATTAATCCTCTTTGCAGCAATTTATCAACAATTCGATCCCAGTATTTGATGCTCTCACTATCATCTGGGCGATCGCACATTGCCAAAGTTACTAGATGACGAGTTGCCCTAGTTACACCAGTAATAGTAACCAAATTCAAAATCCCAATAGTTTTTAGGACTCTAAGAATATCGGGTTCGAGATATTTGGCATCAGCAATCAAATCTTGAATTTCTACCCATCTTTGCAGATTTGGTCGCAATGCTAACCCCATTCCTGCTGCTTCAATGAAATAGTCATAAACTCTATCTAACTTCAGAGAAGGTAGCGCATCTAATTCTACCGTAACTTCTTCTAAATAATTCTTAAACGAGTAAGGTTCGGAGCTAGTCAGGAAAGTAAATAACGAGCGATCGTTTTGAGCATATCTATGACATAGCGTTGGCAAAACTAAAGCAGTAATTGGATGAAGCGGGTAAACTCTTTCCAAAACTTCCACACTCAATTCTTCGACCTTGAGAGTATTGTTGAGACGCGCAAACCATTCTTGAGCTTGGTTGTGGATAGCACATAAATAAGCTTCTGCGTTGTCGCGGTCGATCGCCTGACCGATTAACCGCATCATTTGTCCTGCGGATTCAGTAAAGGGAATATCTTCAAACCTTCCCTGAATCTTTGCCCATTCATTCCGCTGGATGGAAGCTAATCTCTGGCTATAATCGGCAAAAGCTTGATGGAGTATCCCTAAAATATAAACAGGGGTTTTACTATCTCTCGGTAATTCTGCAAGTTGCTGTAATAAATATAAATCTTCTGCTCCCCTCTCATAAGCAGCATATTCTAAGTTTTTACCCAACTCATCAATAATCAAAAATACGCCTGTTTTAGAAGTCTGGGCTATTTTCTGTACGAGAGCAGGAAGTTCTTTACTATCAATCTTGTTGCCGCGATCGATTTCTGCTTTAAGGTCTACTAGCCTAGAAACCACACGGACGGCTGAAGTTGGCGAGGCAACCTCGCCAACCGCGTCCTCTTCTGATTTTTCATATTGGGTAGTATGCCAAAATGTTTTTGCTCCGTCAAATAAAGCACGAACAACTGTATGACTAATAGGTTCTCTTTGTGCGACAGCAACAGCGCGAACATAACCCTGTTTCGGGATACTTGAGATTAAAGTGAGATATTCAGGACTTTCAGCACCTAAAGCAGTTCCGGTAATTTCTAATGCTAGCGATCGCATTTTACTTTTTGAAGACGCGCATAGGGAGGCAAGGTAATGAGCAAAGGCGGATTTTCCCGTACCATAAACGCTAGTTAAAGTCCAAGCATTACTAGCACCTTCTTCCCTTAATCCAGCTAAAATACGTCGAAGTGCGTCAACGGACCTTTCGGTGAGTATATATCCTTCTAACGCATCTGGTTGTTCTAAATCTCGCTCTAAATTAACCGAACGAGAGTAGCGACGGTTGAGGCTGAAATAATGAAGGAGCTGTCTCTGGAGGAAACCTCCAGAGGAGGTCGCGTCTGCCGAGGAAACCTCGGCAGCTTGTGACGACCGTCTTGAACGCTCCGTAGAAAGTGCCTTATTAGTCATTACGATTTATATCCACTGCCTCTGGACTGATAATACTTATCTAGAATATCTTCTGCTAGTTGTTTTGGGTCGCAAAAGTATGAAAATTGAATTAATCCTGCCGAGTCAGAAAGATTCAGCGAATCAGTAGACCGCGCCACCTTTTCAATAGCTTCACAAAGAACACTCTCAGAAAGTTTAAAAGCCAGACCTGGACTACCAAGATCGTACAAAAGTCTAGATATTGCAATTGTTTTTGCTCCTTGACTAGTCCAGCCAGCATATTCCAAACAAGCAGCAACAATAACTTCGGCAGGTAAATTTGCTTTTGCGCCAGTTCTAAAAGTGTAGCGTTTGCTATTTCCAGAGTTTTGAATAATTCCTAGTTCTTGAAAAGGACAATCAATTGAGTCTTCTACATACCCAGCTTTTGTTTCCTCAGAGCCATACATTCGCAAAATACAAGAAACATCCTTCTTTAAAGAAGATTCGACCACAGTTTTATTTAAAGTTTTTTGCCATTCATTCAATTCTGTTAATAAATCATCTGCGGTAAATTCAACTTTTCTAAAAACGAAGAAAGTAAAATACCAAGCGGCAGCTTGACAGGTTGGTTTTAATAAATTCCAGTGTAATAACCAAAGAGAAGCTGGATCTTCTAAAAAAGAATCCCAGCCGTTATTAGAAAAAAGCTGTTTGCCAAAATCAGCAGGACTGTCCTCTTTTAAAACTTTAAACGTTTGACACCAGTAGCGAATAGAACGCACCATGTTCTTTCCCACACCTAAAAGTACAGGTGCATCTTCCCGCAGAAAAATCTCCGAATCTTCTTCTGCCCGATCGAACCCCTTTTTAAGCCAGCCAAACCGAGGGTAAAAAGTTTCGTGTCGAGCAAAAACAGGCTCTAATGCTAGAATTTCTGAAATCATTAATTGTAATGCTTGCGTAAATAAGTTAATTTACTTTTAAATCAGGGCTATTTTATTCTAAAAAGTATCAAAATCTGCTCTCATGCAAATCCACATTTTCGCTGTGCCTAAGCCATATTTTTAAATCCTGCATCTCGTAAAGATTAATTTATTTGAAAAATATCCAAAATACGTTACTTTTTGAGAATCAGAAAAGGTTTAAAATTAGATAGGAAAACAACAAAACCCTCTCACCAGAGAAGGTTTTTCATTAAATCGGAGCGGCGGGATTTGAACCCACGACCCCCACTACCCCAAAGTGGTGCGCTACCAAGCTGCGCTACGCCCCGAATATACCAGATCTTACCCGAAAATAAAGTCGGCTAATAAACTATTAAGCCTGACTCTCAAGGTCTTTTTTCACGGTCAAACATTATTAGTATACCATGTTACCTAAAAATTAAACCCCAACGAGCGGAATTTTATCGATCTAATTTAATTAAGAGATCTATTTAGTATTTAGTATGCCAGAGTTGCTAGAGTTTCTTGAAGATAACGACGCAATTGCTCGTCAAGGTTCTGTTCGAGACTGATATTTTGTTCTCTTTGCCATCGTCTGAAACCAGAACTATTGGCGATCGCCTTTTTTAAACTCGACCAAATTTTCTGGTCTCGTTCAAATTGATTTTCTGAAGCAGGCATTGGACTTTTCATCGATCTTTCTCGGTATTATTCTCTTAATTTTCACAATAACGCAATCGTCCAAGCAATTTATGATGCTTAAGACACAAATTTAAATATTTTTTTGATATTACTTATCTTATGCTGATTTTTCTGTAGTTGATTTTGAAATCGTAAAAGGCAAAATTTGCTTCACTTTCAGTCCGGGAATCGTAAACTCTTTCTCGATTTTTTCGAGGGGATAAGGATCGGTAACGGCAAATTGTTGTTTGCTATTAGTTAGCACTCCTAGAACGCTTACTGGTACTTGTAAAAATAAATTACTGGCTAAAAAAGTACTTGTAGCTAACAGCAATCCTAAAATACGCCACTGGGGAGCAATGGAAGCCGCGCCAGCAGCTAAAGGAGCTAAACGATACAGTTGCCACAAGACAAACACCATTAAAGCAGCAACACCTAGACTCAAAAGTTTCTGTTTATTAGTTTTAAAGAGGGTGAGAATTTGTCTTTGTTCGGTAGTGAGCTGCTCTGGTTTGAGGGATACAACTAAAATACTAAAAATATCAAAGGGGCGTATGAGTTGCATCACCAGAACCGGAACTATTCCTATCGCACCCACTACCAATAATTCTAGCCAGGAAAAGGGTAAGGGAACGCCTATCGCCAATCCCAGCCACACTAGCTCCAGCCAGAGAGGTAGTGTGGCTATACCAGCTAAGTGAATCCACAAAAAAGGTTCGGAACGAAAAGAAGACATGTTAGTTACTAGTCACTGGTTTTCGCTTGGAGGAGCGATCGCTAATTGCTGACCACTCGATGGGGTGAACGATTTTCTTCTCTTTTCTCAACCGAATAGCACTCACTATCTATCGAGAATTAGCGGAAGAAAGGGTACGACGCTTATAAGCCATTTGGTAGGCTTCAATTATGTCACCCTCTTGCCAATCTTGGAATTTAGACGAACCGATACCGCATTCATAGCCTGCATTGACTTCTCTAGCATCCTCTTTAACTCGTTTAAGAGAATCAAGAGTTCCTTTATAAACTACCTGGTTACCGCGACGAACTCGCATCTGGCAATTGCGAACTATCTTGCCAGACTGGACGTAACAGCCAGCTACTGCGCCGCGACCTACAGGGAAGACAGCTCTTACTTGTGCTTGACCGAGGGTTTCTTCTACTTCTTCTGGCTCGAGCAGACCCTCCATTGCGCCTTGGATATCGTCGAGTAGTTTGTAGATAATATTGTATTGGCGAATATCCACCCCTTCTCGGTCGGCTGCTTGACGGGCACCACTGGCGAGGGTGGTATTAAAGCCAATAATTACGGCACCACTAGCAGCGGCTAAGTCCACATCTGTTTCGGTTACTTCTCCGGGAGCAGCTAAAAGAACGCGAACTTGGACTTCATCTTGCGGCAGCTGTTGGAGCGCACCCAAAATAGCTTCTACCGAGCCTTGAACGTCGGCTTTGAGAAGCAAATTGAGCTCTTTAAGTTCTCCTTCTTGAGCTTGAGCAGAAAGACTGCTTAAACTGACGCGACGAGATGACATCGCTTGTTGGAGACGAGAATGACGTTGTCGAGCTGCTCTTTTTTCAGCTACCGCACGTGCTTCTTTTTCACTATCATATACTTGAAATTCATCGCCTGCTTCAGGTACATCTCCCAAGCCCAAAATTTCAACAGGGAACGAAGGAGTGACAGCTTCTACTTTATCCCCGCGATCGTCAACCATGGCACGAATCTTGCCAAAAACCGAACCAGCGACAATGATATCTCCTACCCTCAAAGTACCATTTTGCACTAACAGGGTGGCTACCGGACCTCTGGCACGGTCGAGATTAGCTTCAATCACGGTTCCTTTTGCAGGGCGATTGGGGTTTGCCGAGAGTTCTTCAATTTCTGCTACCAGCAAAATCATTTCTAGGAGATTATCGAGATTGTCTCCTTTAAGAGCACTAACGGGCACCATAATTGTATCGCCACCCCAGTCTTCGGGAACCAATCCCTGTTCGGCCAACTCCTGTTTGATTCGGTCTTGATTGGCTTCTGGTTTATCGACTTTGTTGATTGCTACGACAATCGGCACTTCAGCAGCTCTAGCGTGACTGATCGCTTCTCTAGTTTGAGGCTGAACGCCATCGTCTGCTGCTACGACCAAAATGGCAATGTCTGTAACGCGCGTTCCTCTAGCCCGCATCGCCGTAAATGCTTCGTGACCTGGGGTGTCGAGGAAAACAATCTGTTGTTGCTTGCCATTGTGTTCTAGATCGACATGATAGGCACCGATATGCTGGGTGATACCGCCTGCTTCTCCTTGAGCCACTTTACTTTTTCTAATAGAGTCGAGTAGAGTAGTTTTGCCATGATCTACGTGACCCATAATAGTCACCACAGGCGGACGATGCTGAAGATTTTCTAAATCTTCAACGTCTAACATTTCAGTGTCTTTAACTGCCGCTGATTTTTCTTCTGCTGTTTCTACCTTTACTCCCAATTCTTCAGCTACTAGACGTGCAGTATCTATATCGAGAGTTTGGGTAATATTGACGGCCATCCCTTTAAAGAAAAGGTTTTTAATAATTTCCGTCTCTGGAGTTTGGAGCAATTCTGCCAACTCTCTAACAGTCAAGTCATTAGCTATGACTATTTTTTCTGGCGGTTGATTGACTACTTGGCGATCGCGTCGCTCGGTTTTTTCTGTTTTTTCTGCTTTGGGAGTCGGTTTTTTCGCCTTTGTTACGCCAGAAGAAGTCGCTGGTTGTGTTTGCTCTAAAGATTTTGGTTTGGGCGGACGAGCAATAGAAAGAGAAACGGCTGTAGGCATATGAACCGTATCTAGTTCGTTCTCAAAATCTTCGTCTTCGTCGTCGAGAAGGGGTTTGGGTCTTCGCTTGCCCTTGACACCAGCCTTTGCTTTACTAGCTTTAATTTCTAGGGTTTCTTCCTCATCTTCTTCCTCTTGCCACTCTTTTCCTTTTGCTTTTCGTGGAGGAGTAGAGGGTCGCTTCAGCTTTAGTTTATTGACATTTTTGTCAGCTAGATCCAGTTCTGTGTCCTCTTCTTCTACACCAGTTTCTTGTTGGTCAAAGGTAACCACTTCGTCTGGTTCTGGTCGAAGCTCATCTGCTGGTTTTGGTCTTTGAGGTCTTTGCAGTTTAGGTGCTGGCTGCTGTTGTCTACTTGTTACTGGACTAGTTGCTTCTTTACTTTGCGTTTCTTCTAATGCCTCAGTTCGACTTACTGGAGATGGAATTGCAGCTGCTCGAGTCAGTTTTGGAGAAGGTGGTTGAACAGTTTTTTGAGTAATAGGTTTGGACGCTTGTGGTCTTGGTGGAGGACCTATTAGTTTGGGTTTTTCTGCTGCGGGGGAATTTGCCACTGGTTCTCGTTCTTCTCGGTTTTCTATTTTTTCTTCTATTTTTTCTTCTATTGGTTTAACTTTTTCAGGTGATTCGGGCGTTTCTTTTGATTTTGGTTTGGCCACAAACTGCGATTCGAGAGAATTAGTAGATTGGGACTTACTTGGTCGTTGGGGAGGGGCTGATAGTACGGGCGTAACACTATGTTCTGCTTTATTGGCTTGAGAAGCAGCATGGGAGGAAGTTTGTTTGTGATGAACTGCCAGAATTTGCTGTTTGGGACTACCTAAAGAGGACGGAGATGACTTTTCTTTTTCTTCTTCAGTAACCTTATTTGCCATTTTTTCTGGAATGTATTTCACTGCTGCCGCCCTTACTCTTTCTGCTTGAGCTGATGTAATTGTACTACTATGACTTTTGACTGCAATATTGAGTTGCTCGCAGATTTCTTTAATGTCTTTATTATCTAAATTTAATTCTTTTGATAATTCGTAAATTCTTACTTTTCCGTTGTTCATCCACTATGCCCCTTAATATTGACTAGTTGTAATTATTCTCTGACAATTGGTTGGTCTACATGATTTTTCCTCAGATAAGTTATTTGTAAAGGAGAAAACTCTTCCAGCAAATTTACTGGTAGTAATTACTTCCTCCTAGTTACTATTTTAGGGAAAAATACAGAAGTGTTTTTTGGGTTTGGCAAGATTCTAGTTGAATCTCAGACTTGTATGCTTAAGTTTTATTAGCTGAGGTAACCAAACGTTCCTGCAATTGTTGATAAATTTGTTCCGGTACATTTGCTTTGAGAGCTCGTCCCAAGCGGTTTTTATGGCGAGCTTTCTTTAGACAATCAGCCTGAGGACAAATATAGACCGAACGGCCCATCCCAGAGTCTAATTGAATCTGATGGGATAAGTAAACTCTGACAACGCGCCAGAAAGATGCTTTTGGTGCAATTTTATAACAACTGATACAACGTCGATAGTTTGGTTTCATGTAGTCTACTGGTTGTAGTCTGCGAGTCCCTCAAGAAGTAAGTTAATTAGCCATTTTTAATAAATCGACAAAAAACTTATTTGTTTGGTTACCTCAAAAATATTTATCCTCCTGTTATGGCTTAATTATTTTTGTTCTGTTTCGCTGATTCCTGCTAACTCTGATGTTTCCTCGGCTATTTCCTCTGACTCTTGTGATGAAGGTTGTTCTTCTGCTTCTTGTTTATATTTAGCGATATCTTTGATATCTATTTTCCAACCTGTAAGACGAGCAGCTAGCCTCACGTTTTGTCCTTCTTTACCGATCGCTAAACTGAGCTGATCTTCAGCTACTAAAACTAGAGCCTGACGTTCTTCGGGATCGATTAGCAAAACTTTATCTACTCTAGCTGGACTGAGGGAATTAGCGATGTAGGTAGCGGGATCGGGAGACCAACGAATCACGTCAATTTTTTCCCCTCGTAGTTCATTGACCACTGCTTGAATCCGCGAACCTCTAGCGCCGATACAGGCACCAACGGGGTCTACATCGCGTTCTAGAGTATCTACAGCAATTTTCGTACGAACGCCGACATGACGAGAAGGGGGATGAGCTTCTCTAGCTATGGCAACAATACGGACAATTTCTTCTTCAATTTCCGGTACTTCATTGCTAAATAATTCTACTACCAGACCTGCAGCCGCTCGCGAAACGATTAATTGAGGACCTCGATGAGGGGTTTCTCTGACTTTTTTTAAATAAACTTTGAAGGTGGCATTGGAGCGATAAGTATCATTGGGCAGTTGTTCTCTTTTAGGTAACTCTGCTTCTACTTCTGGTTGTCCTACACCGCTACTAACCGCCATAATAATTGACTGTCTTTCAAAGCGAAGAACTCTGGCTTGCAAAAGTGTATTTTCTAATTCCTGAAATTCAGCTTGAATAAGCTTGCGCTGCTGATCCCGCAGTTTTTGTAGCAGGACTTGTTTAGTTTGAATAGCTGCCATTCGACCGAAATCTCTTTGTCCGGGAGTAACATCTACCAAGACGGCATCACCGATTTGAAAATCGGAATCTTCTAATTGCTCTTTAACTTCTTTGAGAGAAATTTCGTGATCGCTGTTAGTGACTTCTTCAACAATATTTTTCGTAGTTAAAATGCGAAATCCTTCTTCGTCAATATCTAATTGAACGTTAAAATTATCGAAGTACTCGTCTGCAAACTGATGTCGGTCTAAACTTTGAGCCCGGCGATAACGTTCATAACCTTTTAGCAAAGCTTCCCGCAAGGCTTCTTGAACTGCACTTTGAGGTAAGTTGTGTCGTTGGCTAATTTGTTCGATCATGTCCCTCAGACCAGGCAAACTGACTAGGGTCATAGGTAAAACTCCTAAAATTACTGTACTAAAAAATTTTGCTCGAGAGCAGATTCACGCTCTAACCACCATCGTCTAACTGCACTTTGGCAATTAAATTGCGGGGAATGGCGATCGCTTTTCCTTTTTGATTAATGTAAACAGCTTCTCCATCACGACTTAGAAGCTTCCCCTGCCACTCTTTTTGCTCTTTATATGGGGCAAAAGTTTTAACTATTACTGCAAATCCCTTGAAGGCAAGAAAGTCTCGGTCTGTAGTTAACACCCGAGAAATTCCCGGACTAGAAATTTCTAATACGTAAGAACTAGATAAGATCTCTGTGGCATCTAGCTTAGCTTCTAAAGCGCGGCTCATCCGCTCACAGTCATCAAGACTGGTATCAGCCCTCGGATTGCGAATATCCACTCGCAGCACTGGCGGTCTTTTATTGGTCTGGAAAACGACATCGACCAATTCTAAGTTTAGCTCTTGGGCAAGAGGAGTCGCTAAATCAATTATTTGAGAAACTACAACAAGATGAGTCATGAAATTTATGCAATAAAAAAAGCGGGCTAGACCCACTCTCTCTTTACTTAGATCCTTTCCTCAGGGAAAGTAAAGCTGGTCAACTACATTTTTTCCTACTTTATATATTACCAGGAAATTAAAACAATTGACAAACTCTACAACTACACTGAATCCGGGACTTACAAGGTGCACTCGGTTCGGAACAGACCCCCTTTCCGCACACGACCTCTTGCCTGCTCGGACTTCGTAAAACGAAAAATTACTGAAGATTATTTTACCCTTTTCCCAGTTTTCACAAAAATTTAGTGCCCAAGTATTGTCTAGGTTTGAGTTACTTGACGCAGACCTCTCTTTTGTTCGAGTATTTCTTCTATATCTTCAGCAGACAGACGTTGAACGTAATTAATTTTAATTTCTTCAAGCAGCTCGACCAGCAATACTTCTATCTTGGCAATACTTTGCTTAGCAGTAACTTCTGAACCTAAGGATTGGATCAGCTTAGTTAATAAATTCTCAAGCAACTCATTAAACTGTCGATCTTCTTCTAAAATGCCCTGAAGAGCATCGGAGAAAGTTTGGTAAGATTGCTTAACTAGTTGTTCGCTCAGGTGAGAAAAAGTGCTTTCTCCTCCTGGAAAAAATTTTATTCCTTGATATAAAGGGCTTTCTTTTAAAGTCTTTTTGAAGCTATAGTTCAAAAGAGCTTTTGCTTCTGGTTCAATTTGGGGCAAGACTTGATAAACAATCAGTTGAGCCATTATTTTGGCTATTTCTGTTACTTCGTTAATGTCGTTAATATCTACATAAGGATTGACATTTCTTTGAGATACCAGTTTGCCAATATCTCCTTGCTGAATTGAACGTTGAATTTGATTAATGACGCGAATTACCACTACTTCAGTTACATCTTCGGCAATATTGGCAACCAATCCCTGACTGAGTTGTCTTTGAACGGGCTCCAAATTAATTAGTCTTGCTTGATGTAGACGAATGGTAACCGGAATAACTCGCAACCATCGCCAGAAGGGTATTAGGAAGAAAAGATCGTACCAACGCCACAGCATGGCATCTGTCCAACTAACTCCCGTACGCTTACGGCTGATGTACCAAGTCCGAGCCAAAAACTCTAAACCAAAAATAAGTCCAAAAGGAAAGTCAATTAAACCAAAATAATCAACAAATTGTCCGTTTTCATCGATAGGACGGAAATAATTAGTTTCCATTAAGAGTCGAATTTCCCTTTCAAAAAATTGGAGTTCTTGAAATGTTTGGTTTTGAAGATGTTCTTGACTCCAAAATTGACGAAATGCTTCTTTGGAAGAGTTTTCTGGATTGGGAAGACGATCGCGCATGTGATTTTTGATTTGTTCGAGAGTCCCTGTTTTATCAGCTAAAGCAAAGGGATTGGTATCGACCATCTCGACGCTGCGATCGCGCAAATCTTCCAAAATGACAGCTACTTCCGGAGAATTAATGTTTTTATTGGCTACTACTCGGATCAGTTCGTCTACTGTGTCGAGGTATTGTTGAGTATCCCGATGGGGAACGATACCTTTGACCCAATCGTAGCGAGTGATAAATTGGGAAACTGGTTCTGGAAGTAGTTGTAATCTGAATCCTTCAAATTCAATCCAGCCAGCCTTAAAATTTCCCAGTCTGACAGTACCATGGAGCCAAAAATCTCGTAGGGGAATGTAGCTTAAATCAAACAGCACCAATAATAGATTCAGTGTGGCGATCAAAGCCATTATCCGCTCAAACCATAGGTTTGGACGGTATTTTTTGACTTTTTTTTCGGGCAGCCTTCTAGTAATGCTCACGTCCCCATTGTTTAGGGCGATTCACGCTTGCGCAGCACTGCCGGAGGCAGCATCGCCCCTACTACTATTCTTTATTAGCTAAAACTCCATTAAGAAAGATGTCGGCAATTCCTTCTGCCATTTCTTGAATTGATTGAGGAGAAGCTTGTGGATCGACAATAGTTTCATTAGAAAAACCAGCGATCGCAAACATGCCCAAAAACACTTGAGCGACAATTCGAGGGTTCATAGGGCGGTAAATCCCTTTTTCCATGGCAGTTTGAAAGAAGGCTTCGACGACATCAGTCATTTTAGCAATTACTTCCGACTGAATGCGATTGCGTAGTTCGGGATGAAATTGGGCTTCTATAAAACAGACGCGCAGCAGATCGGCATTGGCTTGCATGTGAAGCATTCTGCGCCGCATAACTTGAGCAACTGCTTTATAACTGCCCATTTCGCTCAATTCCGTTAGTAAATCGGTGAGAATTTCTACCCAGCCAGAGGTCGCTACTTCTATTAAAATCGCTTTTTTGTTGGTAAAGTGGCGAAATAGAGTTCCTTCAGCTACATTGGCAGCGTTAGCTAAATCCCTAGTGGTCGTGCCATCATAGCCTTTACGAGCAAATAAGCGCAGTGCTGCTTGTAAGATACGAGCGCGAGGATCTTCTTCTACCTGGAGGGCTTTTCTAGTCTCCTTAAAAGTTCGTTGAGGAAAAACTTGCATAATAATGATATTTAAACTGACTTGGACTGGGCACTAGGGATGAAAGAGCGAGCGAGCGCCATATAATCGGAATAAAAACAGCATAAACTGCCGTCCACTTCAAAAAATTTTTTGTTTATTTTTTGTTTATTTTTGCTATTTCAATTACATCCTAATTTTTTTCAAAAATTTAATCATCCTGTTCGATCAGTCTCAATTTATCTTTATTTGCTACCATATCAGCATTTTGTTCGAATAAAAGTTTATCTTACCTGTTTATGACTCAATTTTGGCAACAAATGAAACATCTAGTTAAGGAAATTAAACTATTTCCTCAAATTGCAGACTTACGGGTGAAAGCACTGTGCTTCCTGCAGAGTACTGGGGTGCAAATTGAATTCGCGCTCCTGAATTCCGTCGGGAACTTGACTTCCGCACCCAGCGCACTCGATTGGCACAAAAAATTGAGTTGGTGTCTGGGGGCTATTTTAGTTTTTTGGAATTGTTTTCCCGTCTTAGCTTACGCCGATACTCCCACTCCTTCGAGTTCGATTCAGCCTTATTTAAATAGAGTAATCGAGCGAGTAAGCGAGTTTCGCCTCGACAATGGCATGAAATTTATCGTACTGGAAAATCATGAAGCTCCGGTAGTTTCTTTCGTCACTTATGCCGATGTTGGTGGAGTAGATGAACCGGATGGTAAAACTGGGGTAGCTCATTTTTTAGAACATTTAGCTTTTAAAGGAACAAAAAGGATAGGAACGACTAATTATCAAGCAGAAAAAGAGCTATTAGACCGTATGGATCGCTTATTCGCTCAAATTCAAAGAGCACAAGAACAGGGAGATGAGGCACGAGTAGCGAAACTGACCAAAGAATTTACCAAGGTTCAAACCGAAGCAGATAAGTTAGTCAAACAAAACGAATACGGACAAATTGTAGATACTGCTGGCGGTGTTGGTTTAAATGCAGTAACTTCTGCCGATTATACGAGCTATTTTTATAGTTTTCCTGCCAATAAATTGGAGTTGTGGATGTCGTTAGAATCGGAGCGATTTTTAGAACCAGTATTCCGCGAATTTTATAAAGAAAAACAGGTCATTTTAGAAGAGAGACGTTTGCGTACGGACAACTCTCCTATCGGTAAGATGCTTGAAGTCTTTCTCGATACTGCTTTTGTCAAACATCCTTATAAACGTCCAGTGATTGGCTATGAAGAAGATATTCGTAATCTGACACGGAATGATATAAGTGAGTTTTTCTCTACTTATTATCCTCCCAGTAATTTAACAGTGGCGATCGTCGGTGATGTCGATCCAACAGAAGCTGAAAGTCTAGCCAAAGTTTATTTTGGACGTTACCAGGCTCAACCCAAACCCCCAGGAGTAAAAGTAGTTGAACCAGTCCAGCAAGAGACAAGAGAAGTTACTGTCGAGTTTCCCAGCCAACCTTGGTATCTGGAAGGATATCACATTCCTGCCTTGACTGCTTCGGAATATCCAGTATATGAAGTAATGGCTGGATTGCTCAGTAGCGGAAGAACTTCTCGCCTCTATCAATCTTTGGTGGAGAAACAACAGGTTGCTCTCTCAGCGGAAGGATTCAGTGGATTTCCAGGCAACAAGTATCCCAATTTAATGTTGTTTTATGCTTTAACTGCACCAGGCAGCAGCGTTGATGATGTAGAGATCGCACTGAGGGAAGAAATCGAACGACTAAAAACCGAACCAGTTAGAGAAGTAGAGTTAGAGCGAGTTAAGACCCAATTAAAAGCCGATCTAGTGCGAACCTTGGACTCGAATATGGGTATGGCACGCCTTTTGGCTGAATATGACGCTAAAACTGGCAGTTGGCGCAATGTGTTTGAACAATTAGAGGCGATCGCGGCGGTGAGTGCTGCCGATATTCAAACAGTAGCACGAGCTACCTTTATCCCAGAAAATCGCACTGTAGGACGTTTATTACCTTCTTCTTAAGAGTCATTCGATAACTACTAATACTAGGGTTATAACAAATGATAAACAACAAAGGACAAAGGACACGCCGATAGGCGCAACACAAAGGACAAACCACAAATACCTAATACCTCATCTTGGTTTGATATTTATTGACACCTACTTACTTAGTTATCTCAATTTGATAAAAGCAAAACTAATGAATAAAGAACGATTTAAAAAGATAATTAGCCGACTTGGTTTGGGGTTACTAGCCGTTCTCTTATTATCTATTCTTCGTTTTCCAGCGACAGCAGAAGTTCCCAAACACTATACAGAATTGGAATTGCCCCCGCCGCCGGAGATTGAACTTCCCGAATACGAGCAATACGAACTAGATAATGGCATGGTAGTGTATTTGCTAGAAGACCATGATTTGCCTCTAGTGAACGGTACGGCATTAATCCGTACGGGTTCTCGTTGGGAGCCAGAAGAGCAAGTAGGATTGGCTGAATTGACAGGAACGGTGATGCGTAGCGGTGGAACACAAAGCCATCCTGCCGACCAATTAAATTTAATGTTAGAACAAAGAGCTGCCAGCATAGAAAGTAGCATAGAAACTACTTCTGGTAGTGTTAACTTTGATACTTTAACCGAAGATTTAGATACGGTATTTAACTTGTTTGCCGAGGTCATTCGCAAACCTGCTTTTGCAGCAGATCAATTGGAATTAGCCAAAAATCAGCAACGAGGGGCGATCGCGCGCCGCAATGATAACCCGAGTGATATCGCTAGCAGAGAATTTGACAAGTTAATCTACGGTGAAGATAGTCCCTATGCTCGGACTGTGGAGTATGTCACCTTAGATAATATTTCTAGGGAAGATGTAATAAATTTCTACCAAAACTATGTTCGTCCCGAAAGCATAATTTTGGGAATAGTGGGAGATTTTGAACCAGCTAAGATGAAAGCCGCGATCGCAGAAGCTTTCGAGAATTGGCAAGTAACATCTACACCGCCTCAATTAGAAGTTCCCCCCGCTACTCAAAAACACGATAAGGGAGTTTTCTTAGTAGATCGCCCCGAGTTAACTCAAAGCACTGTCTCGATAGGACATTTAGACGGAACCTTAAATGACCCCGATTATCCAACACTGAGCGTACTTAACGGCACAATGAATAGTTTTGGCGGACGTTTGTTTAATGAAGTGCGATCGCGCCAAGGACTTGCTTATAGCGTTTACAGTGTTTGGAATCCTAATTACGATTATCCCGGTACTTTTACCGCTGGCGGACAAACCCAATCAGAAACTACCGTTCCTTTCGTTCAATCTATCTTGACAGAAATCGAGCGACTGCGTACTACACCAATTTCTCAAGAGGAATTGACAAGGGCAAAAGAATCGATTCTCAATTCTTTTGTGTTTAATTTTGAAACTCCCAGTCAAACTCTAGCAAGGCTAATGCGTTACAAATATTTTGGCTATCCAGAAGATTTTATCTTTCAGTATCAAGAAGGCGTCAAAACAACTACCGTTGAAGATATCCAACGAGTTGCCCAACAACATCTTCACCCAGATAAAATGGTCACTCTGGTTGTCGGTAGCAATCGGGCGATCGAGCCTCCTCTCAGTAGCTTGGGAACAGAGGTGAAAACAGTAGATATCAGTATTCCTCAGTCGCCAACGAGCTAGTAGGGGCAAACGGCTGTTTGCCCTACTGAACGATTAAGGTTTTTCTTCAATTACCTTGTCGATAATGCCATATTCTTTGGCTTCTTCAGCCGACATAAAATAATCGCGATCGGTATCTTTTTTGATCTTTTCTAGCGGTTGTCCGGTATTTTCTGCCATAATCCGATCGAGTTGATCGCGAATACGAAGAATTTCTTTAGCTTCAATTTCAATGTCAGTAGCTTGTCGGCGACCTTGAATTCCACCCAAGGGTTGGTGAATCATAATGCGGGAATGGGGTAAGGCGAGGCGTTTTCCTTTCGTTCCCCCTGCCAAGAGAAATGCTCCCATAGAAGCCGCCAAACCCACACAAATGGTGACTACATCGGATTTGATATGCTGTATCGTATCGTAAATTGCCAGACCTGCCGTAACCGAACCGCCAGGAGAGTTGAGATAAAGATAGATTGGCTTACCAGGATCTTCAGAATCGAGGTATAGCATGATAGCAATGATTTGATTGGCAAGACCATCATTGATACCCCGACCTAGAAAAATAATTCGTTCGCGGTAGAGGCGATCGTAGATACTAATCCAGTCGCTATAGGGCTGACCTGGCATTTGATAGGGAACTTTGGGAATACCAATGGGCATGAGATTTTTTACCTTGTAAATTTCAATCGAATTTAAGAAAAAGTAGTAGGAATAGGAGTGGGTAACTGCTTAGAACTCTCTAATACCTTATCAATCAAGCCATATTCTTTTGCTTGTTCGGGAGTCATATAGAACATTCGATCCGTATCTTTGGCTAATTTTTCCACAGGCTGACCAGTATTTTTAGCCAAAATCTCCATCATGATCCGTTTGTTTTCTAAAACTTCTTTAGCACGAATTTGAATATCTGTGGCTTGACCTTGAGTCCCCTGACGAGCTTGGTGAAGAATAATAGTACCGTGGGGTAAACTAGCACGAAAGCCTTTAGTTCCAGCGGAGAGGATCATCGCTGCCGTTCCCATAGCTTGACCGATACAGATGGTATGTACGGGAGGCTTAATATAATCTATGGTGTCGCAAATTGCAAAGGCTTCGGTTTCAAAGCCGATAGATTCCCCACCGTACCAAGAAGTACCAGTGGAATTAATGTACATACGGATCGGTTTTTCAGGGTCGTCAAATTGCAGGAAAAGTAACTGAGCAATAATTAGCTCGGTAACATCAACTCCAATTTGTTCTTTGTATTCATCTGGAGAAACTAAAGGTAGTCCCAGATAGACAATGCGCTCTTTAAGAAGTAAAGAGGGTAAGTCTGGGGGCGGAGTTCGGTAGTATGCATCTCCTCTGTAAGGAGCTTGAACAGCCTGGATTCTTGAATTCATAGTATTTTTGAGTATTGGTTATCAGCTATTAGTCGTTTGCTCCAAAAAACACAGAGAAACAACCTTATCTGCTCCGATTAGGCTTTTCTGATGTTGATTCTAACGTATTAGTGCTAGGGATTTGGCGGAGGATAATGAGCAGAGATAAATATTTTACCGAAAGTAGGTGTTATACTAAATCCTGTTGAAATACAACATTTAAAAGTTGGGTAAAGGCAATTCGCAATTCGCAGTTCGCAATTCGCAGTTCGCAATTAATAACTGCGTTCCATTCAGATTGCGGAGCAGCACTGCCAATTGTTATTGGGCAGAAGCTTTTTAGCCTAATTAAAACTCCCAAACGAAAAGTATGTTTTCAGAATCGGATTTGGTATTAGGTGTTGGATGTTAGGCAGGGTTATTTCATCCTTATCTAATTAACCAAGAAATGAATTTCTTGGTTAAAACTAAAGTCCGTCTTATAGGACTTTTGCTATGAGACAGAGAATTTATTCTCTGGCTATCGAAGAATGAAATAGCCCTGGGTGTTAGGTATTAGATGAATTATTATTTAACCGAAAATTTAATATCTGTTCCCTGTTCCCTATTTCCTGTTTTTTGTTGTTAAATTATAAAATTTTTTTGAATAAATTTAACAATTTTTTGATGAATATTCTGTTTACTTTCAGTCCCATCAACTATAAGTAAAAGATCTTTATATTGCTGAAAAATTTGAAGAAAATTTTCTTTTGCGATGGTTAATTTAGTTTTGGTTTCGTATATTTCTCTTGAAGAACGCTCTTCTAATCTGGTCAAAGAAACTTCTAGTGGTAGATCGATATAAATTACTAAATCGGGATTGGGAAATCTATCATTTAATTTTTTCACAAAATCAAATTGTTCTTTGGTCTGACAATTATAAGCTAAAGAAGAGAAATAATAGCGAGTGCTAAGAACATGAAAACCATCATTTATCAGTTTATATACTCCATCAATATCGTTGTATAAATGATCGTGGCGATCGGCGGCAAATAAATAAGCTAATTGTTCGTCTAATTTGTCTCGTTGATGAGTGAAAAAAATTCTTTGTTTTAAAGTATCTCTAATCAGATTACCAATGGGACCACTAGAAGGTTCGGGACTGATTACTGCTTTGTCGCCTCGGGCTAAAAAATAATCTTTTAATAACTGTACTTGAGTAGAAGTACCGGAGCCATCTATACCTTCAAGAACAATAAATAATTTTTGATTCATTAGCAATAAAAACAGTGAACAGGGAAGATCGCTAAAGACGTAGCATGCTACGTCCCCTACATTATTAACAATTACGTCGCCAGTTAAACCAGTTATTAAGCAATTTACGCCAGTTTCGACTCTGTTGTAATTTTTGTTGATAAAAGAGAGTTGCTGTTTGTTGCAAAATCTCGGAAAAACTAAGATCGACATAAGGAAAGTCTACTTGAAGTAATCCTGAGACGGTATTTTTGTTCAGTTTTATTTTTTGTTTCATTGCTAGAGCGATCGCGCCGATTGTCTCTGCTGCTTGAGAACCTATAATATACGCTCCTAAAATCTCTCCATTGCGGTGGACTAAGAATTGGCAAAATCCTGTCGTTTCTCCTCGAATCTGTGCTTGAGCAACACCCTTACAATATTGACGTACGACATATACATTGTTACCATAACGCCTTCTAGCTTGAGTTTCTGTCATGCCAACTCTAGCTACATTGGGTTCGGTAAAAATTGCCCAGGGAAGGTAGCGATAATCGATTTTAAACCAGGGCAAAAATAAAGCATTTTTCAGCGCAATATTGGCTTCGTAGCGAGCTAAATGAGGCAAATCATAACCACCGATGACAGATCCACAGGCATAAATAGTTGGATTAGTAGTTTGTAATTTTTGGTTGACTTCCATGCCGCCAGAAGAATACTTCACTCCAACTCCTGCCAAATTTAAACCAGCGATATTGGGTTGTCTATTGCCAGTGAAGATGATTGCATCTGTGGCGATCGCTTTTTTCCCTGCCTGTAACCATTTTTTGCCTTCCAAGTTTTTAATTTGTGTCACTTTAGAGGCAGTTAAAATTTTAACTCCTTCTGCTTCGAGTATGGCTTGAATTAGCATAGAAGCTTCTGGATCTTCTTGAGGTAAAATATTCTCTTCTTCCACGACGAGAAAGATTTGTTTGCCCAATCTGGCTAAACTTTGGGTTAATTCTAGAGTAAGGGGAGAGCAACCCGCGATCGCTATTTGTTCGGGAAGAGAAATTAACTCTGTTTGAGAGAGAACATCGGCAATAGTAAAATGCTCGACTTCTTTTATGCCTTCAACTTCATCCATTACGGAATGAGAACCAGTTGCCAATAGGTAAGCACGAGAAAGCAGTTTCCTCTTACCCACAATCAATGCTTGTTCGGGAAGGCGACAAAATTCTCCCTCGCCTTCAATTACATCTACTCCCAAGGCGGCTAAAGTAGTAAGGGAATTTTCTATAGCTAGATTTGAACTGACTGCTTCTGCCCAGATTTTTGCTTGTTGTAAGTCATCTATAGGAAATAAGTTTTCAGGATAAATACCAAATTGACCTATTTGCGTTTGGTTAACTAAATGAGTTATTTGACTCAGAGTACGGCTGAGGATCGACTCATATTTATCTAAATATCCTTTTCTATTCTGGGTGACTAAAGCAACACGGGCGTTAAGATAAACAGCAGTAGTAGCAGCATAAATCCCTTCCGGACTGCTGCCAATAATTACCAGGTCATAGTCTACTGCCATGATGTTATAACGGTTTGTGGTAGAGGCAATTCGCGAATCGCCCTGCAAATCAGGCACTGAGCGACAGCGAATTTGTTCAAAAAAGTTTGCCGTGAACTAAAGTTCCGGCTCAAAGCTCAAACCCATTGAAATGGGTTAGCTTAACCAAATTTCAAGCCAGTTTAAACTGACTTTAGCTTTGAGCCAGGAAATTGATTTCCTGGCTTAGCTTTCTTGGAAAATCGCTTGTTCCATGGCTTCTATAAGCTGCTGATTTTCTTCTGGGGAACGAACGGCAATGCGAAAATAGCGATCGCCTAATTCGGGAAAGCTAAGACAGTCCCTAATTAAAATATGATATTGCCGCAATAGGGTTTGTTGCAGTTGCTGACCAGACATTTTTGTTGGCACTAGTAAAAAGTTAGCGGCACCCTCTAAAGGTTTTAATCCTGGGATAGAAGCTAGTCCCTGGATTAACTTTGCTCTTGCTGATGGCAGCCAATCCCAAGTTTGTTGTTGAAACTCTCTATCTTGAATAGCTGCTTCTGCCGCCAAGGCAGCTAGAATATTGACCGACCAAGGATCGCGCCATTGTTGCCAGCGTTGTAGTCTTTTGGGATGAGCGATCGCGTAACCAATACGCAGTCCTGGCAAGCTGTAAAATTTAGTCAGGGAACGCAAGATAACTAGATTGGAAAAATCTGTGATTAAGGAAATTAAACTTTGTTCCTGGTGTGGGGGTAAAAAGTCCATAAACGCTTCATCTACCACCACCAAGGCAAATTTTTCTAAATAGGGTAAAATTTCTGCTCTCGTCCACAGCATTCCCGTTGGATTGTGGGGATTGTTGAGTAATAAGCCGGAGTTGTCAGGAGGCTTGTCAGGGAGTAGGGAAGATAGGGGGATGGGGAAATGGGGAGACGCGGGGACAAGGACACGTCGCGGGAATTTATTTCCCGCGCTTGAGATGTCCGTGCAAAGACGTGGGGACACGGGGATGAGGGAATGGGGGAATATGTTGGTATTAAATGCTTTTAATGCTCGCCAATAGTCTCCAAAAGCGGGAGTAATTAAATATGTAACTTTTTGTTGCGCTAATTCTCGACTTGCCCAGGTCAATAACTCGGCAGAACCATTGCCTGGCAAAATGTAATTTGTCTCAAGTTGATGATATTGAGCCAGAGACGACCTTAGTTCAAAATAATCAGGGTCTGGATAAGACTTAAGTTGTTGCAGACCCTGCTCAATGGCATTAAGTACCCTTTGGGGTGGTCCTAAAGGATTGATACTAGCAGAAAAATCCCTGATGAAGGAAGCTGGACAGCCTGCTATTGCTGCTGCCCAAGCTAAGTTTCCTCCATGTTTGGGTCGAGTCAAATCGAAATTGAGCTAAGGAATCTGGAAACTACTTTGTCGGTGCAACTTTATCTTTGAATAGTTTACCAGCAGAAAAAGCAGGCACCATGGTTTCGGGGATTGACATTTTTTCTCCCGTTTTGGGATTACGACCCTCTCTTTCTTTGCGATGACGGCGTTCAAAAGAACCGAAACCGACCAAAGTTACCTTATCTCCTTCAGAGACAGCTTCCATAATAGCTTCAATGGCAGCACTCAAAACTGCATCAGCTTGTTTTTTGGTTACGGTAGCTCTCTGAGCAATTTGATCGACTAATTCACCTTTATTCATACAAAAAACTCCTTCATGTTTTGATTAGTGATTTATTTGATTTGGATTGCTTGTCTGACCTCGGTTTTGGAGGATCGACTTAGCAAACCCAGTAGCAGAGGGAGTTGCCCTCGAAATAGCCATAGGCTCTAGTTTTCACTGACCTATTCTAAGCTCTACTTGCCCAATATGGATCGCTGAAACTACTAATTGATGCAGATTTCAACAATTTTTTCGATTTCAGGCACTAAAATTGCGTGTTGGACAAGCTCGATTTAGGGGGTGTCGGGAAGCTTAAAGCCTTGCTGTTGCAGCATTTGGCGAGCTTCTTTGCTGGGATTGTAATTGTAACCAAACTCAGCTTGTTCATCTACAACCTGAGGGGTGAGTAAAACGATTACTTCAGCGCGTTCGTTAGTTTTATCTGTACTCCTAAATAGAGAACCGAGCAAAGGAATATCTCCTAAAATCGGCACCTTAGAAATAGTCGTCCGCTCTTGATCTTGAATAATTCCAGAAAGAATGAGAGTTTGACCATCTCTGAGGCGAATCAAGCCGGAACTGATTTCTCGCTTACTTAAAAGGTTAAGTAAGTTAACAGCTCCACCACCGCTATCAAAGTTTTGAGTTTGTCCAACAGAACTGACAGTAGGACTGACCGAGAGGGAAATAAAACCGTTGTCGTCTATTCTTTCAATGTTTACCGTGAGAACTAAACCTGCTTCGGCAATTACTGGGGTAATAGTTCTGGTACCGCTTTCTGCATCGATCTCTGTTCTGACACTTTCGACAATGTTTTGAGCTAGTTTTACCGTCGCTTGTTGACCTTCCTGTACTACTAAAGTTGGGTCGGTAAGAACTTTGGCATTACCGTTAGTAATTTGCGCTTCTAATCTTGATAAGAATCTTCTCGGAAACTCGAACAAGCCAGGAAGACTATATTCGTACTCAACCGTTCCTTCTTCTATATTAGGAGTAATATCCGAAACCCCAGGCTGAAAGGGATTATTGTTTGTACCAAAGTTAGGACGAGCATAGGGAGCAATAGTATCAGTAAAATTATTCAAGCCAGGAGTAATATTGTCGAAAGGAGCATTTTGTATGTCAAAGAAAGGAGCTAGTTCAGCTCCAGGAACTTGAAAGGGGACTATAGATGGAGAAAACTGACTTCCTCTTACCTGGGCTGCACTAGGAGACCTTGTATCGCCAAAATTTAGAAGAGCCGTTCCTTGGTCTTGAACGAAGAAGGTATCGTTAATACCAAAAGAAAAACTACTGTTAAACAGATCTTGGTTTAACAAATTAACGTCAATTACCTTGACATTGACGGCTACCTGACGGCGACGGGCATCTAATTGAGTCAACAGAGCAGTAGCAAACTGTACTTTACGAGGTTCTCCCACCAGAGTAATCGAGTTGAGGCGGTCATCTGTAGATATTTGCAATCCTCTCAGCAAGGAAGGAGCAGTACCTTGAGCATTCTGACCTTCCCCACCAGGACTCAAGCTTTGTAGCGTTGCGGGTCTTTCTGTTCTCTGAACGACTCTACCGGTTTCTGGATCGACTACTTCATTAATTTCTGTAACTAATCTTTGTCCTTCTGCTCCTTGACTGGCAAGGAATAGAGCGGCATTTTCGGCACGAACTTGATTGAGGCGGAGAGTACGACTGATCAGATTTCGCGCTTGGGCTGGTAAATTACTACCTACATAGATGGTATTTCCTTTGCGGTTAGCATTTAATCCAGAAACTAGTAGTACCGAATTAAATACTTCTTGAACTGGTTCATTTTCTAAGTCGAGAGAAATAGTTTGTTCTCCAGTTTGAGCTTGTCCCTGTGCTCCTTCTCCTTCTGCTTTTGTCTGGGTATCGGTAAAAACTAAGTTTAAGCCTGCAGAACGAGCCAGTAAGGATAAAACTTCTCTGACGGGTGCCTCTCGCAAGACCAAGCGGGGAACCAGTACTGACGAGCCAAGATCGATCGCCTCTGGGCTAGTATCGATATTAGAAACAGCCATATCGCCTACAGCAGGAGCAACTGCTCTGGGTAAAGAAGGTTGAGTCGGTTCTTCTCCCCGGACAAAATCATCGGGATTGCTATTAGTATCTTCTATCACAACTTGGGGGTTGGGAACTAAGACATCTGGAGCCTGGGAAGGATTAGTTTGAGGAACGGATCTTTGTTCGCTATGGGTCGGTATTTGAGCAATAAGATTTGTTTGGTTGTCTTTAGCTGTTGTTTGTGCGCTTAAATTGAAGATTAGTTCTTCTTGTTCCTGCAGCATCTGTCCGACGGGAATTCCTTTTTCTGCCGCGATTGCCCCTGGCGCGCCTCCGGCGATCGCGATCTGGGCGTGTCTTTTATCTAGCTGATTGACTTCTACTGCTTTTATACCAGGGAAAGGATTCTCTTTACGAAAGTTAGTTCCTTCAGGTAAGTTTAGCTTCGTGTCGATCAGATGGGTTTCTAGAGTGTTACCTCGACTGATGGTAAAAAAAGAAGGGCGATCTTCTTGTCCCGCTGATGTCCCAGATTTGCTCAATCTCAGTTCAATTCCCTGACTGCTGGTGTTTAATTTTACCCTAGTAATTTGGTTATTAACAGCTTGAGAAGACGGGGTTGCTGCAAGTAAGAGAGTTACTCCCGTCAAAAAACTTATGGGATTTTGATATTTGTTCACGTTCGACTCCTCAACCTAATTTATTTAGTTAGCTCTCTGATTTTTCTTCTTCGTTTTGTTGCTCGGCTTGCTCTTGTTCTTGTGGACTTAGAGGCAAGATGGCATCTAGCTTCAATTGAGTTTGCAGTTTGGCTTCCTTAGAGGGAACTAATTCACCTGTACTGACAGATAAAACTGCTGTTGGTGGTTGGCTTACCTTAGAGCTATAGCTTTGTACGACTAAGAGAGGTTGCAACCGTTCTAAATCTCTTAAAATTGCTTGAATCTGAGAAAAAGTACCTTCTATTTCCAAAGCAATACTGATTTTTTTCAGTTTGCCATTGACTTCAGTACCCAACGAGCCATCTTGGATGGTAACTACGCTGCTATCTGGGGTGTAATTAATCAACTTTCCTTGATTGGCAGCAATAAAACTACTGAGATCGAGCAGTAAGGTATCCAAATCTTTTTCGTTAGTAAATAAAGTGAGAATTCTCGACTTTAAATCTTGTTCTGCTTGCAACTCGGCATTGAGATTAGTAACTTGCTGCTGTAAATCTCCCGATTTGAGCCGATCTATTTGACCTTGTTTTTCCTGCTGTTGACTTTTGACTTGTTCATAGCTTTCTAGAGCCGGCTTTACCATATTCATAAATATATAACCTGCTCCCACTAGTCCCACAACTGCTAGAACAATTCCACTGACTGTCGGAGTAAAAGTAATCCCAAAAGCTGTCGGATAATCTGCTGCTAATTCCGAACCGTCTTCACTAATAAAATCATCTGCTAGTGTCATGTTTAAAAAACTCCTTTGTGCTCTAAGATTTTCAACCGAGTGACCATGCCAACAGAACCTTTACTTTCTATTTCCCGAATTAGTTTGGAAGCTGGAGTATTACTCAATTGGGCGCCAATCGTGTATTTAACTCCCTGGGGAATTTCAATTGACGCATTCTCCGGCAAGTCGTCTTGGTTGGTAATTTCCACAGAAAGAGGGGCGACGCTAGCACCGTTTAAGGTAATTTTTTGTCCGTTGAAAAAGGGAGAACGTTGCAAAAACAAAACGAAATCGTTGATGTCGTCGTAAGAACGGGCAGTTCCGGCGATCGCCAACTGAATACCTTCTGCCGAACCACTTTGGGTGAGAGAGTCAATCTGAACTCCTGGGGGCGTGCGATCGCTCACCTCCTGTAAAATGGCAGACCAGGGTTTGATTTTCTCAAAAACACCTACCAGAGCTTGGTTTTCTTGTTTAATTGCCTGGACTTGGGACTTTAGCTGGTCAATTTTTTGGTTTTGATTATTAACACTGGCTATTTCAGCTTCAATATCCTGAATACTTTTCTCTGCCGCCGCTTGCTTTGCTTCAATCTTTTTGAGGTAGCCAAAGGTAGCAGCAGGTAACAACAGAGCTGCGATCGCTCCTACCAGGATAGGCAACTTATCAGTAATTGGTTTTTTGGGTTTCTCCGTTAGAGTGGCAGCTTTTGAGGTTGCATCTAACCCCCGATCTTTAAGAAAATTAACGTCTAGACTATACATTTATTTACACCTTCCGAATACCTAAACCTAGAACAATACCCAAACCAGGGCGTTTTACTAGGGGAATTTGTTCGTTTACTTCCAAAGCTAAGGCAGCTACGGGGTCGATTTGCATGGTAGGTAAATTGAGTCTTTGGGTAAAAAACTCATCTATCTGTCCAATTCCTGCCCCCGGTCCCGCCAGCAGTAATTGGGCTATTTCCAAATCCTCGCTTTGATTTAAATAGAAATTGATAGAACGACCTAGCTCATCGACCAGTTCTCCCAAAATTCTTACCAAAGCAGCCATCCCTGGATTAATAGCGGTCAAACCCGTTTCCGCTTGAGTATCGTCGGTAGCAGTGAGGATTAATGCCATCTCTTGTAATAATTCTGTATCTCTAGAGTCTGGTAAACCCATCGCTTGGGAAAGAGCACTACGCATTTGGTAGGTACCGATGGGTACGGTTCGCGAAAATTGAGGAACTCCTTCGACGATAATGGCAATTTCCGTGCTATCAAATTCAATATCTACGAGGACTACCGCTTCTTTAGAACCAAATTGACGCAGTTGTTCTCTAATGGTCCTGATCAGTGCAAAACTATTAATTTCTAAGACATCTATTTTTAGGTCTGCTTGCTCAAAAATTTCGAGATAAAGGTCGGTTACTTCCCGCTTAGTTGCGACTAGCAATACATTTACTTTTTCGATGCCATCTTCATCGATAAAATAACCGAGTTTCTGATAATCTAGGTCTACTTCTTCACGGGGATAGGGAAGATACATGCTTGCTTCGTGGACTAATACCATATCCCGCAATTCCTCCTCGTCCAGTTCGGCAGGAACGGGAATAATGCGGATGATAGCTTCTCGCATGGGGACAGCAGTTGTCACTTGCTTGGCATTAACTCTGTGTTGTTTGAAAGTATCTTTAATCAGCTCTGACAAAGTCAACGAATCAACAATTTGTCCATCTTCATATATTCCTTCGGGAACTTCTACGGATATATTTTTAAGCAGCTTATACTGTTGGCGTTGTTTAGTAATCTGCACGATATTAATTTGTTGTGGATTGATTTCTAAGCCCACGCCTTTAGTTTTGGGAGCAAAAGGATTAGTTAAATTACCAAGCATATATATATCCTTAATCGTTTGGCGATCGCTAATTATAATTAATAATTACCTAAGTTATTTTCATGGAGCATCGATCCCTAATTAATACACGCTATATAAATCCGCTGCCTAAATTTATTACATATTTTTTTTATTTGCTTTATTGCTTGCGGATTCTTTGGTTAAAAGTAAAATAATGAGCGGATTAAATTTTGCTAATCCTAACTCATGTTGGACATTTTAGCTGCTAAATTTTTTTTTCCAATTAAGTGGTTTTACCGAAAATTTTTTCTTAATTTGTCATAGTATAGTTGAGATCGCGTAAGGGTCGCTCACACTTATTTATTAGTTAATTTAACTAGCACTTTATCCGAGTTTAAAATTAATGAAAAGTATTTTAACGTTCAAAAAAATAAGTTTATGGTTTGCGATCGGTTTATTATCCAGTTGGCTATTTAGTTGTCAGCCAGCTCCTTCTTCTACATCGAGTTCTCAGGAACTAGAATTTTGGACGATGCAACTTCAACCACAATTTAATGACTATTTTGCTCGGTTAAATACTAATTTTGAAACAGCAAACCAAGCAGTAAAAGTACGTTGGGTAGATGTACCTTGGTCGGCAATGGAAAGTAAAATTTTAACTTCTATGTCGGCTCAAACAGCACCGGATGTAGTCAACCTCAATCCCAATTTTGCCTCCCAATTAGCAACTCGTAATGCTTGGTTGAGTTTGAATGAAGTAGTCTCGCTAGAGGTAAAACAAGCCTATCTACCAAAGATTTGGGAAGCCAGCACTATTGAAGTTTGCCAAGACACAACCTGTAATCTTTCTACTTTTGGTATTCCTTGGTATCTAACAACCAGAGTAACTATCTACAACCAAGAATTGTTAAAAGAGGCAAACTTGACTCAGCCACCAGCAACTTATGCCGAACTAGCAGAAGTAGCTAAACAGATTAAGGCGAAAACTGGTAAATATGCCTTCTTTGTTACTTTTGTTCCTGGCGATTCTAGTGAAGTGTTAGAATCCTTCGTTCAAATGGGAGTAGAGTTAGTCGATGAAGAAGGGAAAGCAGCTTTTAATAATTCTGCTGGAGTAGAAGCTTTTCGCTATTGGGTAGATTTGTATAAGCAGGGACTTCTGCCTCCAGAAGTTCTCACCCAGGGTCATCGCCATGCTATTGAATTGTATCAAGCTGGAGAGACAGCCTTACTATCCTCGGGAGCAGAGTTTTTAGAGACGATCGCCAACAACGCGCCGACAGTTGCGGCTGTTTCTGCTGCTGCACCTCAAATTACTGGAGAAACTGGCAAGAAAAATGTGGCGGTGATGAATTTAGTCGTTCCCCGCAATACAGACAAACCAGAAGAAGCTGTAGAATTTGCCCTGTATGTTACCAATACAGAAAATCAGTTGGCTTTTGCCAAAGAAGCGAATGTACTTCCTTCTACTGTCGAGGCGGTAGAAAAGTATATTCAGGAACTAGAACAACAACAAACAACTACTCCAGTAGAACAAGCACGGAAAGTAAGTGCAGTTCAATTAGAGGATGCAGAAGTATTAATTCCGGCGATGAAAGACCTCAATAAGCTGCAAAAGGCAATTTATGAAAATTTACAGGCGGCAATGTTAGGAGAAAAAACTGTAGAACAAGCTGTTGCAGATGCAGCTGAAGAGTGGAATCAGCAACAAATATAAAATCGTAGGGGTGTTTTGCAAAACACCCTTACAAAGTTTAATCAAATTCTTGACTTTTAATTGTAGCAACATCAACTTTTAAGGCGGTAACATCTTTACTAAAAACGTCTAGTTTACGAGTAAATTTCTCGTCTAATTTATCTAATTTTTTATCAAATTTATTGAGAATATCTTTTAGAGCGGATTCAATTTGAACGGACATTTAAGCCACTTCTTTATTATATTTTTTGCATAAAAATTAAAAATTTCGAATTGTGCGATCGCATTACTAAGTAGGTCAACCTAATTATTGGTAGGATGGGTAGAGCGAAGCGCGAAACCCATCTATTGCTTATAGTTGTTGGGTTTCATTCTTCAAACGCCACTTGCTACAACGGAACGGGGCTTATAAACTCTTTAGGTTTGCGATTATGATTGAGATATTTTTATTTTACAAATCAATAAGACGATCGCAATAATTACAAGACTAATTCCGTTTTAAGCCAGGTAATTCAATAAATTATTAACATACTTTCTAAGAGCGATCGCTTTAAAAGATAAATAAGATATTTTTTGATTTTTAATAATGATACCGACAAGAAATAATCGTTAAATAGTTATCATCTACTGCATAGACAAGGCGATTAGTATCATCAATACGACGTGACCAAAATCCCGATAAATTTTCTTTTAAGGGTTCGGGTTTGCCGATTCCTTCAAAGGGAGCCTTTTTGGTTGCTTGAATCAACTTATTAATTCTTCTAAGCGTCTTCTTGTCTTGAGTCTGCCAATAAATGTAGCTATCCCAAGCTTCATCAGTCCAAGCTAGTTTCCGACTACTCATCTAATAAGTCTTTCTCTGTTACCTGTCCCTGTCTATACTGGGCGATCGATTTTTCTAAATGAACTGCATTAGCAGGAGACTTAAGCAAATGAACGGTTTCTAGCAGACTATTGAAATAGTCTAAAGACATAACTACAGCATTATCAGCATCTCGCCTAGTGATTATAGTATAGTCGGCATCCTCAACCACTCGATCTAAAACGTTTTTTAGTTTATTTCTTGCTTCAGTAAAAGTTATTACTTTCATGGCTAGAACCTGTCCGTTTACTCGTACAAGTATAGCAGATTATTTGAAAAGTTGCTTACAATCAGCGAGCGCAATCCAGCAAAAAACACTTAGAGAACCTGCCTACCTCAACTGCAATTTCGCGAAAATAACTAAAATATGGCTGACTTTGAACGTTTCCCCTATTTTAAATTGTGCATCAAATAAGGCGATCGCTGTAAATTACAAATAATTAGCAACTACTTGTAGAATGTGAAACTAAAGGATGTCATTAAAAAGTTAGAACAGGACGGCTGGTATTTAGCAAGAACGAAAGGAAGTCATAGACAATACAAACATTCTGTTAAATTGGGTACGGTTACAGTAGCAGGAAAACCCAGCATAGATATTCCTATAGGTACACTAAAAAGCATTTTACGACAGGCTCAATTAGAAGAGGAAATATAGCCATGCGCTATGCAGTAATTATTGAAAAAGGAAGAAACAGTTATGGTGCTTATGTCCCAGATTTGCCTGGATGTGTAGCAGTCGGAGAAACAATTGAAGAGGTTAGGATTTTAATTCAAGAAGCAATAGAATTTCATTTAGAAGGAATGGTTGAAGATGGCGAGGAAATTCCTCAACCTTCTAGTTTAATTGAATATATAGAAACTCAAATTCCTGCTTAGATAGACTAGGCTGTTACCTACTTAATATTTATTGAAAAAAAACTAAGAAAATCCAGTAAATTAATTAATAACTGAAGCCAATTCTTATGTCAGAATTAAATAAAAGATATAACTCTAAAAATTTTCTTGAAAAAATAGTCTAACTCAATGTCATTTTCGTATTATTTTTAGACAAAAAAAGTCATAAGCTCCACTGCTAGCATATTACTTTTTGCCCATTTCTACAGTAAATGACGATATTTATTTAAAGGTAAACCAGTACGATTTCTCAGATCGACTAAAGATTTATAGGGTCCTCTTCGACTTCTTTCTCTAATTATTTGTTGTGCCGTTATTATATCTATATTGCAAGCAATTAATTCATCAACAGATAAAGAATTTACTTTACGCCAAGATCGCTCTGCCTCTTTATTAATGTCGTAGCTAAAACTAACTAAAGGTGCAAGACGAGTCAGATAATTTTCAGAAATACCAATAAGTTCTCCTAATTCTTCTAAGTGAGTAAAAATATAGCCTTCATTACGTAAAGATTCTATATCGTTAGCATAAACAATGGGTAATCCCAATTGATATACTAAATCATCTTTAGAGCAGTTATTAATATCTATGGTTCCGTGAGTTTCTGCAATTAATTCTGCCGTTTCTCTATCGCTTACTAATAATCCTTTGGGTACTGTTTTAATTAAAAACTTTTTTCTTAGATAAAAAGCAGTACCGATTTGAGCCAACCAAACGAGTAACCCTAACTCACTCGATGATAAAATGAACGCTACTGCCGTAATTACCAGTCCTAGCTTCACCCAAACGGGAATATTCGCTTTACGACCGGCATAAGCGATCGCCAAACCACCAAAAATAGGTAAACAAGACCACCAAACCCAATTCGGAGTTCTTTTCAGCCAGTTGGAGTAGTCTAACATTCGTAATTAATAAATATAATTAATTTAACTTTAGATAGAATTTAAAATTTTTCTTCGCTTTTGTTCAAATTCTTCTGCTGTAATTATCCCCGCATCATAAAGTTTTTTTAGTTCGGCTAAGGTAGCTATTTTATCTTTGGTAGATTCTGAGGTGGGAGTAGCAGGAAGAGAATATATAGTTCTTGTTATTGGAGCAATACCGCGATTAAATTTAGTATCAAAAGCCTCATCTGACATAAATAACAAGCCAATTCCTTCAAAAAAAGCAATTATGCCTGGAATCCAAGTCCAACAGAACAAGAGATATAAAATACCGGCACCATTTTGACCCAAGTAAAATTTATGAAGACCAAAGGCACCACCAAAAAATGCAATTAAGGCAGCTAAATATTTATTTCTCATCATTATTTATATTCTAGCTATTTAGTCATTGAGTAAGTTGTACTAATCTAATTGCGATCGCTTTTTTTTTCTTTTTGCTAGTTTAGCCATCAGAAAAAATATCGCTATTATTACTATTTGGGATTCAATTAAAGCTAAATATCCTCTTAGAAAATAATTAAGATTAAGAGAAGAATTAAAAGCAAATATCAGTCCGCCCAAAATAACGTAGGGAAATAAACGTAGCCGACTCTGAGGCAATCTCAGCGACTGACTTTTTATATTACTCATTGCTCAACTTCCTAGCCGTCGGATTATCTAAATCTATTTTACAAATTTGTAATCGAGCTAGTGCGACTGTTTTAGCTGGAAGCACTGGTATAAAAACGTAAAGCAAATTGCCAGAAAAATATCGAGACGATGGATAAAATAACTGCCAACACAGCAGCACCTAAAATCCAGACAATCTGACTGCGTCCGAGCATTGCTTCGGCTGGAACAGTAGTCAAAAAAGCGACGGGAACGACAAAAGTAAAAAAGAAACGATAAACCGCAGGATAGGCAACTATGGGATAACGTCCTGCTTCCAATAATCCTCTAAGAACTTCTGTAACGTTATAAATCTTGACAAACCAAATACTGGTTGCTCCTAATATAAACCAGAGACTATAGAGAACGATTGAACCAAAGAAAATAGGAATAACACCAATTAAATAATCTTGACTACTTAAACCTAGTTGCGTACCCGCATAAAAAATTAAAATTGCACCAAAGCATAAATCCGGCAGTCCCCAAGGAGAAACCATTCTAGTCGATAACCAAAACTGACTGCTGATAGGTTTGAGAAGGACAAAATCTAGCGTTCCTTGTTCTACTTGCTCGACAATGCGATTGAGATTAGGTACTAAAAAAGTAGCGGCAAAGCCTTGTAGTAGAGTAAATAAACCCAGGACAATTATCGCTTCTTCCCAAGTCCAACCCTCAAAGGTATAGCCAGTGCGATAAAACAAAAACAACCCAAAGATGCTGCCTGCAAGATTGGCAATACTGGTAACAGTAGCGATCGCAAAATTAAGACGGTATTCCAATTCAGCGGCGATCGCTGTGGTCCAAAATAACAATAAGACCCGTAAATATCGTTGCATAAGATAATTATGTGACGTGAATTTTTGGTGGAGATGGTATCTCTGCGTTATCTATAAAAAATTCAGTGCTGAACTTTGTAGAATAGATGACAGAGCAATCTTCATCTTATTTAAGACAAATGTCTGGGGCAATTCTTAATCCATACTTTCTAAAACTGACACGGAACAAACTACTAAAGCATCCACTCAAGATTAATCGTCACTCGATTATCTTTTGCTTCGCGAGAATTTTGTTGCTCTAGTTCGGTAGACAAGCGCAGCTGAGAAGTAACGGCATAACCGACAGCCAAGTTAGTTATACCTACCTCATTTTCGCCACCAGGAGAGATAAAGCTCTGAGATAGGGAAATATCGGCTGCACCAGTGCGAGACAAAGCCAACATCAACCTTCCACCTACTCTCACTCCATCGGTAAAGTAATCATTACTCTGCACGTAGCGATAACCAACTAAAGGAGCAAAATTAACATAACCACCGAGAGGAAAGAGAAAATAATGTAAATCCGTCCCTACTGAAACTCTGCTACCATTAAAGGCAGTTTGATAATCGGCACTGAGAGTTAAGCCAGTACGACCGATAAAGATATCTTTTACGCCAACATTAATTCCTGCTGCACTTTCAGTAGAAGGAAAAAGAGCAAAACCCAACTGCAAGCGAGTACGAAAACTGGGATCGCGACGAATATCTTCGAGAACGTCAGGTATTTCTTTGAGCCAGCGTTGCAAGACGGGACTATCTTCAATAATTTCTGGCGGGAGATCGAGTTTATCTTGAGGAGAATCAATATTTTCTTCCCCTGCGTGTATGGTTTCTTGAGCTGCTACAGGGAAATTTAGCAGTATTTGCCCGCAGAGTCCAATTCCTAGTAGTTGTAAAAAAAGCCGATTACCCATTACCGATTACCTATTAGAGCAGGAGTCAGAAGTCAGGAGTATGATTCTTAAACTGTAATAGTTTAGGTTATTCAATGCGTCCTAACTTTGGTGGAGACAGCTATACCAAACAAATAGCTCTATCAATCTCGCTTCAAAATTGAACAATCATACAAATTGTTGAGCGTGGAAGCGAGCATAACGACCATTTTGCGCTAAAAGTTCTTTGTGAGTACCGGATTCGATAATTTGCCCCTGCTCTACAACCAAAATTCGGTTAACGCGGCGTACGGTGGCTAAACGGTGAGCAATAACAAAGACGGTTCGCTCTTGCATAATTCGCTCTAAGGCTTCTTGAACTAAAGCTTCCGACTCCGAGTCTAAAGCAGAAGTTGCTTCATCTAGAATAAGAATGCGCGGATTGAGGAGAATAGCACGAGCGATCGCAATTCTCTGTCTCTGTCCTCCAGATAAGTTTACGCCCCGCTCGCCCACATAGGTATAGTAACCTTGGGTTAATTCAGTAATAAATTGATGGGCATTAGCAATTTTAGCTGCTGCTTCTATTTCTTGGAGGTTCAATTCGGTTTTACCAAAAGCAATATTTTGAGCAATGGTACCGGAGAATAAGACTGTTTCTTGGGGAACGATGCCGATTTGTTGCCGCAAACTTTTTAGAGTGACATCTTGAATATTAATGCCATCGATTAAGATTGCTCCGGCATCGGGATTGTAAAAGCGGGGTAATAAATTGACTAAGGTAGATTTTCCCGCGCCAGATTCGCCAACTAAAGCGATCGTTTCTCCTGGGTGAACCAATAAGCCGATATTTTTGAGTACGGGTTTGCCACGGGAATAACTAAAACTTACCTGGCAATATTCCACTTTTCCCGTTACTGGGGGAAGGGCGATCGCTCCTTCTTTTTCTACGATTGTTGGCTTGATTGCCATCAGTTCAAAAATTCGGTCTACTGAAGCTTGTCCTTGTTTGAATTCATTGTAGTTACTTGTAATATGAGCGATCGGATCGATCAACAAGCCAACAGCAAAGACATAGCTCACAAATGCACTTGCCGTTAGGTTATTTTGGGAAATTTGCCAGCCTCCCAGAAAGAGCAAAAGGACGATACTCATACCATAGAGAAAACCCACTACCACAAACTGAAATGCCATAATTTGCTTGGCACGATAGTTGGCTCGTCGATTTTGTTCGGCTTCGTGAAGAAACCTTTGAAGTTCGTAATCTTCGGCAGCAAAAGCTTGTACTAGCCGAATTCCGCTAAATACCTCTGCAATTAGAGAAGATAAATTGGAGATACGTTCTTGACTGCGGTGGGAAGACTGTAGCAATTTATCGCCAAAGGCACCAATGAGCAATGCCATTAAAGGAGCAACAATAAGAGCAGCCAGGGTTAACTGCCAGTTGAGATAGAACATGTAACCCAAGACGACAATAAGCTGCAAAACGCAAGGAATAAAATCGTGAAAAAATTTGTTGATTACCTCGCCAATGCGATCGATATCTTCCGTGAGTCGATAGGAAAGATCCCCAGTTTTAGCTACTTCAAAATAGTTAAGACTCAACTGGTGTAAGTGAGCGTAAACTCTTTGGCGCAAGTCTAGAGCAATCTTGAGGGCAGCTTTTGCCATTAGGGAATCTTGTCCATACTGAGCGGCACCCCGTAGTAAAAATACGACTGCAGCTACTCCAGCAATTTGGGCAATTTTGACTAAATCTCCTTGTCCGATATACTCTGCCATGTATCCGGCTAACCAAGCCAGGATCGGCCAAAAAACGGTAAAAGCTATAGTACAAACAAACGCTTGTCCAATAGTAGTAGTCTGAGGACGAAGATAAGGGATAAGCTGCCAGTAGTTGGAACGAGTTTTCAAGTTGGGTAGTTAGTTTTGGTAATAGTTTACGTTTTCAAGTGTGGTTAATAGGGGTAATAGTAACAACTGATGGTAAATATTCCTAAAAGACGAATTGGTTTAACTGGCGGTATCGGTACGGGGAAAACCACTGTATCCAATTACCTCGTTCGAGCTTATCACTTACCTGTATTAGATGCAGATATTTACGCTAGAGATGCCGTCAAAGCTGGTTCGCCTATTTTGACGGATATTTTTAACCGTTACGGGAATAAAGTAAAATTACCCGATAATAATCTCAATCGCTCGGCTTTGGGCGAGATTATTTTTAATAATCCAGAGGAGAAACTTTGGTTAGAGAGCAAAATTCATCCCTACGTGCGCGATCGCTTTACCGCTACATTACAACAACTAGAAGTAGATACTGTTGTTTTAGCCATACCCTTATTATTTGAAGCAAAGATGACGGATTTGGTTACGGAAATTTGGGTAGTTAGTTGCGATCGCCAGGAACAAGTTAGGCGTTTAATCGAGCGGGATCGTCTTAGCGAAGCCCAAGCACAAGCACGTATAAAGAGTCAACTGCCCCTAGAACAAAAGGTAGCAATGGCTGATGTGGTTTTAAATAACAATTCGACTGTGGAGGAATTGTTAAGACAAGTCGATATTGCTATAGATAAGTCAACTACCGACGATTGATTGCTAACGCAATACAATCGCGGCTTGTAACTAACCAAAAACTTCGGTTACTACAATAGGCTGATTGACCGCAGCCCTTTGCTTAAGATAGTCCTCACGAATATTTATAGACGCATTTATATCAGCATGGTTCGAGTAAGAGCATTTTTTACACCTAAATATAGCCTGAGAAGGTCTATTACTACGGGTAATGTGACCGCAGCAGCTGCATTTCTGACTGGTGTACCTCGGGTCAACATAATCAACCAGAACACCCTTTCTTTCGGCTTTGTAGGTAACAAATTGCTGAAATCTTTTGAAGCTCCAGCTATGGAACCTGGGTCTTTGTTGTTTTCTTCTCTTGGAATTACTTCTAATCTTCGTGAGCTCTTCAAAAACAATTGTTGCGCAGAGATTAACAGATTGCACCAGTCTTTTAGAAAGTAGGTGGTCACAATCGGAGCGAAACCGTCTCTGTCTGCGAGATATCTTTTTAAGATGTCTTTTCGCGGATTTTGTGCCTTTGCTCTGAAGTCTACGACGCAATGGGCATGTTTTTTCTTCTACATTTTTCCAGTTAGGGTTCCCATAAAAGTTTCCTCTCTGGTCGGTAGCTGCATTAATTTCCCCGAGGTCAACCCCGACTATTTCGGTAGTCGGTTCGACTTTTGGAGATTCAGTTTCTTTAACTATCTGCAGCCACCATCTGCCGAACCTGTCTTTAACAAGGTCGGCACTAGTAGTTTTCCAATCAAGGTACTGATTGTAGTAGTTAGCAAGCTCAAAAGAAAACTTGAGCCTTCCTTTGATAGTCGTCAACGACAACTCGTTCTTATTCCACCAAACAGTGTAAGAACGAGCGTCATACCTAATAGGACAACTGGTAGAGTGCGGGAAAGAGACAAGCTTGCCTTTTTTCTTAAGTGCTTTACTGCTTTTGATCGCTTCTGCGGCTTTTACCCTAGCCGAGCAGACAAGCTGAGAAGGCAGGTCGGTAACGCCGCGATGGAGTTTATAAGTAGCATCGTGCAACTTAATTCCATTGCTAACGTTGTTATGCCACCCGTAGTAACAAACATCGTTAAAAGCCCAGCTGTACTGTTCGATAGTTTCGGACAGTACTTCGGAAGCTTCTTTAGATGGTGTCAGTTAGAGACGGATGGTTGCTTGCCTACTTTACCAGTAACTGTATTCATTAGAAATAGAGATTACTTGCACTTAAATGTCAACCATTATACGGAGTACGGCTCTCCTCCCACTCTTCGCCTTACGGCAGAAGAGGGGGAGGAGAGCCTAAGAATATGATGAAATATTTGCCTCGCGCAAAGGCGCAAAGTGCGCTAAGAATAACTTTTTAAAGAATTCCTTTTAAGGAAAGAACAAAACCAGGTAAAATTTCTTCTCCTGATAATTGACTTGGGTTAGAGAGAACTTCTTTCAGCTGTCCGATTCTGGTTATTTCAACTTGTTTTTTAATTGGATCGATTAACCATCCCAGTCGAACGCCGTTGTCCCTATATTCAGTCATTTTATCTTGCAACCGGGGGGTTCGAGCACAGTTGCTTAAATTGTTCATCGCCCAGATTAATTATAGGTTCGAGCTTAAGGGTAAACATAACTCATATAGCGGTTCTCACATAAATCATAAATATATCTGCAATCGAACGCCTCTACTTTTCTCCGACAAGTAAACCGAAGCGAATCAAACCCCGTTCGTATCCTCGACTCATTAAACTAAGAGAAAGGGCTGCTTCGATGGTTTGCCAGCCACTGCCTAGTAAACCAATGATTGCTTGAGGAGTGAAAGCAGAGCCAATAACTACATCCCAAAAAGGGGCAACCCCTATCGACCAATCATCGGTACGGATGTTTTGAAAGCCACAGTTTAGGGCGATCGCTTCGTATTCTGGTAAGGAAATTACATAGGGGAGACAATAAACTCGATATATTTCTTTTAGATGTTTCTGTTCGTCGGCAGTCAGTTCCCCTGCCAGGGAATTGGTAGGACGATGACACCAAGTTGCCATTACTAATTTTCCTCCTGGCTGCAACACGCGGTAGCATTCTTGTAAGAATTTAGTCTTATCGGACATATGCTCGCCACTTTCTAAAGACCAAACTAGATCGAAACTATTATCCGCAAAAGGCATTTGGAGGGCATCTGCTACTTGAAAACTGACCCGTTCTGCCAAACCAGCCTCTTTTGCTCTTTCTGTTGCTCGCTTTGCTTGTTGCGGCGACAAAGTTATACCTTGAGCTTTGGCTTGATATTTTTGTGCCAAAAAAAGAGTGCTACCACCAATGCCACAGCCAATATCTACAATTTTTTTCGCCTTATCGATCTTGCCCCAGTAAAGCAGTTCTTCAATCAGATCGATCTGTGCTTGGCGGCGATTAATTTTATACTTGCCATCCCTACCATAATAGCCATGGTGCATGTGTTCGCCCCAAATTTGCTCCCACAGTCCGCTAGAAGCATCGTAGAGTTGCTCGATTTGTTGGTAGAGATTAGAAGCCATTTCCCCGTAAAATTGTGTAGATCGGGAAAATTATAAAATAATTCCCAATTTTTCGCCGAGAGAGAAAGCGATCGCTCTTATTTTTCCTCATATATTTAATTCCAAAGTTATTTCCGCACACCTGTCAAAATTAAGGCGATCGCCTCCTGTGCGTGTTGTTCCAACATCACTTTACTCAGGAGCCGCTTTCCTTGAGGAAGCTGCTGGATATTTCCCGTACCAATGAAATAGAACAGACAAGTTCCCATGATATTAATCGCTGACTGAAACGGATCGAGTTGACGAAATACTCCCTCAGCAATCCCTCGTTCTAAAATCTTGACCAACGTTGTATCAATGCTTAGAGAGCTACTGTGCTTATAGTATTTCCCCTGATTTTGCACAGCTTCGTGAAACATTATTGTTGGCAACTTTGGATTACGCGATACACAATCGAGCAATGCAATGAGGAACTTCTCTAACGCTACTTCAGGAGAGAAATGGTCTAGGTCTAATTGTTGAATGGTCTGCCAAAGGTCTGAATGCGATCGCTCCAAGACTGACTTATATAAGCCTTCCTTATCCTTAAAGTAGTAATAAATCATCGACTTTGCCACACCCGTTTTAGCAGCGATCGCCTCTGTCCTGGCAGCTATGAAGCCATGTTGGGCAAACTCCTCCTCGGCAGCTGCCAAAATAACCGCTTGAGTTGCTTCCGCATCCCGCACTGACTTGGTCTTTCCTACCTTTTCAGCTTTTGCTTGACGTGCCATAGCATTTTCAATAGTTCAACAGACTCGTTAAGTCAGTATAACCCCTATCGACTGAATAATCAGTTGACAGAGCGGCGTGGGCTCGGTTTAATAGATATTAATCAACTGACAAGTCTGTCGGTTAAATCGTTTAACCTCCTTTGAAAAATATGCACACAACAAAGAGAATAATTGTGGTTGGCGGTGGAATCGGCGGTGCGGCAACGGCACTTGCTCTGCACCGTGCTGGTCTTGATGCTGTCATCTATGAGCGAACCAAAGAGTTACGGGAAGTTGGGGCTGGTATCGCCCTTTGGGCAAATGCAACCCACATCTTGAAGCAGTTAGATTTGCTCGAAGACGCGATCCGAGTTGGCTGTCTCACGACAAATTACCAATTCAATTCGCAACTGGGTAAGGAATTAGTGAATGTGCCTGTCGCTGGTTTTGAGTTGCCTGTTGTGGGAATTCATCGTGCAGAACTTCAGCAGCTACTATGGAAAAATTTGCCTCAAGAAAAATTTGTTCTTGGAGAAAAGTTTGAGCGGTTTGAGCGCAATGAGAACCAAGTTCGTGCCTATTTTGCTTCTGGCTTAAGTGTGGAAGGGGATGCCTTGATTGGTGCAGACGGTTTGCGATCTCGGGTACGAGCAGAACTTTGGGGCGATCGTCCGCCCACTTATCGAAACTATAAGACCTGGCGTGGTCTGACGGATTACGTCCCTAGTAAATACCGTCCTGGCTACATTCAGGAGTTCTTAGGGCGTGGTAAAGGATTTGGCTTCATGATGCTGGGCAAAGAAAAAATGTACTGGTATGCCGCAGCCACCGCACCAAAAGCACAGCCAGATTTGGAAATTGGTCGCAAGAAAGAACTTGAAATGATGTATCAAGATTGGTTTTCGTCAATTCCTGAGCTGATTGCTGCTACCAATGAAGCGGACATTTTGACTACGGATCTCTACGATCGCCCCCCTACTCAGCCCTGGAGCCAGCAGAACATTACACTACTCGGTGATGCTGCCCATCCAATGCTGCCAACGATGGGACAGGGAGCTTGTACTGCTCTAGAAGATGCGTATATCGTAGCAAAATGTCTGAAAGAAGAATCACTACCGACGACTGCTTTCCAACACTATGAATCTCTCCGATTCCCACGCACCAAGGCGATTGTTGAGCAGTCTTTACAAGCGGGCAGAATGGGGGAATTGAAAAATCCTTTGGCTGCGGGACTCCGCAACACATTTATAAAAGTGATGGGTTCAGCAATTAGTAATAGTTTCAAGTCTCTTCATGCTTACAGAGCTTAGCAAGTTCTTTTCATTCAATTACTGGTAGCACTTTTGCTGTACCAGAAAAATAAGCTAGTTAATTGCTAGTGGATTAGGATTAACTACAAGGCAATAGTTCTGATGGACAACAGAATCGAAATGACAGAACAAAAAGAAGATTTTACCGAATACGTAAAACAAACAGCCCAGTTGATGGGTTTAAAGCTGAAACCAGAATACTTGCCTGGAGTAGTGGATAATTTTGAGCGAATTGCCGCGATCGCTTCTTTGGTGAATCAATTCGATTTACCAGAAGATATCGAAGCCGCACCTATTTTTGAGCCATGAAAGATTATGCCGATGCCGTCGCCCTTGCTGCTGCTATTGGTAAGAAAGAAATTACTGCTAGAGTTGTCGTTAGTAAAACTATAGAAAAAATTTACCGACACAACCCCCAACTAAACTGTTTTACTACCGTTACTGCTGAGGCAGCTTTAACTCAAGCAGAAGAAATAGATGCAGCCATAGCTGGAGGTAAAGATCCGGGGATTTTAGCAGGAGTTCCTTTTGCAGTCAAAAATCTTTTCGATATCGAAGGAATAACTACCCTTGCTGGCTCCAAAATTAATGCTGAAAATCCTCCAGCTAGAGAAGATGCTACGGCTATCACTAGACTAAAACAAACAGGGGCAATCTCGCTCGGGGCATTAAATATGGACGAGTATGCCTACGGTTTCGTGACGGAAAATAGTCACTACGGGGCAACTCTCAATCCTCGCGATCGCACTCGGATCGCTGGCGGTTCTTCCGGTGGTTCGGCAGCGGCTGTAGCAGCAGGATTAGTTCCCCTCACCCTTGGTTCGGATACTAATGGTTCGATCCGAGTTCCAGCAGCCTTATGTGGAGTCTATGGCTTTAAACCTACCTATAGTCGTCTTTCCCGTGCGGGTGCATTTTTATTTTCAAGCAGCTTAGATTGTATTGGACCTTTTGCTCGCTCTGTTAGAGATATAGCTACAGTTTTTGATGTATTGCAAGGAGAAGATCCTAGAGATCCTGTTTGTACTAAAAAACCAGCTCAACTCTGCTTACCTGAACTGAATCAGGGAATTGAGAATTTAAAAATTGTTGTCGCAGATGGCTATTTTACTGAAGGGGCAGAACCAGAAGCCTTAGAAGCCGTTGCCATAGTAGCTAAAGCCTTGGATGTAAAAGAAAGAATCGCCATCCCAGAAAGCCACAGGGCAAGGGCTGCTGCTTATATTATTACGGCAACCGAAGGAGCCAATTTACATTTAAAAAACTTACAATCTCGTCCTGAAGACTTCGATCCCGCCACTCGCAATCGCTTTTTGGCTGGAGCGTTAATTCCTGCTTCTTGGTATATTCAAGCCCAGAGATTTCGTCGCTGGTATCGTACTCAGCTACAAGCAATTTTTCAACAAGTAGATATTATCCTCGCGCCAACTACTCCCTGCGTCGCTCCACCATTAGGTCAAGAAAAGATGATAATTGCAGGAGAGGAAGTGCTAGTGCGTCCCAATTTAGGGCGTTTTACCCAGCCTCTTTCTTTCATTGGTTTACCCGTGCTGTCGGTTCCGATTTGGCGAGCGGGTAAGCTTCCTTTAGGAGTGCAGGTTATTGCTGCTCCTTACTATGAATCCTTAATTCTTCGCGTTGCTCAAGTTTTGGAGGATGAAAGAACTATAAATTATCTATAGTTTAATTTGGGTAAATCTTGGCGATTTGTTGCAAAAGTGGACGAATCACAAATTTTGCTCTACAAAACATAGAGTATTACTTATTAGTTTATTTAAATTTCATTTTTCTAACTGTCAGTAAACTAAAGTCGTGCGATCGCTCTTATTTTTTGTCTGTCTTGCCAAAGCCTATGATTGTCTCACAACTGTGGATTTATCCAATCAAATCTTGTCAGGGAATTAAACTGCAACAGGCGCAAGTAACTCCCAAGGGATTTCTTTGGGATCGAGAATTTATGCTTGTTAATGCCAAGGGCAAGTTTCTGACTCAAAGGCAATATCCCCATCTAGCTAAAGTTAAAGTACAAATTGCCGATGAACGAGTATCTTTGTCAGTACAAGATGATAGTGTCGAACCTTTGACTTTTACCTCAACCTTAATAGGTAAAGCAATAGAAGTAGAAATTTGGCACGATTTTATTACGGCGATCGATCAAGGAGACGAAGTAGCCCAATGGTTTCATAGTTTACTGGCATTAGATAGCCATCAAAAATGCCGCTTAGTCAGACAGTCTCCCCAACACCTTCGCCTCATCAAACACCAATTTTCGTTCAAAAACGAAGAAATTGTCAGTTTTGCTGACAGCTTTCCTTTTTTACTAACGGCAACTGCTTCTTTATCTGAATTAAATCGTCGAATCGGAGAAATTTATCAAAAAGAGGCGCAAACAGTACCCATGAATCAATTTCGGCCTAATATTGTCGTAGAAACTGAACAACCTTTTATTGAAGGCAACTGGAGAGCGATCGAGATCGGCACAGTTCAGTTTACGGTGGTTAAACCCTGTAGTCGCTGCATTATTATTACTACCGATCAACAAACTGGAGAAAGAAATCAATTGAGAGAACCTTTAAGAACTCTGGAGACTTTTCGACAGTTTGGCGATCGAGGAGTCATGTTTGGAGAAAATATGACTCCCCGAAATACAGGAATTGTCCGAGTGGGCGAGCCGCTCAAAATCTTGGAACTCCGGGGGTAAGAGCGATGAATAGGGAACAGTTAATAATGGATAATTATTAATTATCCATTATTAACTGAATTAAGCTTCTGCTTCGGCGGCAACAGGTTCAGACTCGGATTCTTCTTCGACTACAGAATGTTGCTCTTTTAATTTAATGGTTAAATAGCGAATGACTTCTTCACTCAGACGCATTGCCCTTTCTAAAGGAGCAATTTGCGTACCATCAGCTTCGTAATTCATTTGAATATAGATTCCATCTAGGTACTTCTTAATCGGGTATGCTAACCTTCTTTTACCTCGATGTTGAATCTGAATGTTTTCTACGCCATGTTCCCTAAGAAAATTTGTATATTTGTTAACTGTCTCTTCTACTTGCTCCTCAGATAAATCGGGACGCAAGATATACATCATTTCGTAGCTTCGACTCATATAATTACTCCTTATGGACTACATGGCTTCTCAACTTTATAGCTAGACAAAAGGTTGAGTTTTTGATATCTAGCAATAAATGCAAGAAGCAAGGAATTACGATCTTACTATTACTGTGGAGACAAACGCTACTATCTTATGCAAAAAAATCCGCTCGCCCATTCAATATATCTTATTAGCATTAGCTAGTCTTAGTTATGGCACAACGCTACGTCCGAGTTAAAACTATTCAAGAACAAATTTACTATGGTTCGCTTCAGCCTAATCGAAGTGTTGCTGTTTTTGATGCACCACCATGGTTAGGCGGACAATCTACGGATATCGAATTACAACCAGAAAGCTATCAGCTGCTTGCTCCCTGCGCTCCTTCTAAAATTGTGGCAGTAGGGAAAAATTATGCCAATCATGCGGCAGAAATGGGAACTCCCGTTCCTACAGAACCGCTAATTTTCCTCAAGCCTCCCACTACTATCATCGCCGATGGTCAACCAATCTATTATCCTTGGCAATCCGAACGAGTTGATTATGAAGGGGAACTTGCTTTAGTAATTGGCGCTCGCTGTCGTCATTTAACTCCCGAGCAAACTCATAGTAAAATTTGGGGTTATACGATCGCTAATGATGTAACCGCCAGAGATTTGCAAGGAAAAGATGGGCAATGGACTAGAGCCAAAGGATTTGATACTTTCTGCCCTCTAGGACCCTGGATAGTGCGAGAATTGAGTGCAGGAGCCAAACTGCAAACTTTTTTGAACGATAATTCAGTCCCCTGCCAATCAGCCACAGTAGAGGACATGATTTTTTCCCCTGAGTTTCTTGTCTCCTATATATCCCAAGTTATGACTCTTTTACCTGGAGATATTATTTTGACAGGTACTCCTGAAGGAATTGGGGCTATGCTACCAGGCGATCGCGTCCGGATCGAAATTGAGGGAATTGGCAGCTTGGAAAATCAGGTAGTTGTCTATTCTTAAAAAATAGTTCGCGCGTTCGTTCATTAAGAACCATTCTCTTTTTTGAACTTTGTACGGGCAAACAGCCGGAAAGTCCCTACCGAGGTGCCTACCTCGCGCTTTCCGAAAATTGCTACGATCGATCGCCGCAACCGCTACAGAAACTCAGGCATCGGCTGTATTAGAAATTACCTTCAGACGCACTATTTGTTCGCCCCCCTCATCTATGGGAACTTCGATCATCTCGTTAGTAAGGACTTCCAAAGTAGTTAAAAGCGATCGCAAATGAGGATTGGAAGCCCCTGTCTCTACATAGAGGCGGTCTGCCAAACTACCCAGACGCTTCCAAGTAGTGTAGAGTTTGGCTACTGTCTGTTCGAGGTTAGTAGCTTGTTTGACTATATCTGCTGCCGTGTTAATACAATCGAGGCGTAAGGCTTCTTCTAGTGCCATTTCTATATCTACTGTCGATTCTCGTAGAGTCTGAACCTGGGCAGCAGCATCGAGATATTTGGCTAAATTCTTTGCCTCGGTGGTCATGAGTTTGACGGTGTCGATATCGGGACTATCAGCAATTTCTTTTTGAATTTCTTCAAGATGGGAATCGGGTAATTTTTCCATCTCTTTAACCAAAGGGGCGAGATGGCGGGCAGGTAATACCCCAGCCGCCGCCTTTTCTTTAACTTCGGTGGGCAACAGTTCTGAACTCATAGCTGTCCATTCATCGGACAGTTGTTTGACTTCCCGCCTGGTAATGCGATCGCCTTTTTGGGCAGCCTCACTGACTAATTTTTGTACTTCTGGGGCAGCTTTAGCTGTTTCGACAAACGCTCGTTTACTAAAATTATTGATACTATCGGGGTCTAGCTGTCCCTCTGCCAAGAGAGTATCGGCACTATTAGCTAGCTGGATTAAATTATAGGCTTGAGATTTAGTAATTTCTCGCTGTTTGAGCCAGTTGAGAAAACCAGTTCCTCGCCCGTCACCTCCTTTTTTTTCCCTGTCCCGTACTGCCCTAAGAATGCGTCCGCGCCAGATATCTGTCTGGAGATCGAAGCGATCGCATACTTTCCAGACTGCATCTAGTTGCTGTTGAAAATCAAATTCCTCGATTGCTTCATCTTCGGGATCGGGTAGTTGAAAATTAAAATCTACTGGTGTTTCTAAAGCAGCAACAATTTCTTCAGCAGATACGGGCGCGGATACAATCGTTTCATTCATAGGGAATAGAGATAAGAAACAAGGAATGGGTAATTGGTGACTGATAACTGATAACTGATGAGTGATGACTGAAAATTAGTCTCCGAAACAAATTCCCAAGCCTCTAGCAGTCCTGACTAGAGTATCGTTGGGGTCTACTGCCCGATAGTATTTAATTGCATCATCAATAGGTACACTAATTACTTGTCGATTTTGCCAGGTTACCATGCGATCGTACATTTGTTTGGCAATTAATTCGACTGCGGCTACGCCAAAAGCCGAGGCAAGAATGCGGTCTAAAGGAGAGGAAATCCCACCCCGTTGCGTATGTCCTAAAACAGTAACCCTAGTTTCTGCCCCACAGAGGGCGGTAATTCTCTCGGCTAGATATTGACCTATTCCGCCAAGACGACAGTCATCAAAATGTCCTTGTTGAACTAATTTACCCATTTCAGTACAAACTGCTTCAGAGACAACTGCGATCGAGTAATCTTGCCCTTGGGCTTGACGTTGTTTGATGTGACGGCAGATATTTTCTAAATGATAGATAATTTCGGGAATCAAAATGAGATCTGCTCCCCCAGCAATGCCAGCATTGAGGGCAATATGTCCCGCATCCCGTCCCATCACTTCTACAATCATTACCCGACTGTGACTGGCTGCCGTAAAATGCAGGCGATCGATCGCTTCCGTAGCAATATTGACTGCTGTGTCGAATCCAATGGAACGCTCAGTGATGCCTACATCATTGTCAATTGTTTTGGGAATCCCTACTAAATTGATTCCGCCTTGTTGGGCTAGTTTGCGCAAGATGGCTAAACTTCCATCTCCACCTATACCAATGAGAGCATTTAATCCTAGCTGATGATAACCTTCAATAATTTCGGCAGAACGGTCGGTTAATGTTCCGTCAGGCATGGGAAAGGCAAAGGGATCCCCTTTGTTGGTAGTGCCTAAAATTGTGCCTCCCATCGTCAAGATCGGATCGACTTTAGCAACGTCCAAGCATATTGCCTGCGGTGGGCGACTCATCAATCCGTGAGTTGCCTTACAAAGACCCAATACTTCCCAACCATACATATTGACGGCACAACGAGTGACTGCGCGAATTACTGCGTTTAAACCAGCACAATCACCGCCACTGGTCAGAATACCAATGCGTTTTTTTTCTCCCATGTCCGCGCTTTGAGTGACTGACAAAATCTATTTTTCTGTATTTTCGGTTCAGACTGGTAAGAGTTAATATTTATTCTATAAATGGAGAATTGATGACACTTAACTGCGATCGCGCGGTCTTGTTTAGGTGTTGTGTAAATGGAAGGTCTCACTCTGCAACCGCGCCAACTGCGTCCTTCTCATCGCAGCAGCCGAAGTTCGCTCCGGTCGAACGTTAAGTTAGGTAAAATAATCTAAATCTAGTGCTTTAGAACCACCTTTCTGTAATAGTAAAAGCACTTGGCTCAGTTGAGTCCAGACTAAAGCAGCGGTAGCGATGGTTAAGAGAAGAGAGATACCGTAAGCAAAAATCGAGTCAAAGCCGAAAATTTGTAAGCCGCCACCCAAAAATACCCAAATCCCCAGACAAATGCCCCAATAGGTTATGATGATATTCCCTCCTTGTAGCTTATAAGCATCCTGACTATTGGGATTTTTTTTCCAATTTTGAGAGCTTTGTTGAACTAAAGCTTGAAAGGCAGAACCACAGGTAATTGCAATAAACAGTCCAAACAGAGAAAGTAAAAATGGTGGTTGCGGCAAGTAGTACATAAGTAAAGTAAAAATTAAAAAGTAAAAAGGCAAAAAAAATCTTTTGTAAATTCAGAATTCAAAATTACTTTATCTTGAAAAACTAGCTATGGGAAGAATTGCTGTAACTCTTTCGGCAGAAATTTCCCGTAGAGTATGGAAGGCAAGATCTAATATTTTTTGAGGTTTGATGTCGTCTTTAATTAACCTCCACAGACGTTGTACTTCTTCTGTATGTAATCGTTCATCTTCAGTTAATGCTAGTATTAACTGACGACGGAGATAGCGTCCTTCTTCTGAAAGGAGATATTGTAAGCCTAATTGAGCTGTAGGTAAAAGATCGAAACCTTCCTCACAACGAGCGATCGCAATCATATTTTCTAGCCTGTCCCACCGGAATTTGCCATCTTGAATTAATACATCTAGTAAATGTCGTCTTAGCTGGGGAGACTCACCAGTAAGTAACCTTCGCGATACGTAAGGGTAAGATACCTCAACAATCTTGAAATTCGGATTGAGAGTTAAAGCAAGTCCTTCTTGGGTGATCAAAGATCTAATAATAAGGGCGAACTTAGCGGGAACGCGGAAAGGATAGTCGTACATCAACTCGGAAAACTCATCGGTAATGGTTTTGAAGTTGAAGTTAGCAACACTTCCCTCTATAGCGTTACCCAATACCTGTTCCAAGGCAGGGATAATCGGTTTAATATCGGTATCTGGAGTTAAAAAGCCCAGTTTTATGAAATCTTTAGCCAGAGCATAATAATCGCGATTAATTAGTTGAACTACTGCGCTGGCAATAGTTTCTTTAGTTTCTTCCTCCAACTGATCCATCATCCCAAAGTCAATATAAGCCATCCGACCGTCGGGAGTAGCAAATAAATTACCAGGATGGGGATCTGCATGGAAAAAGCCAAATTCTAATAGTTGGCGCAGTCCGGAAATTACGCCAATTTTAATAAAACGATTGAGATCTAAGCCAGCAGTTTTAATCTTTTCGACATCTGTTAACTTAAAGCCGTTAATCCACTCTAAGGTCAAGACGCGCTGGCTAGTGTATTCCCAGTAAATCAGAGGTACTTTTACATTTGGATCGTCCTGAAAATTGGCGGCAAATTTTTCAGCGTTTTGGGCTTCGTTGAGGTAATCGATCTCTTCAAAGAGTTTAGTGCCGAATTCATCAACGATTAAACTAAGGTCATGACCTAGATTTAATGGTAGCCAAGGAGCAAGCCAACGGGCACTCCAGCGCAGGAGATAAAGATCGAGGGTTAACAGAGGTCTTAAATTAGGACGTTGTACTTTGACTGCTACTTCTTCTCCAGTGTGCAAAACAGCATGATAAACTTGACCGAGGCTAGCTGCGGCTACTGGATGATCGGAAAATTCGCGATAAGTTCGCGCAACTGAATGACCTAGTTCTGACTCAATCAGGTCGAAAGCAATTTGATTGTCGAAAGGAGGTAGTTGGTCTTGTAGTTTAACCAACTCCTCAAGAAAGTCGCGCCGGACTAGATCGGGTCTAGTCGATAAAGCTTGTCCTACCTTTATAAAAGTAGGTCCTAAGCGAGTGAGAATTTGGCGTAATTGACTGGCACGTCGGGGTTTATTTTTTTCGGTTTGATTTGTCCACTTATCCCATTCTAAAGAAAAGAGAAAACTGCCAAAAAACCAGATAATTCTTAAGGCACGCCAGAGGACTCGCCAAGGTCGATAGCGATAGTATTTGGCGATCGCTTCAGGATCGTACTGTCTTGGCTGTTTTTCCTCTAGTCTTGGTTCGACGGTACTCCACCTTGTAGCAGCGGAAAGTTTACCATCTCTTTCTATGAGCGGAAGAACCTTATCTTCCCTCTCTGCATCGACTTCGTCAGAAGAAACTATTTTATACTGACTCACGAGCGTCTTTTTAACCCCTTGTTACTCAACAAATATTTAATTGCTGGTAACTTTAGTATACAAAAATACAAATAACTTAATCTAGTATTATTTATCATTAGTTGCACAAAGTAAATGTTAGGTAGCAAGTGCGACATTGAGCATTTCTTCTGGCGTGAGATGGTTATAAACTACTCGACCATCGCGAAACCAAACAATTCTCTCTGTCAAACGAGCAACTTCGGGTTCGTGAGTGACCAACACGATTGTAATCCCACTGCTATGTAATTCGTTAAAAATATCCATTACTTCCTTGGTCGTGCGAGAGTCTAGTGCGCCCGTGGGTTCATCGGCAAGTAAGAGTAAAGGTTTGTTAACAATAGCACGAGCGATCGCTACCCTTTGTTGTTGTCCGCCAGAAAGTTGATTGGGCTTATTATGCAACTTGTTACCCAAACCCACTCTTTTGAGAGCTTCGACAGCGCGATCGCGTCTTTCTTGACTCGGTACGCTCGCATATACCATAGGTAACATAACATTTTCTAGGGCACTCATCTGGGGTAGTAGGTGGAACTGCTGAAAGACAAAACCAATTTTGCGGTTGCGAATTTCTGCTAATTCTTCATCAGATAATTGCGACACATCCACTCGCTCGAGATAATAACTTCCAGCAGTAGGACGATCCAAACAGCCAATGATATTCATGACTGTGGATTTACCCGAACCAGACACGCCCATAATCGAGCAATATTCTCCTTGATGGATAATTAAATTTACTTCATCTAAGGCGTGAACGGCAGTGTCTCCACTACCATAGATTTTCTCTATCTCTTCTAAGCGAATAATGACAGGATGATATGGTTGAAGATGATGGGAAGATGTCATTAAGGCAATAAAGTTTAAGGAAGTATACTCCCATTTTGACAGAAAGCGACGGAAAGCTCAGACCCTTCTAGGGATAGTCATTCGTCCTTTATCCTTTATGTTGATTAGTAACCAATGACCAAGGACTAATGAGGAAGCGACAGGCGACTATCGCAAACCACCTTAGAAGGAATGGGCGCTCGATCGCTTTTGGTGTTTCTGTGGGATGAGTATAAAAGTGATACTTTCTAACGATCGAAATCAACTTTGCAGAAACTGTACCAATTCCTCTAACTTAGACCAAGCCGCACCACTGGCGAGAATTGTTTTAGCTTTGTGGATGCCTCCCCAATAATCGCCGAAGGAAACGACATCTCCTACTTGCAACGCTAAAGAAGTATTTAAAGCTACTGCATCTTGTTGGGCTTCAGTTCCTTTACCTTGAAGAACATCGCGCAGAATAGCGGCATTTGTCTCTATTTCGCCCCCTCTCAATGCGCTAATCGGTGCCGATCTCAAACCCAATTCTTGAGGATTAATCCTACTTTGCTCGACTTTACCATCAACTACCATAACTAAATCAGTACCATCTCCCAATCCCGCTTCATCAAGTTTTTCCCGTCCGTGCAAAACGATCGCCTTTGGTATTCCCAGTCTATTTAATGCCTCAGCCATACTATTTAAAAAGGCTCCGTCATAGACACCAATAACTTGACCGGTAGGACATAAGGGATTAACTAAAGGACCTAAAAGATTAAATACCGTTCTTATCTTGAGAGTACGCCTTAAAGGCACAACACTTTTCATAGCCGGATGCCAGCCAGGAGCAAAAAGAAAAGTGATTCCTACCTCGTCGAGAGCGGTTCTTACTTTCTCGGGGTGTGCGGCGAGCTCGACTCCCAAATATTCTAAAACATCAGCCGACCCAACCTTACTAGAAGCTGAACGATTACCGTGTTTGGCAACTTTTACTCCCGCCGCTGCTGCCACAAAAGCAACGGCAGTGGAAATATTAAAAGTAGAAGCCCCATCGCCTCCCGTACCGCAGGTATCGATAACCGGGCAGTCGCGACTAATCTTTTGTTCTTGTAGTGATTGGGCTTGCAGTACCTGCGCCATCCCCGCTAATTCAGCCGCCGAAACTCCTTTAGCTTGAATGGCAGCTAAAATTGCTCCTGATAGTACGGGGGGTATTTCCTCCTTCAGCCATCCCTCCATCAGTTGGGCAGCTTGAGTTTGAGACAGGGACTGTTTATCGAGTAGCCGTTGGAGCAAATCGGGTAAATTGAGGGTTGTGCGATCGGAGTTTTGTACCATCAGTTATAAAAATTTAGTACTTCCAAGGAAGACAAAAGAAGAATTACAATCAATTATCGTATTCTGTCGAGCTAGGTTAAATAAACTAAAGTTTATCTATGAAGTATTTTCTCCGACTATGTGCTTTTCTGTTACTGCTGATTTTTCTTGTTTTTCCTTTACCGGTTCAAGCAGCTAGTTCTTCGGCAGTTACCCCCGCTAAATTTAGCGATGCTAATTTGAAAAGTAAAGATTTCTCTAATCAAAGTTTCCCAACTGCTAATTTTGCCAAAGTTAATCTAGAAGAAGCCAACTTTAGTAATGCCGATTTGAGAGGAGCAGTATTTAATGCCTCGAATCTAAGCAATGCTAATCTACATGGAGTTGATTTTACTAACGGCTTTGCTTATCTCACCACTTTTGATGGGGCAGATTTGACTGATGCGATTTTCCAGGAAGCAATTTTGTCCTTCTCTACTTTTGAAGGGGCTAAGATTACAGGAGCTGATTTTACCTCTGCCATTTTAGACCGCTGGCAAATTAAGCAATTATGTGCCAATGCTTCGGGCATAAATTCTAAAACTGGTGTAGATACTCGCGAATCTTTAGGATGTAAGTAAACTAAATAACGATTGAAATATCAATTATTTTTCGTCCCTCGGACAAGATTACCATCAGATTTTTATGTCTGGTGGTGTTTTTAATTCTTCTGTTCTTTGGATTTTAATTATCTATTGAAATAATGGTAAAAGTTGATAAGTCTCACTATCGAATAAGATAAAAATTCCTAAACCTATCAGCACAAAAGGAACAACTTTATGACCATAACGAGCAATCAACTTAGCTAAAGCTGGATGACGAGTCAGCAGATAAGCGATAACACACCAAACTCCTACAAGAAAATAAAAGACACTGAGAGTTATACCAAAATTCAGCAAATTGCCACTAGCAAATAAAGGTACATAAATCCCGATATTGTCTCCTCCATTAGCCAATCTAATCGCAGCAACTTTGTAAGTTTGAATACTGACAAGATTAGAGATAAAAGATGCTGGAAATTTCTGATTTTTGGGTTGAGTGGATACGTCAGAAACTAACTGTATTTGTTCTTCCTCTTCACCTTGACTGAGTAGTTGCTTAACACCCATAGCAATAGGAACCAAACCAAGTAATCCAATCCAAGCTTGTGGTATTATTAAGCTGCCAAAAAGACCGGGCAAACTAGCAAGGATCAGTGCAGTAAAACCAATATATTGACCGGCAATAATATGTTGAAGACGAAATCGGCTGTTTAGCTGAGAGAAAAGCAGCACTAAGACGATGATGTCATCTATGTTAGTTGCAATAAAGCTGGTTATTGCTACGAGTAATATTGCCAGGATTTGCATAAATTAAGTAGGAAAAAAATAAATTTAATGCTATATACTCAGTGCTAAGTAATTTGAGGAAATTTTAATTTTCTTAACATTGTCAGCGATCGCTCAGTCACTCATTAAGTTGCAAAACTCTGACATGGGCAGATAAAGAACTATTCTCATTAATTTAAGGTACTCCGCCGTTAGACGGGCGGGATGTAGGTTCCCGCACTCTAGACCCCCACACAGCTCCTCGCCTGCTTAGACTTCATCATCATTTATTTGTCAGGTTTGGAAATCTCCGCCCTGAAGTGCGGAGAGGATGTCAATGGGTTTAGTTGTACAATTGCTTTGCTTGGCTTGTCAGACTAGTTTAGCTCAAGGCAAAATAGCAAATACTCTGGCGGGAAATCCCGAACCGCCTTGAGGCTTGGGAAAAGATACTACTACTAACGCCTCCGCTTCGGGAACTCGATCGAGATTTGTTAAAAGTTCAATTTGATAACGATCTTGTTGCAATATATAGGCTTCTAAAGAATAATCATCTTGACTGGTAGCTATTCCAGGATCGGTATCCGTAGCTTCGTGACCGGAAGCAGTAATCTGGCATTCTTCATAAAGATACTCGAGTACGGGCAAACTCCAACCAGGATAGTGAGCAATACCTGCTTCATCCTTATTCTGCATTGCTTCGCTGTCAGGCCAACGTTTTGACCAATCCGTCCGCATCGCTACGAATGCCTTGGCTGGAATTTTACCGTGTTTGGCTTCCCAAGCTCGAATATCGTCCATGGTGATAGTATAGTCTGGGTTTTGCGCAACCTTATCGTGAACATCGATTACGACCAAAGGCAGAAACATTTCTTTGGCATCGATTTGGTCAACAGTACGCAATCCTTGAATAAAATGAGCGGGTGGATCGACATGAGTTCCCCATTGACCGACATGATAAAAAGTCTCTGCGAAAAAGCCCGAACCGAGAGTATCATTGCGGGGTTCATACCAATAGATAGTTTCTCGTTTTTCGTCGGGGTAATTTTGCCAGTGAGGAATACCTGGGGCAAAAGAGTGAGTGAGATCGACAAATTTTTTACTCTCGATCGCTTCATAGGCTTGTGCGAGGGTAATTGTTTCGGAAGTCTTTGGCGAGCCAACTATTAAACTTATTGCCAATAGCTGAGGAGCGATCGCCAGCACTAATAAAGAAGCAATAATTGTTTTAGCTAGGATATTTTGCCAATTGCGCCTTCTATCCATAACCGCTCTTTGCATTGAGTAATATCTAATATCTTAAAATTACTTCAAACTGTGGTTCTCAACGCAAAAGAGGGGCAAATTGCCCCTAATTTTTTCCTATCAATAGCAACTAAAGATGAAGGGGTAGTGCGATCGCCAAACTCAAATCTTTTATTCCTCATGCTCTTCAGAATCAGCATCTTCTAGTTGAGGATTATTAATTTCATCTTTAAAGCCACGTAAAGTTTTACCGAGCGCGCTACCGATTTCAGGAATCTTTTTGGGACCAAAAATTAACAAGGCGACTACAGCAATTATAGCTATCTCCGGCCAACCTAATCCAAACATATTAATTCTTCTCCTTCTTTCGTGTCGCCTGAGAGTGAGTCAATCGTGTCAGTCTTAGTATATCTTTAAAGTTATAGGCACTTGTGGCAGATGTTCCTGAGTGCCGCAAGCCAACGTTTTGATGACTGGAATGACAGAAACTTCACAACCGACACTGCACCAAGAACAACATCCACTTATCTCTCAACTGGCGGAGTCTATCCTTAATTTTTGGCATCAATATCTGGAGTTGTCTCCTTACTCCCTACCGGAAGGATTGGGCTATGTGGAAGGAAAATTAGAAGGAGAACGTCTTCGTATCGAAAATCGCTGCTATCAAACTCCCCAGTTTCGCAAAATGCATTTAGAATTAGCCAAAGTAGGGGGCAGTTTAGATATTCTTCACTGTGTCATGTTTCCTCGTCCAGAATATCCTTTACCAATGTTTGGTTGCGATATTGTTGCTGGAAAAGCAGGCGTGAGTGCTGCGATCGCCGATCTTTCTCCCACCAGTCCAGAACGTACTCTACCTCAATCTTATCGACAAGCTCTTTCAGTTCTATCTAACAGCCAATTTTCCCAGCCTCGGGAATTACCGCAATGGGCGGATATTTTTTCTGAATTTTGTTTATTTATTCGTCCTCAAAGTTCTGCCGAAGAACAAGAATTTCTCGAGCGCGTCGAAGGTTTTCTAAAAATTCACTGTCAGCAGGCTTTAGAAGTTCAATCCATTTCCCCTCAAGAGCAAGAGTTATATTTAGCAGGACAGAATTATTACTGCACCAAACAACAACAAAACGATAAAACTCGACGGGTTCTGGAAAAAGCTTTTGGTCCCGACTGGGCTGAATATTACATGAAAACGGTATTATTTGACGTACCGACAACTTCTGTTTGAACAGAAAAATAAAGTTAGCAAGTGCGATTTAAAACGAGTTGAATTAGATTATTGACATAGCGATCGCTTGCGATAGGCATAATTTCTTTGCCGTGAAGCACCTCTTGGCTAATCATCAAAAAAATTAGAGAGCCAATGAAAATCATGGCAGTTGCTTCTGGATCGGCAAAGTTTAGTTCTTTATGTTCTTGAAAATAGCGAGTTAAGATCTTATTTGCTGGTTTAGCCAGGTTGCTTAGAAATAATTTCGACAACTCTGGTCTTTTTCCCGACTCAGCCACAACTAACCTGACGAAATTAAGGTATTCTTCGTCATTTATTTCTTGAAGTATTCGCTGCGCTAAATCTTGTAGTACTTGTTTTGGTTCTCCTTGAAGGGGTTTTGACCAGACTAGCTGAAACTTCTGACTGGCGATATGTTTGATTAAACTGGTGAAAAGTCCATCTTTATCGGAGAAATAGCTATACAAGGTTTGTTTAGAAACTCCCGCCGAACTAGCTATTCTATCCATACTGGTACTGGCATAGCCGTGCTGCAAAAATTCTGGTAAAGCACCTAGTAAGATTTGTTGTGCTTTATCAATCGAGCGTTGGCGAATATCTTCTTTTCGATTATTTTTTGCCATAAGAAAATAAAATTAAGATTTAAATGTCAATAAAAAACAATTTATTCTTATTTAGGTTTATTTTTATTGTTTATGTTTATTTATTATCTTGAGAGACTGATTGACATAATCAAACCTTACAGTCTAGTATAAACATAATCAAACCGTACAGTATAGTATGATAAGAAGAGTATTTGAGCGATGGCAATTTATTTCTCTCCTAACAATAGAAATCGCTGTTGGCTTAGTCACTAAAAAGTTTCCTACAAACTTTTTTAAAACAGCCTTCTGACTAAAAAAAAATACGGACAACAATAATGAGCCTAGAGCGAATTTCTTGGTTCAAGCCAGAAAAAAAGTGGATATTGCCCCTATCGATAGCTGGAATTGTAGTTATCGGTGCTACGGCAGTCTATGTAATTAGCAATCGAGAGTCTACCGAACCCATCCCGCCAGCGACTGAGGCTCCAGCAATTAGGGCAGTAACTGCTTTAGGACGACTCGAACCAGAAGGTGAAGTAATTCAACTAGCTCCACCCCCAGACTTAGGTGGAACGAGAATAGGACAGTTGTTAGTCAAACAAGGCGATCGCGTTTCTGCCGGACAAACTATTGCCATTTTAGATAATCACGATCGCGCTACCGCTGCTTTAGAAGTAGCCGAGCAAGATGTAAAAGTAGCTAGAGCCAATCTGGCAATTGTTTTAGCAGGAGCAAAAACAGGAGAAATACAAGCTCAAGAAGCGACTATTAAACGTCTACAAGCCCAACTTCAAGGAGAAATCGCTGCCAACGATGCAGAAGTTGCCCGCTTACAAGCTCAACTTCAAAGAGAGACAGAAGAAAGATTAGCTACTATCGACCGCTTAAAAGCAGAATTACGCAATGCCGAAAGGGAATTTCAAAGGTACCACCAATTAGCTCGAGAAGGAGTAATTTCTGAATCGGAATTAGATTCTCGTCGATTAACTTTAGACACTGCCCGAGAAAATCTGACCGAAGCGCAAGCTAGCTACAATAAAACTTTAGATACCCTTCAAGAACAAATCAAACAAGCTCAGGCAACCGCACAACAACAACGAGAAAGTTTACAAGAGCAAATCGCTGAAGCGACGGCAACTCTCGATAGTATTGCCGAAGTACGGGATGTAGACGTACAACAAGCCCAGGCAGAAGTGGAACGAGCAACTGCTGCTCTAAAACAGACAGAAGAGGATCTGAAATTAACTTATGTAATAGCTCCTACGAACGGTCAAGTGCTGAAAATTAATGCCTATCCTGGAGAATTAGTCGGTCAAGATCTAGGCGTAGTCGAATTTGGGCAAACCGAACAAATGATGGTAGTTGCCGAAGTTTACGAGAGCGATATTGCCAAAGTTCGTCTCGGACAGCAAGCAACCATTACCAGTGAAACAGGAGCATTTGAAGACAAACTAGCAGGAACTGTCAGTCAAATTGGATTACAAATTGGCAAACGAGACGTTCTCGATACCGATCCGGCTGCTGATGTGGATAGCAGGGTAGTAGAAGTCAAAATTCGTCTAAATAAAGAAGATAGCGATCGCGTTTCTGGTTTAACTAACTCCAAGGTAATTACAAAAATTCACCTATGAAAATTAAAAATGTAAAATATCTTTTTTTCTTTTACCTTTTTTAAGATGAAAACCCCTTTAGCTTGGTTACAACTAACTCACGAAAAAATGCGTCTGCTGATTGCCCTAGCTGGAATTGGTTTTGCTGACATGCTGATGTTTATACAGTTAGGATTTCAGAATGCTTTGTTTGACAGTAGCGTTATTTTGCATCAAGCTTTTAATGGGGATATTTTTTTAATGAGTCCCCAATCTGATGCCCTTGGCTTTACCAGAACTTTTTCCGATCGACGTTTATATGAGTCTTTAGCAGTTGATGGAGTAGAGTCTGCTAGTTCTGTCTATCTTAATTTTGGTAATTGGAAAAATCCCGTTGAGCGCAACACGCGCAATTTACTAGTAATCGGATTTAATCCGGCAAATAATATTCTCGATTTACCAGGTTTGGCAGAAAATCTCGACCAAATTAAATTGCAAGATGTAGTTTTGTTTGACGAACAATCTCGTCCCGAATTTGGTCCGATTCCCGAGTTACTCCAACAGGATCGACCAGCCGTTACAGAAGTATCTTCTCGTCGCGTTCGAGCTAGAGGTTTATTCTCTCTCGGTGCCTCTTTTGCAGCGGATGGCAATATTATTACCAGCGATATTAACTTTTTACGCATTTTTCCCGATCGCGAGCGAGGGTTAGTTGATATTGGTGTTATTAAGCTAGAATCGGGAGCAAATTTAGATATTGTTCTCGCTCAGCTAAGACAAAAGTTACCTAAAGATGTCGAAGTTTTCTCCAAAGAAGAATTTATTCAGCACGAAATAAACTACTGGCAAAATAGTACAGCTATAGGTTTTGTTTTTACTTTGGGAACAGCTATCGGTTTTATAGTTGGTACAGTTATTGTCTATCAAATTTTATATACAGATGTTACCGATCACCTTTCAGAATATGCCACTTTAAAAGCGATGGGATATCGAGATAGCTATTTTGTAATGGTCGTCTTTCAAGAAGCAGTTATTCTTGCTTTACTCGGTTTCATTCCTGGTCTTGCTATTGCTCAAGGTTTATATTTTCTAGCTGCTCAAGCAACAAATTTGCCCATTCTAATGACTTTAAACAGAGCAGTTCTTGTTTTGATTCTTACCATTATTATGTGTTGTGTATCGGGGGCAATTGCGGTTAGAAAATTAAGTGCAGCCGATCCAGCAGATATATTTTAGATAATAAGAAATTAGCGATGAGTAATAGATAATAGATGTCAAACGTTAGCTCATGAATAAATATAATAATAATTCTCTAATACCTAATAATCAACAACAATTAACTCAACCTCAAAAACTAATAGTAGAAATTAACAATCTCGATCATTTTTTTGGACAAGGACAGTTAAGAAAGCAAATTTTATTTGATATTAATTTACAACTTCAAGCGGGAGAAGTAGTAATCTTAAGAGGACCTTCGGGATCGGGAAAAACTACTCTGTTAACTTTGATAGGTGGACTGCGATCGCCACAGTCAGGTAGCCTGAAAGTTTTAGGTCAAGAATTAGTGGGAGCAAAAAAAAGTATACTAGTTGAGATTAGAAAAAATATTGGTTATATATTCCAGGCGCATAACTTATTAGAATCTCTAACTGCCAGACAAAATGTGCAAATGTCTTTGGAGTTGCACGAGGGACTATCCTCGCAGGAAATCAAGGCAAAAACAACCGCTATATTAGAAGAAGTAGGATTGGGCGACCATATAGATTACCATCCCCACAATCTTTCTGGAGGACAAAAACAAAGAGTAGCGATCGCTCGTGCTTTAGTCAGTCATCCCAAAATGGTTTTAGCCGACGAACCTACTGCTGCACTCGACAGTAAATCCGGTCGTGGCGTAGTGGAACTGATGCAGCAACTAGCCAAAGAACAAGGATGTACTATCCTTATCGTTACTCATGATAACCGTATTTTGGACGTAGCCGACCGAATTATCGAATTAGAAGATGGACGGATAAAAGTTGACAGTAACAGTAATTAAAGTTGATTAATTCTTCCCTGATTCTTATTATCTGCTCGAACTTAACTGAGAATTACTATATATTAATAAATTAATTATCCTTAACAGAATTAGAAAATTCAAAATCCCGATCCTGTCCGCCTAAAGCTTCCACAATAGTGCGAGTATTGGCAATCATCATGTTTATATAACTATCTCCTTCACTACCTGGTGCGCCAATGGAATCGGAATATAATTCTCGCGGTGCTAGCTTTACTCCTGCTTCTGCGGCTACGGTTTCGATCAGTTGAGGATTGATAGTTGTTTCGGCAAAAATAGCAGGAACATTAGCCTTTCTGATGGCATCGGCTAAATTTTTGACTGTTTGTGCGCTTGGTTGTTCTTCCGTACTAATACCAATGAGAGTACCAGTTACTTCTAAACCATAAGCATTAGCATAATATTGAAACGCATCGTGGGTGGTAACTAGCTGGCGTTGAGTTTCGGGAATAGTTTGTATTTGCTCGGCAATCCAAGTATCTAAACGCCTCAATTCTTCTATTAGTTGTGCTGCGTTAGCTGTAAATTCTGCTTCGTCTTCTGGAGATAGTTCAATTAATCGATCGCGAATTGCCTCTACCATAGCGATCGCATTTTTGGCATCTCCCCAGACGTGAGGATCGGGTTGTGTTTGTCCTTGATATTCAAAATCGAGGGGTGTAACTACTTCCCCGACAGCAAATTTTTTTCCTCCAATCCCAGCTGCATTTATCAGTCTAATCAGTCCTGGTTCGAGATTGTAGCCGTTATAAAGAATTAGATCTGCTTGTTCTAAAGCAATACTATCTTTCGGTGTAGGTTCGTAGATATGGGGATCTGTACCGGGTTGGAGAATACTTGTATGGTCGATCTCATCCCCACCTACTTGAGTAGTTAAGTCTGCAATAATCGTGCTAGTAGAAACGACTTGCGGTCTATTTCTAGGATCTGTTCGATCGCTACCAGGAGTTTGGGATTCACAACTACCCAACCAAATTCCGATAAAAATACCTACGACTGCTAACCATCTGGATTTGATGCTAAATATTTGGACTGCTGTTTTCCTTTGACCGAATCGTGCTGACATATTTGAGACCATTTCTATCGCGATCGAGAGTAAATCCTATTGCTTTTTTTTCATAATCCTTTCATAATGTTTATCATATTCTTTTCATATTTGTCAGCAAATTGTGCTTTTGACAGAGGAATAAAGGGTAAAACCGTGTCACAACAAAAACAAACGAGATTGACTACGGGAGGAATTTAGATGAATGGTACGGCAGCGATCGCGATTAATAATTTAGGAGTGTACTATCGGACAGTAGAGGCGTTACACAATATCAGTCTAGAAGTATTACCAGGAAAAGTAACGGGGGTATTTGGTCCCAATGGTGCGGGTAAGAGTACATTGGTTAAAGCTATGTTGGGATTGATTCCCGTTCGAGTCGGTACGGTGTTGTATGATGGTCAACCTTTACAAAATTGTTTAGAAAAAGTAGCTTACGTACCTCAGCGATCGCAGATCGATTGGACTTATCCCGTGACGGTTTGGGATGTAGTAATGATGGGTAGGGTAAGGAAAACGGGGTGGTTTCGGCGTTTTTCTACTGTCAGCCATCGCCAAGGGATGGAAGCACTAGCCAAAGTGCAGATGGAAGCTTATAAAAATCGTCCTATCGGTCAACTTTCTGGCGGACAGCAACAGCGAGTATTTTTAGCGCGATCGCTGGCACAAGAAGCAGATATTTTCTTTTTTGACGAGCCTTTTGTCGGGGTAGACCAAAAGACAGAAAACATTATTTTTAATATTTTTCACGAACTAGCAGATTTAGGTAAAATTATTTTGGTAATTAACCACGATTTGGGCGAATCTATTACTAATTTCGACGAGCTAATTTTGCTTAATAAAGAACTAGTTGCTGTTGGAGATAGGAAAGAAGTTTTGCAGGAAGAAAATCTCTATCGTGCTTACGGTAGCAAGGTAACATTTTTCTCCGAGATGAGTTCTCATTTAGCAGCCTAAAATTATTAGTCGCCAAATGTAAGACTATTTCAATGCTAGAAACCTTACTCGAACCATTACAGTATAGCTTCATGCAGCGATCGCTGATTGTTGCAATTGTTGTCGGTATTATTTGTGCTGTAGTTGGTAGTTATCTGATGGTTCAGCGACTAGCTTTATTGGGAGATGCCATTAGTCATTCGGTTTTACCCGGATTAGCTATTGCTTATTTAATGGGTGCCAATATTTTTGTTGGTGCTTTTGTAGCTGGTATAATTAGCACTATTTTTATTAATCTTATTCGAACTCGCTCCAACATTAAAGAAGATACGGCGATGGGCATTGTTTTTTCTGCTTTTTTTGCCCTCGGTATTACTCTAATTACAACTATTCAAAAAGATACTAAAATAGATCTCAATCACTTTCTTTTTGGCAATATTTTAGGGGTGACAGCCGCTGATGTTAGAGATACCTTAATTATTGCTTTTATCGTTATTTCGGTAGTTGTTTTACTATATAAAGAACTATTATTTTATACTTTCGATAAGTTAGGAGCCCAAGCAGTAGGTTTACCCGTCAATTTACTCGATTTAGGCTTAATGATGCTGATTGGCTTAACCATAGTAGCTAGCCTCAAAGCCGTAGGAGTAATCTTAGTTTTATCTCTCCTCATCACGCCAGCAGCCACAGCGTATCTGTTGGTCGAGCGACTACACCAAGTAATGTTTCTTGGAGTAGCAATTGCAGTAACTGCTAGTATCGCTGGCATGTATCTAAGTTATTTTTATAATTTACCTTCTGGTCCTGCGATCGTTTTAGTTACATCTGGTATATTTATACTGGCTTTCCTCTTTAGTCCCGGTCAAGGGGTTTTTACTCATCCTCCCTCTAATTCTGGACAGATAGCCATACTCAAAGAGTTAAAAGGTTTAATTTTAGCGAATCGAAGATAAATCAATATCTGAGTATTTTTAGATTTACTCTGGTTGCCAAAATTGGTTTATTTTTAGGCTTGTTTATTGTTAAATCTATTTAACAATTAAATTACTATTGCATAGCAATCAAGAACTCATAATTCGGAATATTCATTAGTATAAATTTTACAGAAAATATAAAGATAACGGCAAAGTTGTGCCATCGCAAATGATTTTTCTGACTCCGCAAATAGCTTAATACGGTCGGCTTCAACTCAGTGTTCGGCGCGTTTAGCTTCTGGTTACTATTTTGGCAGATACAGTCTTGCTCATATGCTGCTACGACAAAAGTTGAATAGCTGCAAGTATTTTTTCGTCAGAGGCTGGAGCATTATTATTTATTTCTAAATCCCAGTCATACATCACAGCTGCAGCTATCTTATTGTACTATTCGACCTTATCATCCGAGACGGGAATATGGTCAGCACTATTGTGGCTTTTGACTCTTGCAAAGCATGTTCTAAATCTGCGTACACCCGGATCATTTTAACTCCGTGAGCGAGAAGTCCCTCGCCTCTGGCGACGGGATGAAAGCGAACTTATAACTAAGCTGGACAAATTGTAAGTGTGTATGTTATCATGAAAGTAATATTTGATAAGATCGAAATCAATGCTTAAAACAGTCAAGGTTAGATTATATCCACCAAAAGAACAGAAGGAATCGTTAGCTAAGGCTATGGGTTCTACTCGTTGGTTATGGAATTATTACCTTTACGATTACTAAGAATTCTTGCGACCAATACTACGCTTCTATATTGTTTGAAGATGGAACTAAGAAACCGATTCAATCAATAGAAGGTAATGCTATTGGGATTGATTTAGGATTGACTCATTTTGCTATTACTAGTGATGGGAGTAAGTTTGATAATCCTAAATGGTTAGTCAAGCACGAGCGCAACCTAAAAATCAAACAACAGCAACTATCTAGGAAACAAGTTCCGCACTTTAAACGCCCCGTCGCGTCTCCGGCGCGGGTAGTTCACGCGTGTATTTCTTCTCCAAGGAGGTGTGGAACTTGCCAAACTCTTCACCTGCTCCTAGACTTTTGATCGCGATCTTGCTATGGCTATTAAATGCAGTATCTATGATCTGCTCTACTTTCTTCCATCCATCTTCCCCTGCCTGAAGGCTAAGCCAGATAGGTTCAACCCGAATAAACCGAATATCTGTATGCGTATTGATAAGCGTTCCGATATAAGTCTTTCCTGCACCTTTGGGACCAATAAGCATGTAGAGAACTTTGCTCATTATCTTGTTCTGCCTCTTCATCGTACGTTTAAACGATCCATTATTCGGTTGAGTTGCTTGTCAAAGTTGAAATTAAGATTTTGATAAGTGTAGGAGATTCTAACTTATATTTTTTAAAGCAGTATATAAAATTATTAATGTAAAAATAATTGAATTATCTCGTCCATTAACTGAGCCTATGGCTACCAATTTCAATTCTTAAATATTCATTATCTTAATAAAATCTTTCTTCTGCATACGTAAGCTCATTAGTTAATTCCAAAAATTTTTACTGGAAAACTTTTATTTACTTATCAGTAGATATATTAAGGGGCGTTAAAGATGATTCGACCATGATTTCTTAACGAATATCGTAATAAGTAGAACTTTTTAAATATAATATAAAGATTCAAATTACAATTAAAAGCCTTGAAAAAAGAACGGGTCAAAGGTTAAATTAAATTATTTACTATTGACAAAATAACACATACAGATATGGGTTTAGCAGAAAAAAATAAAATTTTGATTCAGAAAAAAGTAGATGCTCTCTTTCTCAATTGATAATAGATAACCTATTATTGACTGACTAAAAATAAATTAGATAACGTTACAAATCTTTACCGCGCTGCCGTTGTAGTGTAAACTACGCGAGGAAAGGTATAGATGTAGATGAAGGAGCAAAAACAACGATGCAGTCGGCTCAGACGCTGCAAACAGTACCAAAACAGTTTCTAAAACCTCCTGGTGGCATAAATCCTAATGTTTTAATGTTTACAGCAGCTCTGATGCTGATGTTCTTCTCAACTTGTAGTTATTTTCTAGGGATTGTTCCAGGCTGGTGCTGCTTTTTGGCAAACGTACTTGCCTTACATTTATCGGGGACAGTAATTCACGATGCATCCCACAATAGTGCCCATAAGAACCGCATTATTAATGCCATCTTAGGACATGGCAGCGCACTCATGCTGGGGTTTGCTTTCCCTGTTTTTACTAGAGTACATCTTCAGCATCACGCTCATGTAAACGACCCCGAAAACGACCCCGATCACTTTGTCTCTACAGGCGGTCCCTTATGGCTTATAGCCGCTCGATTTTTTTACCACGAAGTATTTTTTTTCAAGCGACGTTTATGGCGAAAATATGAACTACTAGAATGGTTCTTGAGTAGGTTGTTTCTAGCTACTATCGTTTTTCTGGGTATTCGCTATGGCTTTATCGGCTATGTTATGAATTTTTGGTTTGTACCAGCGTTCGTAGTGGGAATGACTCTTGGACTTTTTTTTGATTATTTACCCCATCGTCCTTTCCAAGAACGCGATCGCTGGAAAAATGCTAGAGTTTATCCCAGTCCCATTCTTAATCTGCTCATTCTCGGACAAAACTATCATCTCGTGCATCACCTCTGGCCTTCAATTCCCTGGTATAAATACCAAGCAGCCTACTATGCGACCAAGCCACTGTTAGATGCTCAAGGGTGCGCTCAATCTTTAGGTTTGTTTGAAGGCAAAAATTTCTGGAGTTTTCTCTACGACATTTTTCTAGGTATCCGTTTTCACGGTCACAAAAATAAAACCAATTAGGTAATGGTCATTGGTGACAAGTTAAGAAAATGTACAAATTGTCAAGTATATAGAAATAGAAGCATCAAGGGCATTTTAAACTAAAAAAGGAAACAGATTAAAGTGCGCTCGCGCTCTTGCGTCATGGCACATTCA
>JADEWQ010000187.1 GCA_015207585.1 Pleurocapsales cyanobacterium LEGE 06147 | reverse complement strand
CTTCTTGGGGATGTTGCTCTATATATTTCCAGGTGTAATTACTCATTTATTTTGGCTTGTTTGACCAATTTATGCTTGATTTACTTTTTTAATTTTATTTATAATTGTATTTTGGAGATGTCTAATAGTTAGGAGAAAAAAGTTTAATTAATCAACATCTAAATGAAAATTAGAAGTTAAATTAACTGCTTTTTAGATTCTTTCCCAACCATTTTTTTTGCCTTCCCGATTAGTTGCTGATATTCTGGAGTGGTTAGGATATATATCATAAAACCATAACTATCAAAGGCAGCGATCGCCTCTTTTAATTGGGTTTCATAATAAGTGCGGTGGTATCCGGCAACTGAAGTGGTTTCCAGTCGAGCCAACAAAGATTTTAATTCTCGATAAGGTGTTAGCGGTTTCATAATCGTTTTCGATCGCTAGTCGCGCGATCGCGAGCGAAGGGAGCGAACCTCTCGCCACGATGGTTAATTGTTATTTCTGATACATAACTATTATCTCTGAGATTGAACTAAGTTGAAAATTACTCTGCCAAAATTTCCACCAATCCTACTTTTCCATCTAGTCTTACTCGCTGACCATCTTTTAGAAGTTCGGTAGCGTGAGGAATATTCATTACTGCAGGAATGCCATACTCCCGTGCTACTATTGCGCCGTGAGAAAGACGACCGCCTGCTTCGGCAATTAAGCCGCCAGCACTAGCAAGCAAAGGAGTCCAACCGGCATCGGTATGGGGAACGACAATAATTGTTTGTTTATCAATATTGGTTGCAGCGTCAAAATTGAGCAAAACTTTGATATATCCTTCTATTTGTCCCGGACTCGTACCAATTCCTTTTAATAATGAGGATTTTGGTAAAGAAGATTTAGCAGAAAGCAAAGATAAAGGGGAAGGATAACCATAAACGACGTAGGGAACGGAAGTTAATTGTTGATTTTGTTCTAATTCTTCTTGTCTTTGAGCAATTAAATGAGGAAGTTGTTCTCTCAATTCATCGTTAGGATCTGTAACTAAACGTCGAATTTGGGGCAAATCGAGCAAAAAGATCGATTCTGTGGTTGTCAACAGACCAGAATTCAACCAATGTTTGGCTAATGCAAGAAAACTCCAACGCAGATGAGCTAATAACTGAGAGTAATATTTACTTACCTGACCTTTAAGGTTGAGTCTTTCTTGCACGAATTTGGTGCGCCAATCGATAGATTGAGGTGTTGAAGAAGATTGAGTCTGTTTTGCTGCTTCTCGGTCAAAGAAAAACCGCGTAAACATTTCTCGTACTGGTCGAGGATTATCTTGCCAACGAGAAATGGCAATATCGGTTGCTACTTCACTCAAATAGCCGTAGCGTTCTAACCATTGGTTAAATCGTTTTAAAATACTTTCTCCCTCCGGATTTTCCGCTATGTGAGCAAACAAAGAAGCACTAGAGTCTAGAGTGATTTGTTCGGTTGTTAAAAGCTTACGAGTATCGGTAGCGAGACAAGCAAGCGATCGCATCGATTCTACTTCTGGGGTTTGGCTGTTATCCAACTCTGTCTCTGACACTTTAAAAATTGCCTGTCTGAGAGCTAAACTCAAAGGAGCGAGAATGCTATAGTAAGTTGCTCTTTCTAGTACCACTAAAATCATCTCTACTCTGTCGAGGATTTCTTCAGATGATAATTCGGTAACAGGTTGAACTTTAAGCTCGGTTAAAGTAGGTGCAAATAATTTTTGGCGATCGCCCTCGAAATCTTTAATTAAATTCCATTCTCTTTGCAACAGTCGCCATAAACCGGGTATATTTCTCAACGTAGATTTTAGTGGCGGTTTGCTAAATTTTTCTCCCCTGGTTAAAAACTCCAAGCTTTCTGGAGGCAATCCCATCCGTAAAAAAATTTGTCCCAGAAGTGTGGCGTTAAAATAGGCACGAGAGAAATGTAAAGCTGCTGTTTGATTAAAGTCTAGACCTCTAGCTCTTTTGTCCAGAACCAGAGTAAACAGTTCTCCCCACACACCACAAGTAAGAGGTTGATTGATCGACCAGGTTAGGGGTCTAATTAATCCTGGAATTACTTCTGCTGCAATTTTACGCGTCCAAATTGGTTGGAGAGTAGTAATGGGACGCACCTGTAGCAACCATAATTTTTCCCCGTCGTAAGTCCATTCAAGATCCTGCGGTACTCCCTGAAACAATTCTTCCATCTCCCGTACGAGCAAAGCTACCGATTGAAGTAATTCGGCAGGAATGTCAGCAGCAGCAGAATTAGAGTCTTCTTGGGTGATGGTAAGGGATTGCTTGTCTTGCTCGATCGAGTCTCGCAACTCGGGTACTATTACCTGGTATCGTTGGGGCGTAACCCTACCCGAAACTACCTGGGGTGTATCTCCTGGTAAGGCTTCAATAACTACAGCATCACCAAAACCAGCGAGGGGATCGCGGCTAAAGGCAACTCCGGCAAACACACCCTTGATTTGCTTCTGGATTAACACAGCCATTGATTTGTCTTGTTGCTGCCGATGGCGACGATACTCTACTGCCGCAGACTGAAGATAAGAAGCCTGACAATCAAAAATTGCTGTTTTTAGTGCTTCGCGGCTAGCAATATTAAGAACGCTCAGATACTGTCCTGCGGCTGAAGCAGTTTCGGTATCTTCTCCAATCGCCGAAGAACGAACTACTAGAGGTTCTGTAAAGAAAGGTTGCAAAAACTCGATTAAGGATGCGGGGTCATCACCAGGAGGAAGTACCCAACCCTGGGGGACTGGATAGCCTAATCTTGTTAGCAGGGATAAGTTAGCTGCTTTTTGCCCTACTTTACGAGCATCTAATTTCTTGTCTAGAGATATAATATTTCTGTCTCCGCGAAAAAAACGAAACATAGCTCGTGAATCAGTTTGTCCTTGTGCTGTTGCCAAATCTAGATCGTCAGGTATTTGTTGATATATCCAAGCTAACAGACTGGCAAGACCACTTGCAGCTAATAAATATTCTGGTTGGCTGGGATTACGCAATCCAATAATAACAGCCATTAGAACCAGTACGCTAAACTTGCCAGCAACACGGTTGCGAAAGATAGTAAAGCTAATGCCTCCAATTAGAAAAACCAGAAAAGCAGCGATCGCATCGTGAACCACAATACCCCATACCACATTAGTCGTTCCCGCACCTTTCCCCATCCAATAACGTCCGATAACGAGAGCGATTAATGCTATTATCTCCCAGACGGAATTACTGGGAAAAAAAGCTCTTGTCAGCAATACTGCAATTATCCCTTTTGCCGCTTCTGAAAGTACGGCGAGAATACCTGCTAACCTTCCCCCATGATAAAAAGCAGCCGAGACTGAAATATTACCCGTTCCCAATTTGGCTAGTTGTCGACCAGTAATTCCGTAAGTAATCCAGTCTATAAGAGGCAATCCTCCGAGTATTGGACATACTAGAAAGATAACCAGCGAACCCCAAACTTGTGCGAGCGTCATTTGCTCAGACCAACTTTCTTTTTCTAGTTGTAATAATACGATACTGAACTGAATTAATTATAGGGTTGTGCCCAAACTAAAAAAAAATCTAGCAATATAAATTAGAGCGATCGCGTCGCTATTATAGAGATACTAGACGCGATCGGCATTAACTATCACAATTCGGTTTAAAGGAGAACAATCACGAGGAATAAATACGAGTTTCGGAGAAAATAAATCTCCTTACTCTTTATCTTTTCTTTTGGCAACGCTACCGTCAAAACAGCTACATCACATCCGAAGAAACTGAGAAAGGTAGAGTAAATTCTTCACTCAATGGATCTACTTGAGAATTAATCGAATTATCGGAAAAAACTTCAAGTTCTTCAGTGGAAAAGCCTATTACATATTTACTTCCATTCAAATATTCATAAAGTGTTTCCTCACGAAAATCGATTTTACCATCTCCATCGGAATCGTATTCAAAAACACTAGTTAGTATATTTCCTCTTCGATCGTAGGTGTTAGTAGTTGAAAAACGAGAATTGATGTTGCCATCTGCATCATAATCAGATTCAGAAACACTAGTTAGTTGGTTACCTAAGCACAAACGTCACCGTTGGTACTCGGCTTCAAAACCGGACGTAAAGTAGGGTAGGCGGCCAACGAGTTACCATTGCTGGCACTTTTCCAATCGCCCCCCTCCAAACGACGCATGACCGTTTCCGTATCACGTCGCTCTCTAGTAATCTCAACGTGAAAGGGCAAAGCCCGTCATAACGTCCGTACTGAATTTTCTGGTGACATTCCAGGCACACCACTAGCGTTTTGCGTCGGCGTGCAGCCATCTTTTTCATCCAGTCTGGACGTTCTGATTTTCCCTTTTGCTCTAAGTCTGCAAGTTTGCGGATATGGTGAACTTCGATTTTGTCCGTTGCTCCGCAGAGTTCACATTCTTGGGCTAAGAGACGTTCCACAACCTCACTGCGGTTGCTCCAAATTCGACTATGACTGACATCATCATCGAGTGCGACCCATTATTCCATCGTAAAGGAACTGCTCCAAAATGAGCTTCTAATGGCTTCTTAGAGTCCCGTTCGACCTTTACCTGAAGTACCTTGTAGGTACCCTCTTTGGTGGTGATGGTTGTGGAGAATCGTTGGTAAATTTTCTGGCACGAAGTTTTGAACTTGTTTGCCAGCGTCTTCACCAGCGATAATTCCGTGACTCGTCGAAGCTTTCCCAATGTATGGAGGTTGTAAGCCATGCGGTAGTATTGGACAACTCCGCGATACTCCGCTTGGTATTGGGTCATGATGCTATAGACATCATCGTTGATTCGCTGCGCCAGATGGATGGGTTTTCCCTTTCGCATGTATTTTGCACATTGTGCATCGATCACGCTTGCGGGAACACGAAGCCCAACACCGCCGTTGATGCAGCGTTGACCGCGATGGTCATGCTTGTCATCGGCGTGAAGAATGTGGATTTCATAGCCCAGGAATCGAGCCTTTTCGTTACGCGCATGGGTAACGAGGGTCTTTTCATCACTGAGTTCTAGCTTCAACTGAGTGCGGAGAAACGCAGCCAGTTTTTGCTTGATTTCCACAGCTTCTGCTTTAGTTCCCACCAGTCCTAGCAGGAAATCATCGGCATACCTTGTGTACCAGAGACGGCGAAAGTTTGGGTCGTGGGGATCACGAGACGGGATTTTCTGAGCTTTACGGCTCAGCCGTCTTGCTTCTTCCAAGTTCCCTTGTTTGCGGGCATCTGATGCTGCAAAGGTCAGAGCGACATAGGGAGGGTATGTTCTTCGGCGCTTGCCGCTTGTGTAGACAGGAATGAGTTCACGCTCAACAAATTGGTCTAACCTGTCCAGCACTAGATTGGACAAAATTGGACTCACCACGCCGCCTTGCGGAACTCCACTATAGGTGGCATTGTATTTCCAATCCTCCAAATAGCCTGCATCCAGCAATCCATTAATGAGTCGGATAAAGCGATTGTCGTGGATTTTCCCGCGCAGTATGTTTAACAGAACAGTGTGAACTATCCTGTCAAAACATGCGCTAATGTCTCCTTCGATAAACCACTTTGTGCCTCGACCTTTCTGTGTGACATTGCGTAGGGCAGTGTGACAGCCTCGCTTCGGTCGGAATCCGTGTGAATTCTCACTAAACTGGGGTTCATAATAGGCTTCCAGAATTAGGCGGAGCACTTCTTGGAGAAGCTTATCCGACCAAGTGGGCAGACCTAACGGTCTCCGTTTGCGATTTTTCTTGGGAATGTAGGTGCGACGTACTGACGTCCATCGATACCGCTCCTGTCGCAGAGCTTCAATGAGGGTATCGATCTTTTCCAGTGACATCCCATCTACTGTTTCCGTCGTTGCTCCAGGTGTCATTGCCCCGGCGTTGCTGGACAGCTTGGCATAAGCGCGGAGATACAGGTCAGGGTTGTAGAGCAGTCGATAGACTCCCTCTAGGGGCAACCCCTTCTGTCCACGTTTACGTATGATGTTCAGTACCGTTTCGGCTGTTCGCATAGGAGCGTACCTCACGATTTCTGTTTCATCCGACTACCTGTTCCACTTCGCCCTGTAAACGGCTCTCCCGTTTGCCCTGGTAGGGCGTAACTCCCACGACAAAAGATTGGAACTCCGTCACCCTAGGACTCGCGTCCCGTAGGTAATCCCATGTTCCGTCACTGTTGAACGTTCTAGAGTGACTTAGGCTTCCCATTCATGCCCTTCAATGAGTTCATTACTCATCGTCCATTGATCAAGGCGTATCACAGACGAAAGGCTATTCTGTGGCTACCAATGGCATCGGTGTACAGACGTGCTACCGAAGGATGTGACGGACCATCACTGGGCATTAGGATTCAGGCAGTTTAGCTTTAGCCATATCACTCAGGCGTTGCAGGACTGTACCATACACGTCTTCTGTTCCATCCCGCTTTACATACAGGCTCTTGTCCCCCTTCTCTTTCGAGTTAAGGTTAGTTGTTCACCTTGAAGTCAATTGCCTTGAACTCCAGCCAACTGAGTTGGCGATTCAATCAGTGCGTACCACGGCGCACCCTTTCAGAGTACTCGGCTCCTCAGTGACTTGGTGCTTGTCATGCATACCACCAGCCGCTACATCGAGGGCTGTTTTTACATCGTGACAATGACGGTGCAGTAGTTGGAGATTTCGATACTCATCCTTACCGCCTTGTGAGCGGGGGATTTTGTGCTCGATTTCCATCACATCTCCGTCTCTGAAAAACAGTTTGCAGAGGGCGCACTTTCCCTTTTGCCACTTCAAGAGCTTGGAAACTCTATGGGGGGCTTCGGGATGTTTACCCATTCTTGTACTCCAGTAAATGAAGTCGCCATTAAACGGACTCGCATCGCCTTTCACTTTGATGTGCCGAACGATAGGAGTTGCGTTATGTTTGCGTAGTGTTTGAGGATCTTTATCCTCTGGTCGCGTGGCGAACACCCATCGCTCTCCGCCAATTGTTTGCCAATACTTGCGCGAAATCCATTCCCAGGATTTATTGGCATGGCGGTGTTTCGCCCAAGCAAATAGCTTTTGGAAAATGAGGTAATCCTGATGTGAGAAGGCTTCTTGACTAACTACTGTTGAGTAGTAGTTTGACCAGCCACTGATTACAGGATTGAGTAGCTCGATCAACGTTGCCTGGTTTGCACCTTTGTGAGCTTCGATGATTTTGGCAATTGCCTCATAGTGTTCCTTTTGCTTCGTTTTGCTTGGGGTGATAATTGTCTTAAACTTTTAACCAATCGGCGATGATCTCCTGACATTTTTGGATGGTGCTTAAATCTTCATCAAGGATCACAAAGTCGTCGGCGTAGCGAATCAAGATTGCCTTTTTGAAGGCTTGCTTAATCCGGTTTTCCATCCCGTGTAACGCCACATTTGCCAATAGAGGCGACAGAATTCCACCCTGTGGTGTACCTTTTTCTGTGGGAAACAACGTTTTGCCCTCCAGCACTCCCGCCTTTAACCATGCCTTAATTTGGCGGCGGACGGTGGGGAATGTGTTGAGCTTGTCAAGAAGAGCCTCCTGGTCGATTTGGTCGAAACATTTCGCAATATCGGCATCTAGCACGTATTTGGCTTTGTAGCGAATTGCGTTAAAAATTGCCTCAACCGCATCATGACATGAGCGATTAAACTCAGCAAGGCTGTCACCAGCCCTGCTGGTCTTCAAAACCGGACGTGAAAGGTTACCTTCATCCGGCTCCTCAGTAATCTGGTGCTTGTCAAACATACCGTTTCAAACTGCCATCTTGA
>JADEWQ010000186.1 GCA_015207585.1 Pleurocapsales cyanobacterium LEGE 06147 | reverse complement strand
TGGTCGAGATTTACCATACGTTACCTCTAATACTTGAGCCACCGTGGCGATCGCTAGTTATCATGAAATTCTTAAAGATGCCCAAACTATTGCTCTGCCCAAATTATAAGTTATTGGAGATGTCTTTTAATAAAGCATCAGAAGTAATTAACACAAGATTATCTTGGTGGTCAAAACCGGGATTTAGCTCGCCATTAGAAAGAGTTGGATTATCTTGACCGATTTCAAAAGCAATAAGTAACTGATTTGGATTCATTACAATTTTATATTTAGTTATAGGCGTATCACCATCAGTAATCTCAACTTCTTCAAACTCAAAACCTTTTTTTTCTAAAAATGCTTTGAGGGTTTTTTGACCATCGTATGCTACTTCGTCGGGAACAATATCGTCGTTCCTAAAAATTAATACTTTGTTGGAACTACCAGCGGTTACACTATGAGTATAAGTACCGTCATTGTTTATCTGAATATCTACGGTTATTGGATCTTTTGAAGTCAAAGGATTACAGTCGTTTCGATCTTGGGGTTTAGAAGTAATTGTTACTTTTTGGTTAGCAGCTATATTAAGTTCGCTAGAGCCTCCTTCTTGCAAAGTTTGTTTTGGCACTGCTACAGAGCTGTCTTGATTGTAGAGCGTGACTTCAGTATCAATTGCCCAAGGTGTGTTTACGCCATTTGTTCTATTACAAGCAAAGTCGCCACCAAGTGCATAGGTACGACGAACAGGATCGTTAAAATTTATATTGCGGTCGATATCAGCTCTAGCAACTGTTTTGGTATCTGCACTATAGATTGAATTATCACTTCCTGATGGTGTTACGATATTACCGTTGATAAATAGTTGAGCTGTTTTGTTATTAGGATCGATACAGGCAGCAAAACCAGCAGCACTACTGGATGCCCAACCAGATTGACAATCAGGAGTAATAGTATTTGCAGCAACTCGATCGATTAATGGGTTTTCTTGCCAATTGCCATCGGTGTATTCTCCATTGTTACCGATAGGAGGACCCCAACGATAGAGAACTTTAGGTCCTTTCCAAACAGAATTATTTGGGGGATTACCAACGTAATAAACTATAGTTGCTTCATTGTTATTATTCCCATCTTTATCGATATTTGCATCTGTAACAGGCACTTTCAAAAATAAAACAACTTCCTTTCCATCTGCATTAAAAGGCTTATTTAGTACTGTTACTTGTTGATCGAGATATTCATCATCATCATCGGAGGTATCGGGATCGGTAAGCCTATTATTGCCTAAGACAAGTCTAGATCTTCTTATCTCATCAGAAATAAAATCATAAGCACGAGCTACTTCAGAGCGTCTTTCTGCTTGAGTATTACCTTTTTGGCTAGTTCTCATAATTTGCACCAAGCCAAAACCAGCAGCACCAACAACTATTGAAGTAATTGCTGCTCCTATTAATAGTTCGGTTAGGGTAAAACCAGTATAAGTTTTTTGTTTAGAAAAAAATTTAAATAGATTGTATGGTTTCATGCCAATAAATTAACTGTTAATTAGATTTTTTTTGGAATTTAATATATCGAGATTGAGGATGGATTTAAAAAACTAAAAATAGACTTTTATTTGTATTCAGCCACCAAAATAAAACAATTTTGGGTTGTTATACATCAGAGAAGTTACTTAATTCATCCAAGCTCGATCGATATAATTAATTTAAAAAAGGTGTGACGGAGATCACACTTGTTGAGTGTGCGATCGAGCCAAACTAATGACAGTATTAGTTATTGCTATTGCCTGGTTTATTGCAGTCAATAAAATATGAATCTTTTAATTAAAGCTTTTTTAATTCGTAGCTCAAAAGAACAAGGTTTTGCAATTCCAATAGTAATTGCCTTGGGATTGATTATGATTTTAATTGGCATGGTTAGTATCGTTAAATCTAACGAAGAAGATCTAACTGCCATTGGTCAAAGAGGGACTCAAAGAGCTTTAACCGCAGCAGAAGCCGGAGTTGCTTATTATCGCGATTTAATTAATAAAAATAGAGCGATCGCAGTGTATTCAGCTTGCAAAGATGAAGATAAAAATAAAGACGGAAAATTAACATGGGATAATAGCCAGAATAAATGGACTTGTAGCAATAATGGTACTACTGTAAGTTGGGCTAACAATACTAATATTCCCAATATAAATTTTTACAATTCTTGTAGTTCTGCTGGCTTCACTACTGATAATGGTTTTGGTGCAAATGCTGTACAAAATGCAACTGTAAATATAGGCTGGCAAGATGTTAATAATAATCCAGATTTAGGACAATATCGTCTAGTTAGTTATTCTTATGCTGACAATGCTGGAACATTGATAATTGAGGGTAGAGATCGAAATAGCGATAATGATGCTTCTGTTACTAGACTAAGAGTAGAATTTCCCATTCAACCAGGTATCCCTAGACCTCCAGGAGCATCACAAGATGCTATTACTAACAATTTGAATAATCTAGCTCCTGCTTTATGGATAGGAAGTGATAACAATTCAATCACTTTAAATAGTGACAATGATAATTTAGAAGTTGTTAATAGCAATATTTTAGTTTCAAAGTTAGATTGTCAATTATCATCGGGAACTAAAGATATTGCAGAGGCGTTAGGTAATGTTTCTGCTGAAGCTCAAAACTTACCTTCTATTCCTATTCCTTTAGGTCAAATTTATGGAATCAGCAATAATAGTATCATAAAAAATATACCTTTACCAAGATCCGCTGATGATTGGGTATTGGGAGGAGACGGAAAAAGCAAAATTTATCAATACAGAATTGAAAACGAACTAAATTTTAATAATGAGGATTTAATAATTACAGTTGGAGACAATGAAAAAGTTGTTTTGTACGTTCAAGATGATATTACTTTTAACGGCAAAGTAAAGGTTAACTGCATCGATGTTGATAACGATAATGTTTGTGAGGATACCAATACCTCCAATCGCTTAGAAATTTATAGCGATCGAGAAATCGACATTGAATTTAAAGGTAGTGGAAAGATTAAAATAAAAGCTTTTATTCATGCGCCTAACGCTACCGTGAAAGTGAGTGGTACTCCGACAGTTGAGATTACTGGTGCTGTATGGGTAAAGGAGTGGGATAATCAGACTAATGCAAAGGTAAAAATTACTCCAGATACTCTGGCAGATACTACTCTAAACGAACGCTATTATCACTACACTAGTGTTAGACAAAGCCTTGACAACAATAATCTAGTGATTAAGCCAATTATTTATCCTCCCAGCAGATGGGAAACAGTGGAGGCAGAATAAATGTTAAAGCTAAATATATTAATTCTTAAAAAGTTGCAATCAAATCGAGGCTTTACTATGCTGGAAGTTATGGTTGCAATCTTAATCGCAGCAGGTTTCTTAGCAGCATCACTGCAAACTATGGTAGTAGCTACCGTCTTCAGAGTTAAAGCACAGGAAAAACAAGTAGCCAGCCAGTTAATTCAAGAAGAGATCGAGAATCTTAATAGTATAGCAATTAACCTCCCTTCAACTACTTCTAATTGTTTAGCAACTAGTTATAGCAATGGATATGCTCAAGCTTTATGGAATGCATATAATTTATCAACTTCTTATCAAGCAACACCTAACAAACAATTGATAAACAATGAAGAAGGAAAAAGATTAGGATTAAGACGCATCAATCAATCTGCTAGTAGTATTGTCCCTCACAAAGTTTTAAGAATTAGATATGAAGTCAGAGAATTCGATGGTACCGATTTTGCTGGCGATCTAGATGACCCAAACGATCCTAATATTATCGCAACAGATTATATTGAGGTAATGCCGAATGCAGCTTTTCAATGTCCTTAAAAAAAATGCCGGTTTTACCCTCATAGAAATAGTAACTACTGCAATTGTTGTTGGAGTTTTAGCTGCGATCGCCGTTCCTAGCTTTGTTGGTTTATTTAATCAGAATAAAGTAAAAGAAGCAGTAGCTCAAATAGAAGGCGCACTCAAAGAAGCACAACGACAAGCAATGCGTAGAGGCAGACAATGTACAGTTACTATCAATTCTGGAACTATTACTGCAAGTCCAAACAGTTGCTTGCTAAGCCAGCGAACAATTGACAGTAATATAAATATTAATACAAATCCGGATACTTCTCCTCTAGAAATTATCTTTTCTCATAAAGGGAATGTTCCAGAACCCATTCCTAGCCCTAATACTATTGGTTACGCAATTGTTCTTTCATCTAATGATACTAATGAAAAAAAATGTGTATTGGTTGCTTATGGTTTAGGCATTATAAAATCTGGCGACTATAATGATAATTCAACTACAAATATCGATCCTGCTAAATGCCAACTTGCTGATTGATAAATAACAAAATTTGTAGAGATAATTCGCCAATTGCCCTTACAGAGATTTGTTCCGTAGATTGAAAAATGTCTATAACGAACCCCCCTCTGTCAATTACCTCGCACCTGAATCCTTACATTATTTGTAGGATGAGTAAAGCGAAGCGCGAAACCCATCTATTTCTTATTGCTGTTGGGTTTTCTCGACCCAACCCAATAAGTAAAAGCTATTTTAAACTATAAATAAGTTAAAATTAAACAGGTTTTAATTGCATAACAAAACCCTAAAATGCTCCAAGAATTAATTACTAACTTCGAAGCTTATAGTCAGAAAGACCAAACTTATAGTGTGGCGGAATTGACTTGGGATGAGTATGAAGCGATCGCTAATCTCAACATCAGCAAGTCTAGAATTTCCTTTTATAATGGAGTAGTTACAGTTTTGTCTCCAGGATTAAATCACGAAGTTATCAAAGAGCTAATAGGCATTTTAATCGAAGCCTACTGCGAACAAAAAGATTTAATCTATTACCCGATGGGATCGACTACTCTGAAAAAACCCCCACTAGTAGGAAAAGAACCTGATACCAGTTATTCTTTTGGTAATCGCAAACAAATACCTGACTTGGCTGTAGAAATAGTTTTTAGCAGTGGTGGAATTAATGATTTAGAGAAATATCAACTTTTAGGAGTAGAAGAAGTCTGGTTTTGGCAAGATAATCAACTGAGTATTTATCTGATTGATAACAATAATTTTAGGCAAGTTAGTAGTAGTAAAAATCTGCCCGGACTTAATTCACAATTGTTGACAGGGTTTATAGATAGAGCGTTGCAAGAAAGCCCATTATTACTAAAAAAAGAATTTCTTCGTCAAATATAACGAGTAAATTTAAGGCGAAGCTTCGATTATCCAAAAGATTGTTTTTTATGAAACCCGGTCAGTTATACTTCGACACTGTAAATTAAAACTGCGAGCTCTACGTTTATCCTAGCGTTGAGGGGCAGGTAAAACTTTAGTTTTGAGGTAAACAGCAGATTGCATAATTGACTCTTCGATTAATTGATGTTTATAGCAATCCTATTTATGTTGTGAACAAAAATTCTATTAAACAGGAAACAAAAATCTTACAATTTATTTCCAATTGCTATATAAATAGACCAATTGTCACTTCTGCAGACTAGGAACTGTTATAAAATTTGAGGAATTAATATCCATTCAATATGATAGTTTTTCAAGACGTTCGGCAATCCAAAATTTGATAATTGATTGACGAGTAACTCCCAGGCGTTTTGCTTCATAATCTAAGGCTTCGATCATCCAGAGTGGAAAATCAACATTCACTCTTTTTTGTTCGCATCCTGGTCGTCTTGCATGACTCAGATCGATAAATTCGGTGACATCTTCACCACTATCAAATTTCTTGTCAAATTCTGAAGCTTTCATATATTTTCACTTCTTCTTTTCGAGAACGTCGAACTGAGATAATTCTGATTTGATCTTTTCGATAGGTAATGACTGCTGACCAATGCTTCTCTGCTATCTTCCCAATTATTAGGAATCTTGGTTCATCTTCTGTTCGAGCAGGAATTTCAATTCGTTCAATGTCTTCCCATAACTCCTGTACTTTGATAAAGTCGATGCCGTGCTTTTTCTTGTTCGACTCACTTTTAGTCTCGTCAAACTCAAAATCCATTTATCTATAAATAATTTTAGTATAAATATTATATGATTTTTATACTTTTATACATCGGCACCACAACCATACAGCAGGTTATATTGTTAACTTACTAATTACCAGGAAAAAATTCGCGGTCTCAGCGAAGCTGAGGCTTTTATTCTCAGTTACAAAAATTCTCGCACAAACTAATTACCTTTAGGTTTGAGGGTTGTCAATTCAAAGCAAAGTTAAAATGGCTCTATATTTGATAGTCAAAACTTAACGAGATTATAGCAATGAGCATACAAATAGAATCCGACCTTGCTAAAGTCCTAGAAAAAAATTATGAAAAATAATGACCTGTGTCTGTGTTCATTACCTAAACGGACGTTCTCCGGCAATTCGAGAACAGCTATAAGCAACCAATACTAAGAATATCGCTATCTCTTCTGTAATCAAAGCAAAACTTTTTTATAGTGCAATGGGAAGCAATTATCTCGAACGCACTCTCGCTAGATAGCAAAGATTATTGAATCAACTTGGCAAATAATCTTACGTTGATTAAATATAAAATAAAAATTGGTTAATGCCGTATTTTTTATTGTTCGACTAATTTTTGTTGTCGTTAAACTTAAATTTTATTTGAGTATCATTATCAAATATAAGGAAAATTTGGCGATCGCCTGTATAGAAATAAGGCGATCGCCAACTTGAGTCTTAGCAAAAAAAATTGACGAGCTAATTTTCTGCTGGAAAAGTCTCCTTAAATTCTTCGATCAGCTCATCTAATTCTTCTAATGCCTGATTGACATCAATTCTGAGAGTTCCTAGATTCGGTTGTTCTAGGAGATTGACTAATAATTCTCGCTTACTCTCAATCTGAGCAATTCTATTTTTCAGAGTAGATTCATCCATATTCTGCGCTATCTAGCTAACTATAGCTTTAGAATAAACAATATTATCCAAATTAGTTAATCTCTTGCCAATGTTGCGTCAAATTTCTCTGGCTTCTGTCGGACTGACTGTCGGCAGTATACTTACCATTATCGGCTTTATTGCCTATGCTACTGGCAATGCTACCCTCAATTTAGCAGGATTATTCTATGGCGTTCCCATTTTATTGGGAGGTTTAGCCCTAAAAGCTGCCGAACTAAAACCGATACCATTTTCTGTGCCTACATCACCAGAGATCGTCGATTTGCGAGACAAGCAAGCCACTCCCACGCAAAATCAATTACGTAAAGATGTTACTCGCTATCGTTACGGACAACAAGCACATCTAGACGAGTCTTTAGCAAGAATTGGCTTAAGTCCTACAGACGAAGAAAGACCGGAATTAGTTAGTATTAGGGAAACAGAGACCGATTGTGCCTATACTCTCGTCATGGAGTTTAATTCGCCGTTTATTTCTTTTTCCCAGTGGCAAGAAAAACAAGAAAAGATTGAAAAGTTTTTTGGACCGGATATCAAGGTAGCAATTGCTCAACCAGAAAAAGACCAAATTGAGCTAGCTTTGATTAAGATAAATGACCGAGCTAGATGATTGAATAAATTAATCAAATTTATTTATAAGCCTAAAATTCTCTTTTAAATTCTACTAAAGAAATTTCTTCAATTTAAAAAATAAACTTTAAAGAGAATTCGTCTGAGATTAGGCGATCGCCTTAAAAAAGCTCTTTTTTTAGCTCCGTGAGCGGGAAGCCTCACGCTTATCCGCTAGGAAAGCGTTGAGAGGGGTTCGCTCCGCGTCGAGAGCGAACTTCTCACTAAGTGCCCAACATCTGTGATAATAGAGCAAATAAGTT
>JADEWQ010000185.1 GCA_015207585.1 Pleurocapsales cyanobacterium LEGE 06147 | reverse complement strand
TCAACACGAGATCGTAATCGAAGAAGACGCTTTAATCTTCGATTAAGTCTCTGAGCTGGAATTTATAATTATCGGTTGGGCTCTCAGTCAAAATATGAATTTTTTGATTAGTTATGCAAGAGGTCTAATCCAGGCTCAACTACCAACGACAGCTAGCAGAATACGAGCAAAGACTAGCAGATAGAGAGTTTCAAGTATCTCAATTACAGGCAAGGTTAAATGATGTGGAAAATCAGATCGCTTCTCTTTCAGTCGTTAAAGCTCCCTATAGCGGTACAGTACGCAGGATTAAATGGATCGGTCAAGCTCCTGATGGGTCTTTATCTGCTGAAATTACTCTTATGGTGTCCGATAGCGATCGCCAATTCCAATAAACTCAAGAAACTAGATGAAAAGATTGCTCTAATTGACCAGCGGTTAGAGTTGATGGAAGATCGCATTACCTATAGCCAGAAAAAAACTTGGACTAATTATGTCACTCTCGACCCAGTGAAGCTGCTACAAAACCTCTTCGGTGGTGGCGATGTTCAAAGAGATAGGATAGCGATCGCCGACCTCGAAATCAAAACAGCCGATTTATTAGCAGCTAAAGCTGAACTTGAGAGACAGCAGGAAGAGGAGAAGGTTGAGATAGGGGATAAAGTACTGCACCTACTACTAGATTATGAAGCAGCGAACCGCAGACATGAATTACTCTCATCTCAATTGGAAACATTGGAACAACAACGGGAAGTAGCTAGGATTGCTTATAAGTTTGGTCGGGGTAGTACCTCGCAGATTTTGGGGATGGAGGACAGGCGCGATCGCTTACAGGAACAGTTGGTTGAGGTTGAGATTAAGCGAGATCAAGCGGTGAGGGAGTTATTACAATTGACTGATTATACATTTCTGATGGTCAGAGCGATCGGGTTTGACAAGACAATGCAATTGCATTACTATAAAGAGTACTCCGTATAAAAATAAATATTTCTCTAAAGAAAATTAATAGATTCAGAGGTCGCCATGAATGGAACACTGACACCCCCTTGCTCAGAATCTACTCTTACACAACGTTATCAGACTACAATTCCCGCTCCCGTTCGCAAAGCTCTTAACTTAAGCAAGAATGATAAAATCTGCTACACCATAGAGCCTGACCATAGAGTAGTAATTTCTCGTGTCGAAAACACAGAGAGCGATCCTGTTTTGGACAACTTTCTGAACTTTCTAGCAAAAGACATGAAAGATAACCCCGAACACATTCAAGCAATTAGTTCTGATGTAGTTAAGCGCGCTCAATCTCTAGTAGGGGGCGTTGAAATCGATCTTGATGCCCCACTAGGTGACGAGGATGAATAAGCTTGCCTACAGGTCAGCCAATAGTAATAAATGGATGGAAAATATACGCCCATTCTCTTTTTTTAGAAGAGTTTGAAACACTTCTGACAAAAGTTGACTTCTTGCGTCAGAAGTACCCCAGTACATATCAAAACAAAAAGCACACAAAACTTTTAGCTGCCATAGTTAAGCTAGCATTTGATGAAATTCCTCAAGACCCAACTCAGAGCAAATATCGTCAAGGCAAAACCCTTGGGGATGATTATAAGCACTGGTTTAGGGCTAAATTTTTTCAGCAGTATCGCTTATTTTTTCGATATCACTTAGATAGTAAAATCATTGTTTACGCTTGGGTAAACGACGAAAATTCTAAGAGAGCCTACGGTAGCAAAACTGACGCTTATTCAATTTTTCAGAAAATGCTGGACAAAGGTAATCCACCAGATAATTGGGATGATTTACTCAAACAGGCAAAAAGCGAAACCGAACGTTTAGAAAAAGCTGCTACACAACAAATTGAGAATGAGTATTGAAGCGATCGCTACAATCGCCCCACTAATCCAACTCAATAAACTTACTCGTACACTCCGAGGGCTGAACGTGCAGATAACGAGATGTAACAGCCAGAGAACTATGCCCTAAAGACTTCATCAATAACTCTACTGCTGCACCATGATTGAGGCTGTGGGTACTGTGGGAATGACGCAGCCAGTGAGCCGAAGTGTTGAGATTTATGCCTGCTCTTTTGGCAGCATCTTTGATCATGCGATGGATGGCATGGCGATCGAGGCGATTGTTGAACCGAGAGAGGAATACAGCATTACATCGATCGTCTCTGGGAAGTTGTTGAAGCTGCTCCCAGAGTAATTGACCGATCAATAGCGTCCTGGTTTTAGAACCTTTGCCCAAGATGGTTACGGCTACTTCCTTTTTCTTAATTGGTTGAAAATCCGTCCAGTTCAAACCTACTAACTCCGAGATTCGCAAACCCAAAATGTAGAGCATAATCAAAATCAGGCGATCGCGCTCGTTTTTGGCAGCGGCAATTAATTTTTTCACATCCTCTTCAATTAGAATGCGCTCGTTGAGAGTATCCTTGGCTTTGGGAGTTTTAATCATCGAGGCGGGGTTAGCCGATAAATAACCCGTCTTTACCCCAAAACTAAATAGAGATTTAATGGCAGCCAGTTTATTATTAATCGTGTTTTGAGATGCACCCCGCAGTTGAAACGATTCCAACCACAGTAAAATATCTTCTAGCATCACCGCTTTTAACTCTTTCCCGGCAAATTCGAGAAACTGACGCGAGATAGTTACATAGGTTTTTTGGGTAGTCCTAGCCTTCTGAGAAATCCAGAACCGGATAATTTCGCGGTCTGATGTCGCATTAGTCAGCTTGGGATAAGTATCGAGAACCATGATTTATGACAACAGAATTTTACTTTTGTTGTGTTGGGCAAGTGAGGAAAAAACTTACCCAACTGTAGACTACTGGCTAGGACGATTCGCACCGCGTTCGAGCAGAGTATCTACTTTGTTTTCGATCGCCATTAATCTTCGTAAAATCGTGGGTCGATCGTCGTCCATATTTGCTAACATCCTGTTTTGAGCTTCTTCAATGCGCGTCAACCTGATTACCGCATCTTCTAATCGCGCCATTCTTTCCTCATGTTCGAGCCTGTCTGTAGCTCGTTGTTCTAACATGGCTTGAAGAAGTCGAGAATTAGATTCTACAATTGCCTCAATTCTGTCTAAGCGATCGCTGTGGTTTCCGTTACTATTGGTCATGTTCTATACTGTGATTAAGTTTTTTAACTAACTTGGGGAAGCTTCGATGATTGGTAGTCGCTGAAGCTTCCTTTTTAAATTTAATTATCCCATTCCATTTGTTCTATTGATTCGCTCTAGTGTAACCCTCGATCGGCGTAATGAATCTTAAAACGTTTAATTAAAGCGATCGCCTTATTTATTGGATTGGGATTAGCTGCTTATTCTCTGCTCAACAGCCCTCTTCATTGCCTGAAGCGAACCAGCTCCAAAGCGTCTTTGCAGCCTGCGTACATACCAAGCGAGTATTCGCGTTAACCATTGATTGGAGTGAATACACAAAACTATTCGGAAATAATTAAATACTAATCACTAACAAGTACGATCGCGATCCCGCATCGCGGGTGCTGCGCATCGCACGTTTACCGTTTCTTTATTAGGAAAAAGAGCTTATGGAATTGAGCCTTATCCGCACGGTCAAATGATTACTGTCATTGGGGCAATTAGTGTTAAAAAAGCGGTCAGCTTCGCTGCGCCGAAGGCGATCGCGACCAGGACAGTTAATGGTGGAACTAATGGGAGTGTTTTTCTTGCTTTTATTGAGCAAATGCTTGTTCCTCAAATGAAGAAATAGTAATCATTAGCAGATTCCTTATTGGTAAATGTTATTTATTGCAAGTTAGTAAACAAGCGTGTTAATAAAAACTACTTAAACTTACTATTTTCCGATAAGATGAATCGTTTTTATTACAACAAAATTGGTATTTTTCCAGAGAATATATTGTTGAAATAGTCGGACAATTAATCCTGTATATTCTGTTTCTGCTGCATAAGCCGAATGAAGAAATTTAGTAGCTGTGTGACGAGTCTGCTCTGGCATTTCAATGACTCCTGCCGAGGCGGAACGCCCTGGTCTTTCTGTACCATCAAAAGTGAGAACGGGTAATTTATTAGGCTAATGATTATGCAACGAGTTGCTTTAGTAACCGGAGGTGCCAGCGGCATCGGTCGCGCTTGTGCCAAAAAACTAACTTCACAGAACGTCAAAGTCGTCATTGTCGACATTGATTCAGACAAGGGCAACGAGGTGGCTGCCTCCTTGGACGGTAGCTTTGTCAGAGCCGACTTAAGCCAGCGCTCTGATTGTCAGCTAGCAGTCTCTGAAACGCTCAAGCGTTACGGTCAACTGGACATCCTAATTAATGATGCCGGGTTTCAGCATATAGACCCCATTGCTGATTTCCCGGAAGACACCTGGGATAAAATGCTCGCGGTGATGCTCACGGCTCCCTTTTTACTGACCAAATACGCTTGGCCCTACCTAATTAAGTCGGAAGGCGGGCGCATCGTCAATATTGGCAGCGTCCACAGTTTAACTGCCAGTCCCTTCAAAATCGGCTACGTCAGTGCCAAGCACGGCCTGGTCGGCTTAACTAAAGTGGTCGCTTTGGAGGGGGGCGAGCACGGTCTGACTTGTAACGCTATCTGCCCAGCCTACGTGCGGACACCCCTAGTCCAGAAGCAGATCGCTGAGCAGTCGCGTACCCTCGGCATCTCACCGGAAGAAGTGGAACAGAAGGTGTTCTTGGCGAAAACTGTCATCAAAAAACTCCTCGAACCCGAAGATGTCGCCAACTATGTGGCTTTTTTATGTTCCCCAGAAGCTTGGGGCATTACTGGCTCGGTCCAAGCGATCGACATGGCCTGGACGGCACATTAAGAGAGCCACTCATTCACGCATTCAAAAATGGATGTCAAGTAAATCCTGTCGTTACCGTCGATGCCAGCGACAGTTACCCTATTAGACTCTCCAGGAGCGGTTGCACTCAGGAACATTTAAGACATCATTGCTAAAGGTAATCGGACAGGTGAGGTTACTGTCAATCTCTGGCAAATTGTCTTCCTTGGTCAATACACTGCCACCCGTACTGTTCAGAGGCTGAGCAGGAATTACTTGGCTCTTTGGCAATGGAGTCCCATTTTTTAGGTGGTCATACATTAGGTCTAGGGCTTGACAGAGATAATAGTGCAAAGGGATTTGGGTATTGATGTCAAACAATTGGTTAAAAGCATCCAAGTGATGGGCATTCTTCACTTCGATATATACCAACTTACTGCTCTCCCTCTCGATTTTTTGGTTTAAGCCATAGTAAGAACGAGAGGTAAAGTTGACGTGAAGCAGTGCATCATCCCGACCGTGAATAATAATCACCGGTTTGCCTTGTAAATCGCCACTGGCTATAATGTCTTGAATCCCCGCCTGCACGCGGTTGAAATGGGCAGCCGCTTCGCCGCCCGTTAAGCGGCTTCCCGTATCGGCTGTCACCCCGGTGGTGCCTGTTGCCAATTGCCGCAGACAATTAGCCCCTTGTAAATATTCATCGCGGTTGTTGTTATCGTCCGCGCTATAGCGGAAATCTATTCCCGCGCCGTTATTGCCGTAATTATTGATTAGGTTCGTTCCGTTGCTGGGAGGAATGCCGTTGCTGGCTTGAAAATCACTGGCTAATTCAGCCTTGGTTTTAGCAATAGGGGGGTTGCTGCCACTGCTGCATGCGTAGCTGTAGCCACATAAATTATCCACCACGCTAAAGCGTCCGTAAGCATTAGCATACAAGGTAGCAATAGCGGCATAGACAAAAGCAGCGTTGTAAAGGTGAGCAATAGTATTGGTGCTTTCTAGGGTTCCACAATCATTCAGGCGTTTTTGGGCTTCGGCAATTTGTTCTTCTAGGGTATTACTCTTTAATAATCCCGCAGAGCGCAAGGCGGCACAGCGTCCCGGCTTCCCCGCCGGAAAGGAGCCACTCTCTGGTTTTCTCTTAGCGGGGTCCCAGCCAAAAGCGAGGGTCGTGTCGGCACTGGCACAAGGTTGGTAAAGATTGTAGTAAGTAATATAGTCAAATAGCGGTTGGCCATGCACTTGGTGGGGAAAGATTTTCTGCCCCTGCACGATGCTAAACCCCTCGGAATCGGGCAATTGACGTGGATTGACATTCGGTTCTGAGACGACCACAGCATCAATCAACCCTTGGCGGTCTCGTTCGGCAGCTCGCAAGGAAGCAGCACCGCCATTGGAAATGCCAGAGGCGATGACGATAGTATTTTCTTTGGTGATGGTTTTGAAGACCTCTTTCTCCGAGACTGCTCCAAAATTTTCCTCAAGATTGAGCAGATAAAAGGCAAATTCTACGGCATCTAGGACATTTTTGCCCCAATCGGCTTCTGGGTTTTGTTGCGAGTGGGCGTGTTTTTGGGCAATGCGGAAAGGATACTGCTCGTTATAAGTGACCAAATCCATCTCGGCCGTGCCTCGGGCAATAAAATTGGCATCTTTTCCCACTTCTGCTGCTGTGCTTCGCGTGCCATCTATGCGGTTGACTGTATCGGTGTTGAGGTCGTGGATGCCATTGCCCGTGCCTTTGTCAGTGTAGACCGCAGCACAGCGATTTTTTAAGCCCCATTCTCCCACAGCGATAGCACCATACACGCCGCGAGAACCAGGGGAGGGGACGGCGAGAAGACAAGGATGGTTGCGGTCAAAATTATCGGGAATCTGTACCATCATGGTGACATTTTGACGACCGCGACCATCATCAGCATAAGCAATGTATTCTTTCCCTGCTACCTTGCCATCGCTGCACCCAATAGAGAATTTTCCAGGCACGGCAGGTCCGTATAAAGTTCCATAACCGGCTTGGGGGCGTAAATCTACTAGAGCTTTGTATTGGTTGAGTATAGTTGCCTTGCGGATTTCTGCTGGGGTGGGATTTTCCGGGTCGGTTGCTGTTGGGGTAGGAGCCATCAATCCGACTTGCCCTGCACCAGCAGTCAACAGATCGTCGCTGATGCCGTCATAGTAGTGCCTTGTAATCGGACTGCTGACAAAAGATGGTAAGGTGTTGACTTGATTGGTTGTTGCCATTGCTGTGATTACCGAAGATCGTAGCCTCGCTTTTGACGACGAGAAAATTGTTTTTCGTACCAGAGTAATCCTGTTTGGTAGTCAGGGCAAACCGTGTAAGTCTCCTGACCAAAACCTCTTCTGACGGCACTACCCCAGGTGCGTTTAACAATCCAGTTACCGAATAAGTCTTGACATAGTTCGAGTGAATAGAAACGGGTATCTTTAGACCAGCTTGAATGCTGCCACTTGTCTAGTTGGTACATATTCGCCGATTCTCAACTCTTGAGTTTAGCTTACCAACTTTTTTCTTTCTCAGAAAAAGAATTTTTAACTAAAATTTTTAACTTAGGTGAGCGGGAAGTCTTCCGCTTACTCGTAAGAGAAGCGATAGGTAGTTCACAAATATCATCTTGTCATCGAGCGATCGCTTATATCAAATCCGGTTAATTCTAATAATTTCTTTCTCTGCTGCTCGTGTTTGATTTTCGCGATCGCCCCAATTCCCTATCTCCCTACGGCGAAGCCTCGGCTCCTGACTACTGAATTCTGACCGGGCTGAAGCGCGAACCAAGTTCGCGCTGTCAGCGAAGGAGTGCACTCCGCACTCCTGATTCAAGCGTTCTTCTTCCTTAATACTTTTTGGGTTCCGTGACCCCCGCTAAAACGAAGTTTAGCGGTCTACAATTACTGGGGGTTCGGGCGCTCGACAGCGTGAAGACAATTCACGCTTACGCCCTCAGAATCCCAAGGGGCTGTGGTCTGAGGAGACCTCAGACCCTTGTACGCCCCGCCCTGTAATTGAACCTTCTAGCTTGAAAATAGAGTTTTAGCGTAGGTGGGCAGCATAAATGTTTTGCTGTGGTTGGCAAAACTCGCTTTACAGCAGGTAATTAACATCAGGGGTAGTTGAGTTGAGGTTAATTAGGATGCAAT
>JADEWQ010000184.1 GCA_015207585.1 Pleurocapsales cyanobacterium LEGE 06147 | reverse complement strand
AGTTTTGTTCTGAATTAGCTGAAAAGTTGATGCAGTTTAATCCCAATAAGCTGCCTTTTTTTAACCGAGGCTTGAAGGCTATGAGCTCGAGCCAGTCAGCTTTTTAGCTTCTCTGTCACCCTGTCAGATCGATATCTTCACCTAGTACTTGATGGATTTTGCGTCGGTGTTCTACTACCAGCTTGGCTATTTCCTCTGTTTGTAGGGTTGGGGAAACGCCGTTTTCGTAAGCCAGAAGTTTCAGGGCACTCCAGCGCGGTTCTATCGTCTGATTAGAACTGCGTTCGATAACCAAGGGCATGAGGTCGGCGAGGGCATCTTCAATCACAGCCGGATAAGCCACATAGGGATGGGGTCTAGTTGGATGTTGAAGTTCTCGGTTAACGATCTCCTGCAGGGTTTCCACCCCTTTTGACCGCGAAGCAACTATCGGGATGACTGGGCAGCCCAAGCGTTCGGAGAGAATGGCAGAATCAATTTCGATTCCCTGTTCTCGAGCGATATCGGTCATGTTTAGGGCGATCGCCATTGGCACCCGCATCTCCAGTATTTGTGTGGTCAGATATAGATTTCTCTCTAAGTTAGAAGCGTCAACGATGTTAACTATTAAATCCGCTTCTCCCGAAAGTAGATAATCTCGCGCGACCAATTCATCCAAACCAGTTTCCGAGTCCTCTGCGTTCAGGTAATAAACCCCTGGTAAGTCAACTACAGTAATGTTGTTCCCGTTGTAGCGATAATTGCCTTCCTTGCGGTCAACAGTTACTCCCGGCCAGTTACCGACCCGCTGATTGGCTCCGGTCAGAGCATTAAATAATGTAGTTTTACCACAGTTGGGGTTGCCCACTAGTCCGATAACGAAACTGTTTTGTTTACTCATCGTCCACCTCTTCGACACAAAGAGCATCGGCTTCTTGTTTGCGAAGGCTAAGTTTAAAGCCTCGCACTTCGATTTCTACCGGATCTCCCAAAGGAGCGTGGCGGATAACTATGAACTCCGTGCCTGGTGTTAGCCCCATCGACAGGAGTTTCCCTTTATAGCCCTGATAGGCTTTCTCATAGCCAACTACACGACCTCTAGTCCCGACTGGCAACTCTCGTAGGTATGAGGTACCCCTGTTGGTATCGGTATTTATCTGTTGTCTGTTCCTCATTGAATTGTCGATTACCAGAATTTTTTCAGCCATACCTGCTCCCAAGCCGATGCGGTTGCCCCCGACGTTAACCATCACCGAACCGCCAGGGGTGCAGCTGACAACCTGAAGTTCGATTCCTGGCGTTAATCCCATGCTTAAAAGGCGACTGATGCCTCCCTTGCCTCTAAAACCTACAACCCAGAGGCGATCGCTAATCTTGGCAGTTGATAAAGGAAACACTTGTTCCATTGTCAACTCGCTCTGGGTGAACTCTGGAGCTATTTGTACTTCATTTTCTTCTTCACCCGGATTTTCAGACGTTTCCCCAAAAAAGGTAAATCTCCACCCTCGACCATTTCTCTGTTCTGTGTGTCGATTATTAGGTTCGTAGTCCATTCCCCTGCTTTCCTACTAATTAAGACTTCTTAGCAAATACTTATCGTTAACTTAATTCATTAAAAACTCGTGTCGATCGATTTAAACACTCTTTTAGTTGTTTAAAGACTTTCTCATTTAGAGAATCTAATCTAGGTATATCGCGATTAACTGTATTAAAAATTGCCTTTAACATAAATTTAGCTTTTGAGGTTCCCTAAAGTTCAGCCTAACCGCTCGAAGCTTGGTTGGGATGGGCGCAAGAAGAAAGGAAAAAGGTTAAAGGGGAAAGGGGAAAGGATAAGGGACTTCTCTTTAATCACATGGCAATGCTTTACTTCCTCCAGTAACAAACTGCTATAAGTAACTGGCAAACAGGCATCTAGCAAATCTCCAATCGAATCACAATTACTGCCAGAAAAACTCGTGTTAGTTCCAGCTCATTTTTTGCTAGTAGCAATTAATAACTTTGTTTATTAAAAATAATTTTTGATAATTTTAGAGCGAAGGATTAGCTAATAAATTAAGAAAGATTTTCAATAATCCAAAATAGCTTAAAAAGGTTAAACAAATAATCAAAAATAATTAGCAATAGCCAAAAATTAAGTAAGTATTTTTATCTCTACAAGTCTTTTACAACAAGAAGTACAAGCTTAAAGAAAATGATTTTTATTAAACAAAAAAGCTTAAAAACTATTTCAAAAATCTATCTTTTTTAGATTAGGAATATAGAATAAAAATAAGCAAACTTTAATCCGATTTTAAACTTGGTTTAACAAACTTTTTTGCCGAAATAAATTAAAGAAAAATATCGGATTGGTAAGCAGCTTGCGAGAGTGCTAGGAGGAATAAATGATTGTAGCGACGAATAAATTACATAAAAAGAAGGAAAAATTAGCACCGCTCGAAGTGAAAGATTCCTATAAGCTGCAACCGTCCATCTCTTCAAAGAAGGTGCGTTCCAGAGTTGTCCAACCGAATAAACAAACGGTTCCCTATAGCATAGTTCACGCTATTGCTGGACGGGCGCGCTTTCGGATACCTCGCCTCGCTGGCGACGAGCGCTATGTTTATCGCCTACAAGTGTTGTTGGAAGCTGAACCCAATGTCACCCGCGTTCGTCTAAAACCAACCGCCAGATCGCTTGCTGTTAAGTATAAAATCGGACAAATTACAGACGACCAGATGCGTCTTCATCTGGAGAAGATGATTCAGCTAGCCGCCACTGCTATCGTCCCTATCCCTTCAGAATTAGACAAAGCAGAATCGGACAGCTTTTGGTCTGAGCTGAAATTTCCAGCTTTGGCAACCTTTCTCGCTTTACTAGCAGGACCAGTGGGATTGCCTATTCCCGCTACTTTGATTGGAGGAACCATCGCCGCCGCCAGCTTTCCCGTAGCCAAAAGAGCTATCTCTAGTATCTGGAAAAATAAACGGCTGAATATGGACTGCCTCGACTTAATAGCGGTAACTCTCACCAGTCTGCAGGGAAATCTGCTCACCCCTTCTACACTGCTCATGTTGCATGAAATTGGAGATATAATTCGCGATCGCACCGCTCGTCAATCGACGCGCCAAGCTTTAAATCTCCTCGATTCTCTCAGCCAATTTGCCTGGGTAGAGCGCAACGGCACAAAAAAGCAAATTCCTCTCGAACAGGTAAGTCCAGGCGATGTTGTCATTGTCTACCCAGGAGAACAAATCCCAGTTGATGGCAAAATCCTGCAAGGTAAAGCTCTAATCGAGCAACAAAAACTGACTGGCGAATCGATGCCCGTCACCCGACAAGTCGGTCAGACGGTCTATGCTTCGACCCTAGTGCGGGAAGGACAATTATATATCCTAACCGAACGCATTGGCTCTCAAACCCGCGCCGGACAGAGCATTAAGTTAGTCGAAGATGCCCCAGTTTACGATACCCGCATGGAAAACTACGCGGCTCAACTAGCCGATAAAGCAATGTTACCTGCTTTATTGTTCTCCGGTGGAGTTTTACTTACCTCTGGCAGTATGGCAAGAGCTGCTTCTATCCTTACCCTCGATTTTATGACTGGCATTCGTGTCTCTGTACCCACAACCGTACTGGCATCCATGACTGCTGCAGCACGGCGGGGTATCCTCATCCGTAGCGGACGCAGCTTGGAGCGATTGGCTGAGGTAGATACAGTGGTCTTTGACAAGACTGGTACTCTTACTCAAGGAGATATAATAGTAGCTGGAATTATAACAGTAAATGGATCTAGTCCTAAAAGATTGTTAGAAATAGCAGCAGCAACGGAACAGCGTTTAACTCATCCCGTTGCCTCAGCGGTAGTGCGCTATGCCCGAGAACAGGGAGTGCAATTGTTACAGCGCGACAAATGGGAGTATCGAGTCGGTTTCGGCGTGCGGGCAAAAATTGATGGCGAGGAGGTTTTAGTCGGTAGCCGTCGCTTAATGAATAGGGAAGGAATTAGCCTCGAACCACTAACTCGACACTATTCAGACCTACAAAACAATTCTTTAATCTATATAGCCAGTAACAGTCAATTACTAGGAGCAATTCAATATACCGATCCCTTGCGTTCTGAAACCAAGACAGTTATCAATGTTTTACAAGATCGAGGAATGGAAATTCACATCCTTACTGGCGATCGCCGTCACCATGCTTTAACCGTAGCCAAAGAGTTGGGTATTGCCGAAGATAAGATTCATGCCGACGCTTTTCCAGAGCAAAAGGCAACTATTGTTCGTCAACTACACGAATCGGGTAAGACGGTAGCTTTTGTGGGAGATGGCATTAATGATTCGGCAGCACTAGCTTATGCCGATGTTTCTGTTTCCTTTGGTAATGGTTCAGAAGTGGCGCGGGAAACAGCAGATGTAGTTTTGATGGAAAATAACTTAAGCAGTCTAGTTAAAGCGATCGCTCTTGCCAAACAAACCCGACAACTGATCGAACAAAACACTCGTCTGACTGTAATTCCCAATATGGCTGCACTTGCTATAGCTACCACTGTAGGACTTCATCCCCTCCTTGCTTCTGTAGTTCATAATGGTTCGGCGATCGCGGCGGGAGTAAACGGACTTCGACCTTTAATCGGTAAAAATCAAAAATTGGTATTTGAAATCAAAGCAGAACTAGCCGAAGCTAAATCCGAAGGCTAAGCCGTTAGCAAAAAAGACAACAGCAAAAATCTCTTAAGGAGGTATTTATGGCACTTGAAGTAGAAGATCTGTTTGAAGAGGTAGGGACTCCTGGAATTATCGCCGGAATCGGCGCGGTAGTTTTAGCTCCTGTGGTTATTCCGGCTATAGCTAAGATCGCTAAACCCATTGCCAAATCTGCTATTAAAAGTGGAATTACGCTCTATGAAAAGAGCAAAACTGCAATAGTAGAAGCAGGTGAGATTTTTGAAGACTTAGTGGCAGAAGCTCAAGCAGAACTAGCTGACGAAGAAGAAATCGGTTAGCCCATAGAGCGATCGCTAAAGAAACTCAAAAAGTAGGGTAACATTTCACCAATGAAGTTGCTAGGACTTACGCATAGCCACCAGGAAATCAATTTCCTCATCTCAAAGCTAACCCATTTCAATGGGTTTGAGCTTTGAGCCGGAACTTTAGTTCACGGCAAACTGCATAAGTCCTAGTTGCATCGATCTAGGTAAGATTATCTCCTCTCGTATTTCCTTATATATTGCTTTTTCTCCCCGTCCCCGTATTTGCTTGACTACGTTTTAGATTTAAACTTGCTTTTCATATCGAAACAATTGATTTTCAACTTTACCGATGGGAATCCACCCCTGATTACGATAAAACTGATGCGCTCGCGCGTTCATATTGTCTGATGTGTTTAACCTAAGCTGCCGAAATCCCCTTGCACGTAATGCCTCTTCAGCAGTTTTCAAAAGTGCTTTGCCCGTGCCTCTTCCTTGATAATCTGGATGAACAAAAATACCTAAAAGACTACCCGTTGCGGGATTGATGATGGCAAAACCTACATCTTCATCATTTATCGATGCAATCCAAGCTGTATTGGGAAGTTGTATGATTTCTCTCACTGAGTTGGGAGTAATCCCTAATTCGGCAAGACGCTCTATCGAAGCCTGATTCTCACGAACACTCATCCGAATTTGAAACAGTATATCAATATCCTCTAGCTTGGCGGAGCGAAGCAGCATACAGATTATCTAGTAATAACTCAACAGTACGCACAATTTTATCTTGATGAATGAACTGATGGACTCGCTAAATACTTGAATAAATCATCAATCACTCCTTCTGCGGCGAACAATTGGCACCACGCCAGGTGGAATAATCAACGAGATAAACTTTGCCTTGTTTAACCGCCTCTAACCTTTGCCACAAGGGGTTTTGCCTTAATTGATTTAATTTACGGTTAGAATCTTTATCCTGTGAATCCGTTGGAATAAATAACACATCAGCGTCAATACTTTCCTTTGAGGTAGGACGGTACATCATTGGTATACTCGTCAAACACAGTGGCGATTGCCCAAATTAAGCCCACGAGTCTTAATTCAGTACTATTCGGTTGCTCATTAGGGGTTAGTCGTTTTATGTTATGTTCTTCCGGTATCACGCCACTTTGCACAGTTGGGTCACTTGGTACTGCTTCACTTTCCTCAGAGGCTCATTCACTCCAGAATTGCGCATTGTGGTGACTTGACCACAGACCTCAACCCGTGCTTCATAGGCTCCTGATACCTTACCATCGGGAGAAGTAAACTCAAGGCGCACCTCTGCCCAATCTGGCTCGTCTTGAGTCTCATCAATGGCTAGAACTTGACCCGCTTGCCGATAGGAAAGCCAGTCCCAACCGTGTTGCATCCAGAGCTCTCGTTCAACGATTTGCTCGATCTCGGTTAAACCAGCCCAACCGCGATAGAAGCGACGTAGCTTGCTCACTGGACCCTGACGATACACCAGGAGATCTAACACATCGGGTTCTAGATGACCCCAATATCTCCCCTCGGGAAAGTCAATTAGGGTGGGGGCAAATTGATGCCCCCAGAAATGGCTACAACGCCAGACACGCAGCTTTCCCCCAGAGACAGCAGCATAATCTTGGCGCAACTGCTCGTAAATCGGGTAGCCAAAGCGGGCGCAGGCGACATCAACCTGTCCATCGGTGCAGACCAGCAACTCGCGACTCCCATCCGTGTCTTGACGGTAAGGCTGGAAACGGTTTAATGCGTGCGATTGACGTAGGAGCGCGATCGCCAGGGCACTAACCTGCTCATTAAGCACCACAAATTCCTGTTTGGCAAACCGAGCAAATGGCTGAGGCGGACGTTGATAGTGCAACACCCGAGTTTGATGGGGACTTGATTGGTTGCGCTCCTGGGCAATCAGTAACAATCTAACGTCGATGTCTTCTTGCCAGAGCTGCTCGATTTCTTCTTCAATCGGCTGGAGTCGGGAATAGTTTGACCAGGGACGGGGCCAGGGGAGTGGCATTTCAATGAGCAGCCACTGGTCTCTAGGATCGGCTGAGCCAATCGGGTCTTCTCCATTGGCTTTGGATACGGTAGAACAAAAGCGGCAATCTGTCTGGAGATTGTTATCTGTCATAGTTATTCTCCTTGGTTGAAATTGAAGAGAGGAAACAACTATTAATTTCGGTTAAGCGACTCTTTCGTGTCATTGATATTCTCCTCTTGAACAAGATATTTAAAGAGATCGTCAAGGATGGCATTGGCTGCAAAGATATTGCCAAATGCCCAATAATCTGAATCAACAATATATACTCTTTCGTTTTGAACTACGTTGAGTTTCTGCCAGAGCGGGCTTTTCAGATATTGCTTAAAGGAGGTGTCTTCTGAACCTGGATCGAGCATGGCAAATAGAACATCTGCATCTAGCAAATCAACACGCTCTAAACTGACCGATACAGACTCTCTATCTGGATTGAACGTTAACGCAAGTTGTTGAGGTGGAGCCGACAATCCTAATTCCTGGAAAATTTCTCCAGAAAACGAGAAGATTGTATAAAAAATTGGCAAATTTTGAATGCCTGCGGAGAATCGGCTGACAGAAACCTCTAGTTTCCCAATTTTGTGTTCTATCGCCTGCTGAAGTATTTTTACCCGTTGTTGATAATGGGCGATCGCACGTTCGGCTTGCTGAGTTTTATCTAGTAGAGAAGCTGCCTCATGAAAAGAATCTTTCCAACTCCTCCTGGGTTCATAGCTATCTTCGATTTTGATCGTAGGAGCTATTTTAGAAAATAATTCATAGAAAGGCGAATAAAAAACTCCTACAATTAAATCCGGATGTAATTGCACCATCTTTTCTAGATTAATTTGCCCGATCTTTCCCAAAGACGGTATATTTTCTACATCTTTAGGTAAGTATCTTCCTTTAGACATCTCCAAAATACAATTATAAATAAAATTAAAAAAGTAAATCAAGCATAAATTGGTCAAACAAGCCAAAATAAATGAGTAATTACACCTGGAAATATATAGAGCAACATCCCCAAGAAGT
>JADEWQ010000183.1 GCA_015207585.1 Pleurocapsales cyanobacterium LEGE 06147 | reverse complement strand
TGACGCAAGAGCGCGAGCGCACTTTAATCTGTTTCCTTTTTTAGTTTAAAATGCCCTTGATGCTTCTATTTCTATATACTTGACAATTTGTACATTTTCTTAACTTGTCACCAATGGCTAATAGCTATTGAATTCTTACTCCTGACTCCTGACTCCTGGCTTCTGCTATAACAAGGTTTTTTGTCAGGATTAATTTTATCAATGGTTTATATCTGTTAAAATGTGTTAACAGTTGCCTCTATAACTACTTTTTAAATAATTGGTTAAGCACCATTCTTGGTAAAGGGTCTTCCTAGGAGAAACTCTCCTGGACTTGTAAGCCCTGTCAGAGAAAAGATTCTGTATGAGTCTCGCCAAATAATCTCAAGCGTTGAACTAAGCAATGATGCTCCGATTAAAAAAGAGATACTGAGTCTGGCGTAATTTTTAAGCTAAAGTTGATTGTTTAAGGTTTAGTTATTACTGTATGGCAAATAAGCCAACCATTGCAATTTCTCACCTAGGATGTGAAAAAAATCGCATAGATTCTGAGCATATGCTAGGCTTGCTGGCACAAGCTGGCTACCAGGTCGATTCCAATGAAGAATTAGCAGATTATGTTATAGTTAATACATGCAGTTTTATTCAGACTGCTAGAGAGGAGTCAGTTCGTACTTTAGTAGAACTAGCCGAAGCGAACAAAAAAATTATCATTTCCGGCTGCATGGCGCAACACTTTCAAGAGGAATTGTTGGCTGAACTACCGGAAGCAGTCGCGGTTGTAGGAAGTGGGGACTATCACAAAATCGTTAATGTTATCAAACGAATAGAAACAGGAGAGCGAGTTAAAGAAATTACCGCTAAACCAACCTATATTGCTGATGAGACAGTTCCTCGCTATCGTACTACTAACGAGGGCATGGCATATTTACGAGTTGCAGAAGGCTGTGATTATCGCTGTTCTTTCTGCATTATTCCCCAGCTAAGGGGTAAACAGCGATCGCGCTCCATTGAATCAATCACTGCCGAAGCCGAACAACTAGCCGCCCAAGGAGTACAAGAAATTGTTCTGATCTCGCAAATTACCACGAATTACGGTATAGACATTTACGGAGAACCCAAGCTAGACCAATTGCTTAGGGAACTAGGGAAAGTTGATATTCCTTGGATTAGAATCCACTACGCCTATCCCACAGGTTTAACCCCCAAGGTAATTGAAGCGATAAAAGATACACCCAACGTACTACCTTACTTAGATTTACCCCTGCAGCATTCTCATCCAGAAATTTTGCAGGCAATGAATCGCCCTTGGCAAGGAAGGGTTAACGATGCCATCGTTGAGCGAATTCGGGCACAACTACCAGAAGCAATTTTGCGTACTACCTTTATCGTCGGTTTTCCAGGAGAAAGCGAAGAGCATTTTGAGCATTTAGTTCAATTTGTTAAGCGTCATCAATTTGATCACGTAGGCGTATTTACTTTTTCTCCAGAAGAAGAAACTGCTGCCTATAGCTTACCAGACCAAGTTTCCCAAGAAATAATGGAAATGCGTCGGGACATTCTCATGAAAGTCCAACAACCAATTGCCGCAAGCAAAAATCTTGCCTGTGTTGGTAAAACAGTGGAGGTACTGATCGAACAAGAAAATCCAGCTACGGGAGAATTAATTGGTCGTTCGGCACGCTTTGCGCCAGAAGTAGATGGACTAGTATATGTTCGCGGTAAAGCTTCGCTCGGCTCCATTGTGTCAGTGAAAATTACGACAGCAGATGTTTACGATCTCTATGGAGAAATAGCTCCCGTTGTCGCTTAACAAACAGTTTAAGGAGATAGCTTTTGGTTAAACTCCTCTTGAGAAAACAAGGGGAAAAGCGTCCCCCAATTCACCATATCGATGTTAAGTTTTTTAAACTAAAAGGAAAATTGCACTAAAAAACTACTTATGACAGTTACTTTCAAAAACTTAGGACTATCTAATACCGCTGTAGAGCATTTAGAAAATTTAGGGTTTGTCGAACCTACCCAAATTCAACAACAGGCGATTCCTTCGTTGTTAGAAGGTCGCGATGTTGTGGGTCAATCCCAGACAGGTACGGGTAAAACAGCAGCTTTTGCTCTGCCCATGTTGGAGTTGATTGACAAGCAACATAAAGCCGTTCAAGCTCTTATCTTAACGCCAACTAGAGAATTAGCCCAGCAAGTAGCTCAAGCAATTCAAGATTTCACTGACAGTCGGCGCACTCATGTGTTAACTGTTTGTGGCGGTCAATCTATTGAGCGACAAATTCGGAGCTTGCAAAAAGGAGTACATATCGTCGTCGGAACGCCAGGCAGAGTAATCGATCTCTTAGAACGCAAAGATTTAAAACTCGACCAACTGCGCCTAGCTGTCTTAGATGAAGCCGACGAAATGCTTAGTATGGGCTTTATCGATGACGTGAAGAAAATTCTTCAACAAGCTCCTAAACCAAGACAAACAGCCTGTTTTTCGGCAACGATGCCTCCAGAAATTAAGGAATTAATTCAACAATTTCTGAATCGTCCCGTCACGGTTACGGTAGAGCAGCCTCAGGTAGCACCAGCCAGAATTCAGCAGTTTGCCTACATGGTACCTCGTGGCTGGCAAAAAATTATGGCATTACAGCCAATTTTGGAGATAGAAGAGCCAGAATCGGCAATCATCTTTGTGCGAACCAAACGTACTGCTAGCGAATTGACCAGTAAGCTACAAGAGGGCGGACACAGTGTAGATGAATATCACGGCGATTTGAGCCAAGTGCAACGAGAACGATTGGTACAGCGTTTTCGTGATGGAAAAGTCAAGATGATTGTAGCAACCGACATCGCTGCTAGAGGTTTAGATGTAGAAGATTTGACTCACGTAATCAATTACGATTTACCTGATAACGCTGAAACCTATATTCATCGCATCGGTCGAACTGGTCGTGCTGGCAAAACAGGAACGGCGATCGCCTTGGTACAACCAGCCGACCGACGAATGTTACGGCTGATCGAACGTCGTCTCCGACAAAGACTCGAAATTAGTCAAATTCCTAACCGAGCGCAGGTGGAAGCAAAACGGCTGGTCAAATTACAAGCTCGGGTTCAAGAATCCCTTTCGGGAGAACGAATGGCATCCTTTTTGCCCATTGTCCGCGAACTTAGCGATGATTACGATCCACTGGCGATCGCGGCTGCTGCTCTTCAAATGGTTTATGACCAGAACTGTCCTCATTGGTTGAAAACTGATTGGGAAGTATCTCAATCGACTACACCCAAACCAGTACTCAAACGGAAATCTAATCGTCAATCCCGCAAAGATAGCACTAATCCCAACTCTAAATCGATGACGAGGAACCGTTCCCAGGGTAAAATAATGAAATCTGAAGTAACCATCAGCGAACAGTAAACAGTTAATAGCTAACAGGGAATAGGTAAATGGTTTTTGTCTATTGAAGTACAATTTATCATTGAGGATAACTAATAACTAAAAAAGCCAATTCTCGATTCCCAATGTACCCAATAACTAACTGCTAGCTAAATAGGGGTTCTGCGATGGTTGAGGACTGGATTCGCAACCAGCGTCCGTGTCTTAAAGTCCGTAACGCTAAAATGTAATTGATAACTAACTTAACCTGTGGCTTCGAGTATTTCTGCTGCCAATTTATCTGAAATTCCCCATAACACTAGGTACTCATCCAACTGGCCTGGTTTAATTGAAGCTTATCGAACTTATTTACCAGTAAGCCAAGTAACGCCGGTGGTGACCTTACTGGAGGGAAATACGCCATTAATACCAACTCCTGCAATTGCCGAACGTATTGGGCATGACGTGCAAGTTTATGTAAAATACGACGGTCTCAATCCGACAGGTAGCTTCAAAGACCGAGGGATGACCATGGCTATTTCTAAAGCAAAAGAAGCAGGAGCAAAAGCAGTAATTTGTGCTAGTACGGGAAATACCTCTGCTGCTGCTGCAGCTTATGCTCGTCGTGCGGGTATGCGGGCATTTGTCGTCATCCCTGATGGCTATGTGGCATTGGGAAAATTGGCACAGGCTTTACTCTACGGAGCAGAAGTAATTGCCATCAATGGTAATTTTGACGACGCTTTGAATATTGTGCGCGAGATGTCGGCTAATTATCCCGTCACTTTAGTCAATTCTGTCAATCCCTATCGCCTGCAAGGGCAAAAAACCGCAGCTTTTGAAATAGTAGACGTGTTGGGAAATGCTCCTGATTGGTTGTGTATTCCAGTTGGTAATGCTGGTAATATCAGTGCCTATTGGATGGGGTTTTGTGAATATCATCAGGTTGGAAAGTGCGATCGCCTTCCCACAATGATGGGGTTTCAAGCGGCTGGTGCAGCACCTTTTATTATCGGTCAACCCATAACTCATCCAGAAACTGTCGCGACGGCAATTAGGATTGGCAATCCGGCTAACTGGGAAAAGGCACTTGCTGTTCGGGAATCTAGTCAGGGGGAGTTTAATCTGGTTACTGATGCAGAAATATTAGATGCTTATCGGCTCTTGGCATCGGAAGAAGGTATTTTTTGCGAGCCCGCTAGTGCTGCTTCTGTGGCTGGTTTACTTAAGATGAAAGATAAAGTGCCTAAAGGTGCAACAGTAATTTGCGTGCTTACGGGAAATGGGTTAAAAGACCCCGATAGCGCGATAACATATAGTAATAATACGGTAAAGCAAGGAATTGTACCAGATCTCTCTACCGTAGCGAAAGTTATGGGTTTTTAATTAGAGTTGATTAGTGCTGGTACAAAAATCTCGGCGTTTCCCTTATTTTTGAAAGCTATACGCTAATTGAGAATTGATAAGGAATAATTGAAAATTAATTATCCATTATTAATTAATATGTGGTAAGAGCATAGAACATAGAAGAGAAGAAAGACAAAATCGCCAGCGAATGTATTCATAAAGAATAGCAATAATTCCTAAATTAGCTGCAAAAAATAAAGTAAACAGCCTTAAAAAGTTGAATGTTTGGGAAAATTTTTTGGACATTATACTTATTTATTTGCTTTAATAAAATTCAAATAATGTAACCAGATTTATTGTTAATAAAACTTCATGATTGCGCTATAGAGTTTTCACGGAAATATAAAGAAGGAATTTATTACTATTCCGTGTAAATACAAGATGGATTTAGATGAGATCTGTATAAATATTTAAAGGAAGTAAGCAGTTGAATTTAAATAGTTCTTTGGCGCAAAACTTCAAGAAGCTTAGTGAAATCAGCAGGTAGAGGAGCGATCGCTTCAATTTCTTTTCCTGACACCGGATGTATTAAACTTAGTTTTCGTGCATGGAGTGCCTGACCAGATAAATTTACCCCTACAGAACGACCGGAACTATAAATTGGGTCTCCCACAATTGGATGACCAGTATGACTGCAATGAACTCTAATTTGATGAGTACGTCCTGTTTCTAACAGAAACTCCATTAGAGTATAATTACCTAATCTTTCTAAAACTTGCCAGTGAGTAACAGCTTCTCTTCCCCCTTTTTCAATAGGAACGACAGCCATCTTTTTACGGTCAACGGGATGACGACCTATCGGTAGATTAATCGTTGCGCAATCGCGATTGGGAGAACCATAGACAATACCCCAATACTCTCGTCTGGCTGTTTTGGCTTTGATTTGTCCTTGCAGGTGTTGATGAGCATAATCTGTTTTGGCGACGGCGATCGCGCCAGTGGTATCTTTATCCAGGCGATGAACGATTCCCGGACGCTGTACGCCTCCAATACCAGCTAAATTTTGACAGTGGCAAAGTAAAGCATTGACGAGAGTACCGGTTTCGTGACCTGGTGCGGGATGAACTACTAAACCGGCAGGTTTGTTAATAATAATTAAATGCTCGTCTTCATAGAGAATATTTAGAGGAATTGCTTCGGGTTGTAAGTCTAGTGGCTGAGGAATGGGAATAACAACCTGTAAGCGATCGCCTGTAGCTACCTGGGTTTTTTTACTAGTACATACTTGACCGTTTAACTTGACACTGCCTTCTTCGATCAGCTTTTGCAAGCGAGAACGGGAAATGTTTGGTAGTTGTCTAGACAGCCACCTATCCAAGCGATCTCCTCGATTTTCTACTTTAAGCTCTATTACTTCTTCTTTTACTATATCCAATAAATTTATCTATTAAAACTGTTGAAGCTCATCTAGCAAACATAAAAAATTTGAAATAGGAAATATATCTAGTGATAAATTATCGACTTTAACTTTTTTAGTAGGTAAATTTTAATCCTATCGCGAAGCATCAAAAAAGAATGTTTATGAAAGCAGAAGAAATTTATATAAAAGATTATTTTATCCATTATTTTTTTTTAGATGAATTTAAAGATATATTTCAGCACGGGGATTAAATGATATGTTATAACATACAATCCAAGAACTTAGCAAGCAAATTAAAGAAGTTGATGCCCATGTTTTTATTGTTCGCTGTAGCGAATAGTTATTTAATAATTATCAAATTACTCCTAAAGAGACAAGGAAAAATAATTTTGAATGAATAAATTATTAGTTTTTCTTGTTGACTCAGAAATTAACTATACTTTTTAAAGTATAAAAGTTATCGATCGAGCGATCGCGAGAAGCTTTTTAGTCATGACACAACTAGTATAGAAATAATTTATTTGTTGTGTTACCTTTGGTTTCTGGGGTTGGCGAGTCTTTATTCTGTTAATCCTGACAAACCTAGCAGTGCAATAATCTGAGATAATTTACAATTTTAAGCATCCTAAATTTAAAAACTAGCGTCCCAAGCGTATGGGGTTATAACAAACGAGAGCAATGGAAATTCTGACTAAATACAAACAAGTATCTGAAATACAAACCACCGAATCGATTAATGAGTCTCCAGTCCAAGAAAAGTTACAAGAGCCCGATCGCTACTATCAAGCTATCGGCTGGTTATTTGGCACTGTCAGCAAAACAGAAGAAGGTCGATTACTCATAACCTTGTTTGATGGAAATAGCTTTGGATTAACAGCTAATAAAAAAGTCTTTTGGGCACTTGCTAAACAAATTGAATCGGAGCCAGAAGTACCACTTTGGATAAGATGTTACCCGCAGTATAGACTTTCCGAGCAGGTTTTGTACTTTAAAGCTGTCAATTTTCAGAAGGATAGACCCGAAAACACTCAGCCAGGAATATTTATTTTTCGAGGTATTTGGCAATTTATACCACAATGCAGACGACCGGTATTTAGTATTTACCGCAACCAAACCCGCTTTCCTGAAGAGCGAATTAAAAACCAGCACTTACCCCTGATTTGGAAAGAGCAACCCCCTTTTAGATTTAGGAAAGAAAGCAAAGAACGTCCACAATTTTTTCAAATTGAGGCGAGGCTCATCTCCAAGCGAGGTTGCTTTGGTTGGATACGCAGTCTCGCTCCACCCAGTAAACCACCAAGAAAAATGAGAAAGGAAGACAATCCAGACCAGGATATGCCGTAAGAGCATTGTGACTGCTCCCTCGGCTGTCTACCTCACCAACGAACACGTTTCGTTTTTTACCTACGTATTGAGGATAGAACGAAACTGACCAAAGGCAGCATCTACTGTATGCTTACCCAAGAAACCTTTAGCCATGATACGGAAGTCTATATCTTCAACGTCTATATCTTCAACGAAGATGGTATCAGCCATGTCGCATAATTTATGGGCAAGCTTGAACTGGTAATCTTTTCGTTTGAAGGCTATATGATTGTGCCATTTTTCTACTCTCTTTCTGGCTTTTTCATAATTGGCTGAACGTTTCTTTTTCTCAGACAGACGCTTTTGTAGCACTTTCAACCGACTGTAGGCTGTCTTGAAGAATTTACGTCCAGGCTCGACAAAGCCGTCTGATGTAGAACAGGTCAAGCACGTCGTCAATAACTCTAACTATGGCGCGGAAACAAAGGTGTCAAAATTAGCTCCCATTGTCAAAGGATGGCGAAATTACCATAAACACTGCAAGATGGATGGTTCGAGGTTCAACTTATGGCAGATCAATAATAGTATTAAATGTCAACTATTTTGGGCTCTTCCTAAGTTTTGGTGATCCGACAAAAACGTATACCTGACAAGGTATTTAGCATTTTCTCATATGGCTATAACAAATCGCTTAGTAAGCAGTTTTAATCCAGCTCTTCCATACATCTGTC
>JADEWQ010000182.1 GCA_015207585.1 Pleurocapsales cyanobacterium LEGE 06147 | reverse complement strand
GTTAGCTCAGGTTACGTTTTCCGCACAGGCTAGACAACTGTTTTGTCCTGCTGGAACTAATTGGCATTTAGTTCTTTGCAAGCCCCCGCTAAATTGCTCTTAGCCATTAGCGGTGGGTAGTTGACTCAGCTTTGTTCTTTAATTTTGAGCAGGTTCTAGCTTTTAGTATACAAAACTTTACTATGCTTTCGGCCGATCTAGCCAACATGTATCTAAGAACTCTTTTTTTATAAACATTTAACTAAATACTTGGATAGATGGCACGACTAGCAGTGAACGACTATTCTCTGTAAAAGCAGGTCAGGAGCCGCATTATATGAATTTAAAACCAATCCAGGAGCAGGTTGTTGTCGTCGTTGGAGCTTCCAGCGGTATTGGTCGAGCAACAGCCCTTCAGTTTGCCCAACGTGGGGCAAAGGTAGTTGTTTCAGGTCGCAGTGAGGCAAAACTCGCGTCAGTGGTAGACGAGATTCGCGGCTTTGCAGGGGAGGTTACCCCAGTAATTGCTGATGTGAGCGTGTTTGAGCAGGTCAAGGCGATCGCCGATCTAGCTGTAGAAACCTATGGACGTTTGGATACCTGGGTACACACTCCAGCTACTGCTGTTTTTGCACCGTTCGCTCAAACCAGCCCAGAAGAATTTCAGCGTATTATTGATGTCAGCTTGATGGGGCAGGTTTATGGAGCAATGGCAGCACTGCCGCATTTGAAGCGGGAGGGACGGGGAGCATTAATCCATATCTCTTCCATCGAAGGACAGCGATCGCTGCCGTTACAAAGTGCTTATAGTGCCGCAAAGCACGGAGTTGAAGGTTTTTTGGAGGCGATGCGCGTCGAGTTGCAGCATGAAAAAATTCCTATCAGCGTAACGAGCATCAAGCCAGCAGTGATTAATACACCTTTCTGGAACAATAGTCGTACTCGCTTAGGAGTGAAGCCCGCCGGAATACCGCCCTACTACGACCCAGATTAGTTGCTGATGCGATTCTCTACACGGCTACCCATCCCACCCGTGACTTTCTTGTAGGAGATACAGCCAGGGTGGTAAATGTATTGCAGCGACTTTCTCCCTCCCTTGTCGATTCTTTGTTACTGCGAATCGGCTTCCCGCTTCAGCGTTCAGATGAGCCTAAGTCCGAAGATGCACCTAATAATCTTTATGAGCCCGTTTTAGAACATATCAGCGTGGATGGAGATTATAGCCATATGGTGGTGCCAAGTATTTTAGATCGGTTCGATAAAAATCCACTACTGAAATGGGGAGCGATCGCCAGTGTTGCTGCACTAGGGTTTTTGGCAGTGCAAGCGTTTAGTAACGAGGGAAACATCTAGAATCATCATTTTCTGCCTAAAATTTAGGTGAAATTAGACGGCGTGGGCATAAAATGCAACAGCAGCGAATTAACGTAGGCGGTTTATCTATCCGTTATTTTCAAGCAGGAACGGATGGCTTACCCATCTTGCTACTCCATGGGACAGGGGAAAGTGCTCTTGATTGGGCTTGGGTTATGCCGATACTGGCCCGGAATTATCGCGTCTACGCACCAGACTTTCCTGGCAGTGGTGAGAGTTCAAAACCAATTCGCGACTACTCGCTAGATTTTTATACTCACTTTGCCATTAATTTTCTCAATAAGATCGCCGTCGAGCGAGCTGTGGTGGTAGGGAACTCCCTTGGTGGTTTAATTGCCCTACGGGTTGCGTTATTCTCTTGGGAACGAGTCGCAACTTTAGTATTGGTCGATAGCACCGGACTGGGTAGGCGGGTCAATCCGTTCCTGTCTTCATTAACTCTACCAGTATATGGAGAAATAGCGATCGCCGCAGCTAAAATGCCGTTAGGAGCAACGGTACGATCGCGATCGCGAGCACCCTTACTGTTTGCTCATCCTACCAAGATCCCGAGGGAGTGGTATACAGAACAAGAACGCTTGGCACAAACTCCCGGATTTCTCGAAGCCACGCTATCTTCTCTACGTGCCCAACTTAGCCCCCTCGGACAGCGTGCCGTCATGGTTGATGTGTTTCCCAAGCTACAAATGCCAACCTTATTGATGTGGGGAACAAATGACTTAATTTTTCCCAAAATTCAGGCAGAAAATGCAGTTAAGCATTTACAGCAGGGACAGCTCGTTCTCCTTCCTGATTGTGGACATATCCCTCATCTCGAACATCCCGAACGCTTTAGCTATGCATTAAATGAATTTCTGACTAGGCATTGCTGACTCAACTACTTTAATTCGCCAGGAAAAGCGATGCGCGTGTAAATTACTGAGTCATGTAAAAGAAAATTTTCTTACCTTTCTTCTTCTTTGAGCAAAACTTAAATCAGTAGTAGAAGAGTAACTCGATCGGATAAATTTTTTCAGTTGTTCTCTTAATTGAGTTGGAAGGTGATTTAAAGCACTTCCCTGCCATCCTTTTGTGTCTTGATATGCAAGATGACCACAATATTCATCTCCTTTATGAATATGCCAACCAAAATTAGCTGGAATTATTTCATATTCAGCTAGGACTTGTTGTAGATATAAAGAAATGTCTTTATACTTTGGCTTTAACATCATAGTTTTTCGACAATTTAATTAACAAAAACAAAATATTTTTTGCTTATAAACCTAATACTATCCCTTACAATAACTAACCGACCTCTTCCTTGAGATTTATTTGGCTGTTTTAAGAATTTTAAATTTTTTCTCTTAAATGAATTATTTATTTATTCTGTCTAATAAATTTCGAAAATAGCTAATTATAAGAAAGTTAGACTTCTTCTCAGATTTTCTTAAAAATCTAGGATTCTCAAGCTTTTTACCGTTACTATCAGTTAAAAAACTTTCTAAACCTAGATCAATTCCAAGTAAACTCCCTGTCTTAGGTGTAATCTCCTTTCTATCTTGGTTTAGACCAAACTGAGGGTAATATCCATCAGCTTTTTTAACAAGTCTGATTCTTTTTATTTGCTTGATTTGATAAAAGTTTAAATCAATTGAGCCAACTAACTTTAATCTACCAACTCGTGTTTTATCGGTTATTGTTAAATACTTTTTATCTTCTGATAACTTCCAACCACAAGTTTTATATTCAACACTTCTCGAGAATTTTTTAACTTGGAGAAAACCTTTTTTACCTTTTGTTTTCTTTTTCCAGTTTTCGTAGAATCTTGATATAGAGCCCCAAGCTCGTTCCGCTGAAGCTTGTCTAGCCGTTGAATTTAAAGTTTTAACCAAAGGAAATTCAAGCTCATCTGCTAAAACTTTTGTATATTTATTTAAGGAAAATCCATCTGTGTTAGAAAAGTGGGATGCTGAGTTGATTGAATTCAATGGAGCGGTATGTTTAGTGCCGATTCTCCTACTGCTGTGCGGGGGGCTGATAAAATTTTACCCATAGATGTTTACATACCTGGTTGCCCCCCTCGTCCAGAAGCAATCATTGATGCGATCATCAAACTGCGTAAAAAAATAGCTAATGACTCGATGCAGGAACGGGGCACGATTACCCAAACTCATCGCTACTACAGCACTACTCACCAGATGAAAGTAAAATCTCCCATCCTGACAGGTAAATATATCGAATCTCCTGCTCGGGAAAAACCTCCCGAAGCCTTGGCAGAAGCGATGGGTACGTCTATTCCTCCTGCTGTACAAACTACCAAAGAGGTAGCAGAAACAGAGTATTAGGTGTATAGGTGTTTTCACAGAAAATTTAGGACTGCTATAAGATATCGTTGATATTTAATTTCTGGACAAGTCTAATGGGTTATAGGAAAGAATCTATAACCCATTATTTATAGGTCGGTAGACTTTAAGCAAATTTGCTCGTTCGTGCGCAATTATTTGCTGAATTTAGTGCTTTTTGAACTTTTTTATCGAAATATCTTGCTTTCTCTGTTTGCCTCTAGGCGATCGCTTCACTCAGAATCCCATGACATTAACCAAGGATGACAAAAAAACAGCCCTAAAGGGCTTAACGCTTTTGAAGGAGGTTTGTGATGGCAACTCGCTCTTGAATCTAGCTTTAATGACTCATTCAAAATAAAGTTTGTTCCCCCAATTTCACTTTTATCGCTTACTCTCTATAAAAAGAATAGAATATAATCTATTTATATTGACAAAATAATTGATAAAATACTATGATAATAAACATATCTCTCATGGCAGAGATATTCTACTCCTTAAGCCTGTATTTAGTTTCATTCCTCCATAAACAAGCCGTTCAGTTACCTGTAAATGCAGGTAACTTTATTTTTTTGAGAGTGCCCCGCTGTCATATGAAGTCAGGAGTCAGCAATTCTGGAGTCAGGAGAAAATGGGGACTGGGGGACTACTAGGACTAGGGACTTGGGGACTTGGGGAGAGTTTTTCCCTAATTCCCCATTTCCCTAATTCCCTATCTCCCCATTTCCTCGTCTCCCCGTCTCCCCGTCACCTCTTCTCTCCGTCACCTCTTCTCTCTGGCTCCTGTCTACTTCTTTGTAAAATGTTATTTTTGACTTATAGTCGCGATCGCTAGAAGAAGATTCTTTTTGATTTTCTTCATGGAAGTTGGACTCTGCTAACTCGATGACCATAATGACTAAGCTAGCAGCACTCAATAGCTAGAGAAAGCTCAGGAATTATTCCATGCCTTCTATGGGAGCAAAACCTTGACGTTGGATATTTTCGGTTACAACGTGAGGCTCTAGGAATTGCAGCAGATAATCGGGACCTCCTGCTTTGGAACCAACACCGGAGAGTTTGAAACCACCAAAGGGTTGACGGGCGACGATCGCTCCGGTAATCGTGCGGTTGATATAAAGATTGCCCACTTCAAATTCTTTGTATGCCCGATCGATATGGTTGGGGGTGCGGGAATATAAACCGCCAGTGAGGGCATAATCGGTACCGTTGGCAATTTTTAAAGCTTCGTCAAAGTTTTTTGCTCGGATGGTGGCGACTACCGGACCAAAAATTTCTTCTTGAGCAATAGTCGCATCGGGGGAAACTTCCGTAAAGATAGTGGGGGGAATAAAATAGCCACCTTCTGGGGCTTCCATTTCTAGGGCAAGGGTGGCTTCTTGCTTACCTTTGGCAATATATTCTTGAATGCGATCGCGCGCAGAATTGTCAATGACCGGTCCTACTTGAGTACTGGGTTCATCTGTGGGACCGAGATTGAGAGATTTAGTCGCTTCGACAAATCTGGCTAAGAAAGCATCGTAAATAGATTCGAGAACAATTACCCGCGAACAAGCAGAACATTTCTGTCCCGTGTAACCGAAAGCCGATTGAACTACTCCAGCTACTGCCTTATCTAAATCGGCACTTTCATCAATGATGATGGCATTTTTGCCACCCATCTCGGCAATTACCCGTTTGAGGTGTTTTTGTCCTGGTTGTAGTACGGCAGCATCGGCATAGATGCGACAGCCTACTTCCCGAGAACCAGTAAAAGCAATCAGGTGAACGTCTTTATGTTTGACCAGATAGGCACCTACTTGCGAGCCTTTACCAGGAACGAATTGGAACACGCCTTTGGGAATGCCTGCTTCGACCAAGATTTCAGCGATTTTTGCTCCAACAACTGAAGAAGTTTCGGCTGGTTTGAGTAAAGCGCAGTTACCAGCTACCAAAGCTGCTACTGTCATCCCTGTGGCGATCGCGATGGGGAAGTTCCAGGGAGAGATAATTACAGCAATACCTCTCGGTTGATAGAAATAGCGGTTAGTTTCCCCGGCAACGTCATAATTATAGCCTTCCTCTAACCTTTCCATCTCGTCGGCGTAGTAGCGACAAAAATCGATCGCTTCGGAGACTTCGGCATCGGCTTGGGGCAAGATTTTTCCTACTTCTAGGCAAATCCAAGCAGCAAGTTCGTGCCGTCTTGTTTCCATAATTTGGGCAGCTTTTCGTAAGATTTCCGCTCTCTCTTTGACAGGAGTTTTTTGCCAACCAGGAAATGCGGCTTTAGCGGCTCGAACAGCTTGTTCTGCTTGCTCGACTGAAATTAAGCCAATTTTGCCAACAACCTCTACTTCTCTAGACGGATTCACCGAGTCAATATATTCAGCCGTTTCAACATATTCCCCGTCAATGAGAGGTAAATATACTTTACCCAAGAAATTGCGTACTTTATTTAAAGCTTGTCGGGCTTTTTCTCTTAAAGCTGCCTTGGCGTAATCGGTATCTGCTGCATTTGGGAAAGGTAATTGATTCATCTTTTCCTCTCCTCCTCTATTATTTTTCTCCTCTACCATAGGAGGTGCAATTAATTCTCCAATAGGACGTTCTTCTAAATTTTGGCGCAGGAAAGAACTATTAGCGGTATTCTCTAGTAAACGGCGAATTAAATAGGCCATTCCCGGCAATAGCTCGCCGTAAGGAGCATATACCCGTACTCGATGACCTCTTTTAACCAAAGCTTTGGCTAAGCGATCGCCCATGCCATAGAGTACTTGCATCTCGAAGCGACGAGACGGGATATTAAGAGTTTCGGCAATAGCACAAGCTAAAGCCTGCGATCGCACGTTGTGACTGCCAATAGCTGCATATAAATACTCGTGATTCTCCAGCAAGAGGCGAGTCATCCGTTCAAAATTAGCATCTGTAGCGGCTTTATCGTTATATACTGGCTGCTGCCAATTATTTTGAATCGATGTAATCGTTTCCTGATCCCAATAGGCTCCCTTAACCAGCCTAACAGTAACGGGATAACCCCTCACTTTTGCCCATTCAATCAAATCTTGTAAGTCTCGCTCGGAATCGCGCAGATAGGCTTGTAGCGTCACGCCGATATCGGTACGGGTGCGAAACTCTTCTTCCATCAACAGTTCTTTGAGGATAGCCAAGGTCAAATCTTTATAGACATACTGTTCCATATCGAAGTGAACGGCAGCCCCTAATTCCTTAGCATGACGGAGAAGAAGGCAGATGTGATCGGATACTCTCTGTTTACTTCCTTCCGGATCGAAGGGGTCAAATTGGGAATAAAAAGCAGTTAATTTAACCGATACTTGTACTTGAGGTAATTCTTTCCCATTAGCTAAATCTATTCTTTCTTGCCTAGACCATTGTTTTGCTTGTTGAGTTAATTGTTCCAATAACTCTAGATAGCCATTTAAATAAGATTGAGCTTCTGCTTCGGTTATTACTGCTTCTCCCAGTAAGTCAATAGTAAACGCCATTCCCTCTTTACGAAGACGTTCGATGGTTTTAATTATTTCCTTGATGTTTTGCCCTGCAATATACTTATAGGCTAACGTTTCTACTGCTTTAGTAATTGTAGCGGCAGCAGTTTGGGCGGGAAAGGAACCAGGCTCGGTGAAATTAAGAATACTTTTGAGAGCTGAGGGCAACTCTACTGATTCATCCCCCAAATACTGTTGTAGATGACGGGCAACTTCTGCTTTACTTTGCAGTGCCGGAAGGGTATCGATAAAACGGAATAACTGCACTCGTAAGCCGGGGTTACTCATCGCCCAATCTAGAAGTTTATCATCCCAGCGCATTTGCTCTCGCATTTGGGCAAATATATTACCCTTTGCCCTCGTTGCTTTAATTAATTCTTTAGCAATTTCCTGGGTTCTGGCTTCGTAGCGGCGATCTGTGTTTACTTGAACAACCACGATTAACAAACTCCTTTGCAGGGCAATCCTTTTGTCGGCAATCTTTGATTTTAACTGTTTTAGTTAGACAAATATGTTTTTAACTCGATAGTGTAAGTCATCTATCTATAGCAATCCTAAATTATTTGTGAGAACTTCTAAAACTAATCAGGAGTCACCAGCGATCGGTCATCAGTCATCAGGTATCAATTTAGGACTTACACATAGCCACCAGGAAATCAATTTCCTCACCTCGAAGCTAAAGTGGCAGGTACTCCGCTGTCTCACGGCGGAGACGGCACGCCACCGCAGAGCGCGGTAAGTTAAAACTGACTCGAAATATTAGTTAAGCTAACCCATTACAATGGGTTTGAGCTTTGAGCCGGAACTTTAGTTCACGGCAAACTGCGTAAGTCCTACAATTATCAATTATCAATTAGCTAACACCTAATACCCATTGGTGACAAGTTAAGAAAATGTACAAATTGTCAAGTATATAGAAATAGAAGCATCAAGGGCATTTTAAACTAAAAAAGGAAACAGATTAAAGTGCGCTCGCGCTCTTGCGTCAT
>JADEWQ010000181.1 GCA_015207585.1 Pleurocapsales cyanobacterium LEGE 06147 | reverse complement strand
GATATTAACTTCTTAACCTACAACACATGGAGGACAAAATATGCCAATTAATTCCTGCCCTCCGTTTCCTCCCTTCGCCAAGCTGAGTACAGCTATGGCGAGGGTCTCCACGGAGGCGGAGAGATGAGTTAAAAGAAGATATTACTACTCTCCGAGTCGATGTTGGCAAGATGCAAGTACGTATGGATGAATGGTCTAATTCGATTCAAAAAATACCCGATTTAGCTGAAAAAGTTGGTGAATTAAAAAATTGGCGGCAAATTGCTGTAATTGTTATTATTGGAACGGTCGGCACAATTTTGGGTTGGATTGTCAGAAGTGGAAAATATTAGATATTTGAGGATGAGTTTAGCGATCGCAATAGACGTAGCTATGAATCTCTTGGTTTTCGTCCAGAAAAGATTAAAATGCTACGCTTTGAGCAAATTTCACCTAATTCATTACCTAAAATGGTTAATGTGTAAGAGGATTTAGTCGATCTGTTTCCCAAGAATTAGGATTATTGATAATGTATTCGCGAATATAATCTAAAGCATCTTGACTGCGAATGATGTGTTCGTAATAGTTGCGTTGCCATACAGGCGTACCTGGGGTATTACGCAGGATATTGATTTGTTTGGTGGAAACGGTTTTGAATGCACCAATTAAACGTCCCAATGGTTTGGGTTTCGATACATCATTCGATGATGTGGGTTCGGTTATTATCGGGTTGGTTGTGGTGGGTTCGGTTGTGGTGGGTTCGGTTGTTATCGGGTTGGTTATTATCGGGTTGGTTGTGGTGGGTTCGGTTGTGGTGGGTTCGGTTGTGGTAGGGGCGGTTCGCGAACCGCCCCTACAGGGATTATCGGTAATGAGCATAACCCCATGAAAATGATTGGGCATGACAATCCATTCATCCAAACAAATATAGGGATAACGTTGGGATAACCATTGATAGGTTTGGGTGACAATTTGACCGTATTGATTTAATCGCATTTGTCCGTTAATAATTTCGCCAAACAAACATTGCTTTTGATACGCGCAAATGGTGACAAAATACATCCCTGATTGGGTGTAATCGTATCCCTGTAATCGAATGGAACGACGATGATGTCTGGCAGGGTTGTATGGCATATTATTCAGTTAGGTTTATATGGCGATCCCGCTATGCAGATGCTGCTGCACCGCCAAAATAATTCCGCATCGGTACGTTTATCGTGGGAATGGTTCGCGTCGGTACATTTATCGTAGGGGCAGTTCGCGTCGGTACATTTATCGTGGGAATGGTTTGCGTAGGTACATTTATCGTAGGGGCGGTTCGCGAACCGCCCCTACAGGGATTATCGGTAATGAGCATAACCCCATGAAAATGATTGGGCATTACAAAACATTTGTTTGATTAAATGTTGCGTTTATACAACATTATTTAACCTGGTACTCTGACACTTAATCCACCTTCAGGGGAAATAACAATTTGACCGCCTAATGATTGAATTTGTTCTATTGCTCGCTGTTGGGTTTTTTCATCAGAGGTACTGGATAAAACCATTGTCCAGGCACCAATTCTAGCAATAGTACTATCGGGATCTTCTGATAAAAATTGAGCAGTTTGTCTGACATTAGCTGCCGATCTTTGACTAGCAGGATCTTCATTTTGTTCTGCCCATTGAGCAGCCATTTCGTAAGATTGTTGAGCAGCTTTGGTATCTCCTAAAAATAGCATTTCATCTATACCTTTATAGACCCAAAGGTAGTAAGCTTGCGGATGAATATCTGGACTAATGGATTGAAGTCCTTTGTCAATTAAGTTAACGCCTTTTTGTGCTTCTCCAGCAAAGATGGAAGTAGCAGGAGACATTAAAAAATATGCTCGCACAAAACGCGGATCGCGATCGACTACTGCTTCAAAATAGTCTGGACTGAGAGAATAACCTATTTTCTCGCGGACTTCACCGTCACCGAAATATTGTAAAAATTGTAAGTATGTCCAATCTGCAATTAAATTACTAAAACCGAAAGAAGGAAGTTTTTTTTGGATATTAAGAGCTGCTTTTTGAGCTTGTTCTTGTTTGAAATATTCAGCTTGACTAAGAGATGATGTTTCTGCTTGCCATCTTGCTTTTTGAAGATTAATAATGCTAGTTAAGCAAAGACCAGCAAAAATAAATAAGCTGAAATAATTAGTGATTTTTTGATTTTTTAAACTAAGCATAATCACTATCAAATACAAATCAAAAGTTTTTATTATAAATTATGAAAAATAAATTAGAATTTTGGCAACAGAAATTTTACTGAATTCGAGTACCATTAATACATGGATCTGTATAATTATTAGGTGCTTCGACTGTACCGCCTATATTATCGCTTTGACATAAAATAATGCTAAATTGTCCCAGATCATAGTAAATTCCCATAGAATAATTTCTAGTTCCATGATTAGCAGAATTCATGTCTATTGCTGACTGTTTGACTTGATTACTACTTAATAGAATAGGAGTGGTGAAATCATAGTAATTAGGTGTCACTGCAACATTTAGTTGCTCCAAATCGTTTGCAAAAGTAGATTTTTCTAAAAAGTGTAATTGTTGTGCTTGACCGATTGAACTAAGTAGTTCTTTTGCTTCAGCTTCTCTTGCTTTACCTACTTGAGACAATAAAGAAGGCAGAGATGACAGAGCTAAAACAGTAAGAATTAGTATTACTACTAACAATTCTATAAAAGTAAATCCTTGATTTTCTGAAGATTTATTTTTAAAAGTTATTGAACAATATCTTATTAAGATGTTGTTATTATTAATTAATTCATTTAACATTGCCCTAGGCTAATTTATAAAACAATAAACTTTATTTGATTTCTTCTGAATTAGCGTTATTACATGCGATTACGTTAGCAGAAACATTTACGCCAGCGTTTATAACATCTGTAGCAGCAATATCGTATCTGCTTGCACTTTTGGTTGAACGACAGAGGATACTACGGTAGGCACGAGTGTTTGTTGCATATTGAACACCACCGAGATAATCTCTCGTTCCATTGTTAGCATTATTGTTGCCAGTAGCTTTCTGCACTCCTAAAGCAACTACATCAAAGGTATAATACTTGACTCCGCCTAGAGGTACTTCCAATTTATCAATTTGACCATTATCTGCAAATACTGCCCTTTCGGAAAAATAGCTTTGTTGAGCGCGATTAAGTGCGCCGAGAATATTTTTGGCTTCAGCTTCTCTAGCTTTACCGACTTGACTTAATAAATTAGGAAGACTAATAGCAGATAAAGTTCCAATGATAAGGATAACTATTAATAATTCAATTAAAGTAAAACCGTTATCTTGATTTGACTCAACAATATTTTTAATTATTAAACGTTGCATTACATTTGGTTACATAAAAAATTTGAGTATTAATAGCCTAAGTTTATTAAAAAAATAGGCAGTACTTAGGAAATACTGCCTGTTTTGATGAGCCTAAGTAAAGGCTAGTTAAGGAAAAAATTATTTAATTTCTTCGGTATTAGTAGTATCACAAGCAACTATATCCCCGCTGGTGTTAAAAACTCCATCAGTAGCACCAGTCATGTCAACATCAGTAGCAGCTAAGGTGTAATCAGGATCATTAGTAGCTCGGCAGACAACGCTAGCAAAAGTTCGATCCGCAGAGTTGTAACTGACACCGCCAACATAGTCTCTAGTACCATCTGTTGCATTGTCAGCATTAGCAGCTAATTGAATTCCGGCTGCTGCGACAGTAAGAGTATAGTATTTTTCGTTACCCACAGGTACTTCAAGTTCGTCTATTGCGGTTGCAAAAGCAGCTTTTTCTGTAAAACGAGATTGTTGAGCGCGGTTCAATGCACCGACGAGATTTTTTGCTTCAGATTCTCTCGCTTTACCAACTTGTCCTAAAAGGTTGGGTAGAGCAACAGCAGCCAACACACCGATGATAATTACTACTACTAATAATTCAATTAAAGTAAAACCTTTATTAGCAGATTTCTTTTGACGTAATTGTTGTAATAATTTTGCAGAAAAGAAGCTATTCATGATATTCTTCCTAATATAAAAGTTTGTGGTTTTTGTTTGTTTGTAGGTTTGTTTTCCTATATAAAAACTACCCACTTCGCTCTAATTTCCTATCATCGCTGCAAAAAATTTTTTGATTGGATTTGTTAGAGAATATCTGAAAAGTATCTTGGACTAAATTTCTAATCTGTGAGATCCCCCCTAAGAGGATGTCTGAAAAGTAGATTCAACTCAGTTTTAAGTTTTTCGATCCCCCTAAATCCCCCTTACAAAGGGGGACTTTGATTCTTTTCCCCCCTTGTCAAGGAGGGCTAGGGGGGATCGATTGAAAACCCAACTCTAGACCAAGCCCGTTCACCAGCTTGTTGACAGGCGGTAGAATTTAAAGCTTCAACATACTTAAACTCTTTACGCAGCTTGGTAGTATAAGCATGGATTTCTTTTTTACCGATACCTTGAGAACTATCCATAAACGAATACATTTGTTTCTGACAAGTTGGCAAAGTCAACGAAGCGGATGCAAATAACTGCCCGTTATTATCGAAAATGTCTGCTTGTGTGGTGTATTGGGTCCATCTTTTAAAGGTAGGGGAACAATGCGATCGCTAAATTGGGCAAACTCAATATTTTTCAGTGTATCTGTACCATCAGATTGAGTTCCTTTATTGTGAGCAAAGGTAATAGTATCATTACCTGCACGTCACGTTTTTGTAAATATAGACTAACAATCTAATTAGATCTATGTGGAAAACAATCGCCCAAGAGATAGCCAAAGTTACAGAAAAATCTTTTACTCTTGAAAACACTCGTTCGGTTGGTGGAGGTTGCATCAACCAAGGCTACAAAATTAGCGGTAACGGTAGCAGCTACTTTGTCAAACTCAATCAGGCTAGCCAAGTAGAAATGTTCGCTGCCGAAGCTTTGGGACTAGAACAAATGTATGCAACCAAGACCATTACCGTTCCCAAGCCAATTTGTTGGGGAGTAACGGACAACTCTTGCTATATAGTTCTCCAATGGCTCGATTTAGGAGGAAGCAATAGTCACGCCTGGGAAGAGATGGGTCGCCAATTGGCGGCGATGCATAAAATAGGTAAAAGCGATCGCTTTGGTTGGGATATAAATAATACCATCGGTTCTACGCCTCAGATCAATACTTGGACGGATAACTGGGCAGATTTTTTTGCCGAACAACGCATCGGTTATCAACTAAAATTAGCCAAACGTAGAGGCGGTAGCTTTCCCGATACTACCAAAGTAATCGAAGCAATAAGAGAACATCTAGCCGACAGACAGCCGCAACCTTCCCTCGTCCATGGCGATTTGTGGTCGGGTAATGCGGCAGTTACAACCGACGGCGAACCAGTGATTTTAGATCCTGCTACTTATTATGGCGATCGCGAAGTAGATATTGCTATGAGCGAACTTTTTGGCGGTTTCCCCACAGCTTTTTATCGCGGCTACAACGAAGTCTGGCAGTTAGATGAAAAATATCTACAACGCAAAACCATTTATAACCTCTATCACATTCTCAATCACTTCAATCTTTTTGGTGGTGGTTACGCCTCCCAAGCCAGTAGGATGATTCAACAAATACTTAGTTGAGGAATCTGCATAAAAAAATTAGACCTAACGTAATGAACGATTGAAAGCAAACAAACAATTATTTTAATTCAATCGCTTAACTATTAAGAGGTCTAGAAACAATGAAAAAATCTACTTTTGGTATACTAGCTACTGCCGCTTTAGTTCTTTCTCCCGTAGCTGCTTTTGCTCAACAAGCACAAACCAACATCCAAAAAGCTTCTAATTCCGCAGCAGCGATCGGTAATGGCAACACTATTTTTCAAAATATCGATCAAACCAACTTCCAAAACCAATTTGGTGCAGATGGCTACTTCCCCAGCACAGATCCTCAAGAGCAAGTATCAGTACAAGATGCTTCTAATGCTGCAGCCGCTGTTGGAAATTTCAATACTATTTTTCAAAATGTTGACCAAAGCAACGTTCAAAATCAATATGATGTTAATGGCTATTTCGCTCCTTACTTCCACTAATTTGTAGTTTCTCCCAGGATAATTAATTCTGTAGGCGGGCAAATTGCCCGCTTTTTTTGTTGACTTTCTGGCGATCGCTATTTACTGTTTACTGACATAATGAATACTTGTCCTCTTTCATCAGTTAACTGTTAACTGTTTTGTAACCAAAACGCATCAACTACTATGACAGAGTTACCCAATTGGAATGCACTTGCCGAACGTTCCCTCGCTGGCGAAATTATCTCCCGTACCCAAGCGCAAGCCATACTGCAAGCACCGGATGAAGTTTTATTAGAGCAACTCGCTGCTGCTTATCGAGTACGTCACCATTATTGGGGCAATCGCGTTCGACTGCATTTTTTACTCAACGCGCAGAGTGGATTATGTCCGGAGGACTGTCATTACTGTTCCCAGTCAAAAATTTCTAGTGCCGAGATTGAAAAATATCCCCTCATGGCGCAAGAAAAAATTATTCAAGCTGCCGATCGCGCTGCGGAATTAAAAGCAGGAACTTTCTGTTTTGTAATTTCCGGACGTTCTCCCTCCGAGTCAGTTTTTAACAGAGTTCTCGAAGCAGTAAGGACGGTAAAAAGCAAACACGAGCTAAAAGTTTGTGCTTGTTTGGGACTGCTGAGTGAAGAGCAAACGTGCCGTCTGGCTGAAGCTGGCGTAGATAGAGTTAATCACAATCTCAACACTTCTGAAAACTATCATCCGCAGATTTGCACTACCCATACTTTTGGCGATCGCGTTGCCACCATTAAAAACGTTCAAACAGCAGGAATTACTACTTGTTCGGGCGGTATCATCGGTATGGGGGAATCGGACGATGATGTTATCGATCTTGCTTATTCTCTGCGGGAATTGAATGTTACCAGCGTTCCCATCAACTTTCTCATTCCCATTCCCGGTACTCCCTTTGCTCATCTTAATGAGTTAAATCCCCGTCGCTGTTTGCGCATCTTGTGTTTATTTCGTTTCATTTTGCCTTCCCAAGAAATTCGCATCGCTGGTGGTAGAGAAGTTCATTTGCGCTCCCTTCAACCTTTAGGACTTTATCCTGCCAACTCTATCTTTATCGGCGACTATCTTACTACACCAGGACAAGCTGCTCGTACCGATCTGGAGATGATTCGCGATGCCGGATTTGTCCTTGAAGCTCCCGATGGAGCAATTTTGGCAAAAGAGTACTGTAATTTATAAAGTTTGAAAGTCTATTACTGCAAAACTATCAATTTGTTCTTATATATTCGATACCCACAAACAAAGCGTCGAGCATTACCTCAAAACTCTCATCAGTAGAACGGGATAAAGTTAATAATCCCGACTGTTCTAAGGTAATAAAGCCTACAATTGCCGCATTTGCCATTCGCATTATGTCTATTAATTTGGTTTTGGTTAAGTCTTGAGAATCCAACACCACTTTAAAAAAATTCTGGGATTCTTCAATTACTGAAGCTGATTGAGGGTCGTCAGGTTGCAGTTGAAATTGCATCATAATACGATAAAGCCCGGGATGCGATCGCGACTCTTGATGAGGAGAAGGCAAGAAAAAAAGCTAAAGAAGCTGATGAAGCACTAGCTAGAGGTGATAACTGGGGAGTATTACACGGCGTACCGATTACGATTAAAGATACTTTAGAAACGGCTTCGTTGCTGACTACGGCAGGCTATCCACCTCTAAAAAACTACATTCCCTCTCAGGATGCCACGACTGTCGCGAGATTGAAAGCAGCAGGAGCAATTATCTTTGCTAAAACTAATCCTGCCAGACTAGGGGGAGATTATCAAACTAACAATCCTTTGTTTGGACAAACAAACAATCCTTGGGATTTAAATCGTACAGCAGGAGGGAGTAGCGGCGGTTCGGCAAGTGCGATCGCCGTTGGTTTTTCCCCTTTAGATATTGGCAGTGACGTTGCGGGTTCGATTCGCCATCCAGCTCATTGCTGCGGTGTCTGCGGATTTATGCCAACAGATCGTAGAGTTCCCACTACAGGACATATTCCCGAATTTCCAGGTAAACCGAAGTATATTCGACACCTGCTCAGAATTGGTCCCCTTGCTCGTTCAATAGAAGATTTACCTTCTTCCCGAGAGAAGGCTCCCGCTTAAACGTTAGTTAAGCGCGGAGACGGGGCTTTCAAGCATCCGAAATGAATTCGGATGACAGCCCCTCATGAATTTCGGTCAGGGTCTTTATAGTAA
>JADEWQ010000008.1 GCA_015207585.1 Pleurocapsales cyanobacterium LEGE 06147 | reverse complement strand
TGAATGTGCCATGACGCAAGAGCGCGAGCGCACTTTAATCTGTTTCCTTTTTTAGTTTAAAATGCCCTTGATGCTTCTATTTCTATATACTTGACAATTTGTACATTTTCTTAACTTGTCACCAATGCCCATTTGCTATTATCTTTTCCCTCAATCTTGAGTCGAAATAATTTCGGTTATTGCTTCATTAGGAGTCGCTTTCGCGCTTTTAAGGATAAAAGGTAAACCAGCACCAGTTAATCCTTGCTTAATTCTTTCAGGAGTTTCCTCAAAAACGACAAACAGAGGACAGATTTTTTCTGCTGCTTCGCTGAACACGTGCTGCTCGTTGAGAGGCATGAGCCATTCATAATCTCGATCCAAATAAACTTGTGTCTGTCGCCAACGACTGAGAAGGTGAGAAAAATCTTCTTGGGGTCGGTGAATAAAAATTAATATTTCCACTCCCATTTTAATTTTCCATTCCGGATCGCACATCAAAATTGCCAAGTCGCAGGAGAGAGGTGTTGCTATGGATGAAGAAGATAAATTAAAAGACTGTCCTCCTCGGTCGGGAAATTGGCGAAGGCGCACTACTGGCAGAGGAATAGCGATCAAACTTTGTTCCGGTCGTCTAGTGCTGGGAAGAGTTTCGAGATAGGGACGATACTGTTTGAGAAGAGCGATCGCGCCACGACGACTAGTAAACTCTGCCAGCAGGGTTTCATAATCGGCTTGTTTGACGGACATGATAAATTAACCTAACTGGTCGAAGATAGAGAACATGGGCAAATACATAGACAATAAAATCGTTCCTACCATGACAGCAATGAAAACCATCATTAAGGGTTCAATAATGCTAGTAAGAGCTTTAACTGCCTGCTCGACCTCATCTTCATAGAAATCGGCTACCTTGCTCATCATGGCATCTAACTCCCCTGTTTCCTCGCCAATACTGATCATTTGGATTGCCAAAGGAGGAAAAACCTTTGCTTTTTGAATTGCCAGACTAATCATTCCCCCCTGCTGCACATCTCGCTTGGCCAACTCTACCGCATTGATAATTACCTGATTTCCAATGGTATTGCCCACAATATCAAAACAGTTAAGTACAGGTACGCCAGAACGAGTCAGAGTACCGAATACGCGGCAAAAACGAGCTACTGCCGTTTTTTGATTTAAGTCGCCAAACAAAGGCATTTTTAAGAAGAACGCATCAATTTGGAGTCTTCCCACTGGAGTTTTGTAATATTGGCGGCATAAAAATCCAGTTCCCATAAAAGCAACAACAGGAATAACTGCTCGCCAGCTTCTCAGAAGAGCACTCAACCACAGCATGAATTTAGTCAAAGCAGGCAATTCTGCCCCTAACTGGTCAAAAATACCAGCAAATACGGGGATGAGAAAGATGGTCATACCCAAAAAGGCAATTACGGCAAAGATTCCTACTGCTACTGGATAAGCCATTGCCGATTTAATCTGGTTTTTTAATTTGGCTACATCTTCTAATAGCTTTGCTAAGCGATTGAGAACCTCATCTAACACGCCACCCGTTTCTCCCGCCTCGACCATACTGATATAGAGAGTATCAAAGCATTCGGGATGTTTGCTCATTGCATCAGATAGGTTATTACCTTGCTGCACTTCTGCACTAACAGCTAGCAGAGCTTTTTTGAGTTTGGCTTTGGGAGCTTGCTCGGCAAGAATCGCCAACGCTCGTACAATTGCCACTCCAGCATTAACCATCACGGCAAATTGGCGGGAAAAAATGGCTTTATCCTTAACCGTGACCGTACTTAGAGCTAGTTCTAACTGTGATAAGTCAAGCTCGAAACCGGCTTTGCTAACTTTGCCAACGGCTACGTATCTATTTTTGAGGATACTACGGGCTTGTTCTGGAGAACTAGCTTCGATTTTTTCATTGAAAACTTTACCCGATTGGTCTTTAACTTTGGCAGTATATACAGACATAATGTTTAATTAAATTGAGCGATCGCTCAGAAAAAGATTAAATAATAAATTTGTTTCAGCGATTTTTTGTCATACCCGCGATGCCAGCAACTAGACGTTGTAATTCATCGGGTTTACTACTCTTAGTCAGAGCCTCCTCAAGCTCGACTACCCCAGATTTGACTAAGTTGGCTAACGACTGCTCCAGCGTTTGCATGCCCAATTTTGCTCCTGTTTGAATCGCCGAGTAGATCTGAGATGCTTTCCCTTCCCGAATTAAGTTAGCGATCGCTGGCGTGACTACCATAATTTCCTGTACTATTACCCGTCCAAATTCCCCCGGTTTGGGATTTTTTTTCTTAATTAAGGTTTGACTAAACACGGCAATCAAAGAATTAGATAGCATCGCTCTAATCTGTGCCTGCTGTCCGGCGGGAAACACGTCAATCATCCGGTCTACCGTACCAGAAGCCGAGTTAGTGTGAAGAGTACCAAAGACTAAGTGCCCTGTTTCTGCTGCTGAAATCGCCAGCGAAATCGTCTCCAAGTCCCGCATTTCTCCTACCAGAATAATATCTGGGTCTTCCCGGAGTGCAGCTTTGAGAGCATTAGCAAAGCTTTTAGTATCTTCCCCTTTTTGCCGTTGGTGAAATAAGCTTTTATGGTTGGGAAAAACGTACTCGATTGGGTCTTCAATGGTTAGGATGTGTTCGGCTCGCGTGCGATTGATCAGGTCCAACATAGCGGCGAGGGTAGTAGTCTTTCCCGAACCAGTCGGACCCGTTACCAAAACCAATCCTCTCGGTCTATGAGTCATGCCTCGCACTACATCCGGTAAACCCAACTGATCGAAGTTGGGAATTTTAGAAGATAAAGCTCGCAAACAAGCTGCATAACAACCCCTCTCTTTATAAACGTTGACCCGAAAACGAGCTAATCCTTTAATCCCGTAGGAACAATCTAACTCCCAGTTTTGCTCTAACTCTTTGCGCTGAGTATTGTTAAGCAGGCTAAAAATTAGCCTTTGACATTCTTGAGGACTCAATTCCTCTCCGATAGGTGTTAATTTGCCACTAATGCGGAAATATACTGGTGCAGCAGCTTGAATGTGCATATCAGAGCCACCCATTTCTACCAGGTGTTCCATTAAGTCTTCAATCATTAAGTCCATAGTTTTTCCTTTTTATCCCCTGTGAACTAGTCGCTGAATCTGGGTGTCATACAATAAGGACAATCCAACCATTCGGGCTGTAAGTCTGCACGACAGGTGCGACAAGTAAGGGAACTCTTACGTTTAGCTTTTAATTCTGCTTCTAAGCCAGAGTCCGTAAAGGTTACTCTTTCGACTTCTTCAAGAGTGGTATATCCTTGTCGCACGAGATTGAGGCTATAAGCGAGGAGAGTAATCATTCCTTCTTCGACTGCCGTGTCTTTAATCCTGTCAGTGGTTGCACCTTCGTTGATTAAAGCTTGCAAACGTTCCGAATTGCGCATCAGTTCGTAAACGCCCACCCGCCCCTTATAACCAACACCACCACATTTGTGACAAAGAGTACCATTAGCCCGTGCTGCCTGAATTTCCTCAGGAGTTAAAGTATTTGCCCTGTATAGAGTAACTTCTTCTTCGTTATTAGCCGATAAACCAAATCTAGCTAGTTCTTCCCGACTGGGGTTGTAAGCAATTCGACATTCACTACATACGCGACGCATCAACCTTTGCGCCAGTACACCAAGCAAAGCACCGGAAATCATGAAGGGTTCGACCCCCATTTCATCCAAACGAGCGATCGCTCCTGCTGCGTCATTAGTGTGGAGAGTAGTTAAGACCAAGTGACCTGTCAATGCCGCTTCAATTGCCGTTTTAGCTGTTTCAGCATCTCTAGTCTCGCCTACCAGAATTACGTCTGGGTCTTGCCGCAAAAAGGCTCGCAAAATTGAGGCAAAATCCATTCCTTTTTCGCGGATGACTTGTACCTGCGTAATCCCCTCAAGAGAATATTCGATCGGGTCTTCTGCCGTACTGATATTGACACCGGGATTATTCCTCTCTGCCAAAATCGAGTAGAGAGTGGTGGATTTACCAGAACCAGTCGGACCTGTGACTAAAATCAAACCGAAAGGACGACTGGCCAACTCTCTAACTAGTTCGAGGGTAGTTTGGTCGCTAATTAACTTATCTAAACCTAGTTGAGTCGCTGAATTATCCAAAATCCGCAACACTACCTTTTCCCCATACCGGCTGGGTAAGGTATTGACGCGGAAATCCACTTTGCGCCCTTGAAACATCCGCCGAATTTTCCCGTCTTGAGGCAGGCGTTTTTCTGCAATATCCAAATCCGCCATAATCTTAAAACGGGCCACCACGGCTAACGTGATTTTTTTCGGCAGAGAATCGAACGGCTGATGCAATACGCCATCCTTGCGATAGCGCACTCGCAAATATTCTTCTTGGGGTTCTATATGAATATCGGAGATACCATCTTGTAAGGCTTTAGCCAAAATTTTATTAACGAGGTTGACAATTGGCGCTCCCCGAGCATCATTAACCGCGCCTAAGTCATCTTCAATTTCATCATTTGCTTCTTCTAAATTAAGCTCTAAATTTTCAATCGCTAGGGTGACATCTACAGCTTCTTCTGATTTTTTCGTCTCTTCCCGTTTAACTTGTTCGTCTAGATATTGGTCGATCAATCTTTGATAATCGGACTTAGTGATAACCAGACGCTGCAGTTCTATTCCCTTAGGACGTAAAATGCGGTTGAGATCGTCTTGGGCTTCTAAATTTTCTGGCTCGACCATTGCCACCAACAGAGAAGGTGGATCGTTATGTTTTTGTAGCGGTATAATCTGATAACGACGACATATATCGATGGGAATTAAAGAATTTATTAATGCTCCCATCTCAAAAGTATTGACCTGGTTAATTTCAGGATCTAAAGATTCAATGCCATAAAGAATTTTGAGTTCAAAAAGATGATGTTTTTTGTACTGGCGTATCAGATCGGGAGAAAGATTTTGTCCGGTAATTGACTCGAGAATATCTACCAACGAGCGACCGGATTTACGACTCTCAATCAGTGCCTGCTGCATCTGTTCCCCATTAACAACACCTGCTTGAACTAACTTATTGCCAAAGGGGGAAAAATTATTTCTCAGAGCAAGTGCCCGAGTTCGCTTAGATGAGGAAGAATAAGTCATAAAATAGTAAAAGTATCTTCAGACACGATCTAGTGTTCCCCAAAGCATTGCTAAAATTTAAGTTCTGCTAACAAAATACCTTTTGGATGGAGAACAAAACTTCCTATGATTGACGAGCAAAAGCAGCCAGAAAATACTTTAGAAACTCAAGAGTCTACCTCAGCTCAGCACGAAACAAACCAAGAAACAACAGAGCGAGAGAGTTCGGCAGCAGCTAATTGGGCTTCTCAACCCGAATCGAGTGCAACCCCACAGACAGAAAATTGGGAATCGACCCCTACTGATTTTGCCGAAGTAGAAACAATCGCAGAAACTGCAAATGATTTACTCAAAGAAAATGAAGAAATTATTGCTGCACTGCAGCAGGAAAACGCTAATCTCAAACAACTGTTAGATCGACAAGGCGACCAAATTAATACTCTTAAAGCCCAGTATGCTAGACTAGCTGCCGACTTCGATAATTTTCGCAAACGAACGCTCAAAGAAAAAGAAAATCTAGAACAACAAGCCAAAATTAGTGTCATCACTGAGTTGTTGCCAGTCGTTGATAATTTTGAAAGGGCAAGAACTCAGATCAAACCAGCTAGTGAGGGAGAAAAAACAATCCAGAACAGTTACCAGGGAGTTTATAAAACCCTCGTAGACTGTCTCAAGCGTTTGGGTGTATCGGCAATGCGTCCGGAAGGACAACAATTCGACCCCAACCTTCACGAAGCAATGTTGCGAGAATCTACCGATGAATATCCCGAAGGAACGGTCATCGAACAACTGATGCGCGGATATGTTTTAGGTGATAAAGTTTTGCGTCATGCCATGGTTAAAGTTGCTGTTCCTAAAGAACCCATGATAACCTCGGAAGAAGAAAATATTGCAGAAGATAACCAACTAGAAAATACAGATAGCTAAATTAACTTTGCTCGACCTGGAAAAATGTTAATTATTGCCAAAATTTCAGCATCAAAAGTTGAGGCACATTACTAATGCACCTAAAATCGACTCGATTAATGCAAACTAATATGGACAAATAGACTGCCTAAATACTATGGCAAAAGTTATCGGTATTGACCTAGGAACTACCAACAGTTGTGTTGCCGTTCTTGAGGGAGGGACACCTGCTGTAATTCCCAATTCAGAAGGTGCAAGAACAACTCCCAGTATAGTTGCCTTTGCCAAGGGCAACACGCGCTTAGTGGGTCAATTGGCTAAAAGACAAGCTGTTACTAATGCCCCCAATACGATCCAAAGTATCAAACGCTTCATCGGTCGTCGTTGGGAAGAAACAGAAGCGGAACGTGCCAGAGTTCCCTATAAATGTGTTCTAGGTCGCGACAATACCGTAGATGTCCTCATTCCAGGTCGTCAGTATACGCCGCAAGAAATTTCAGCTATGATTCTGCAAAAGCTCAAAGCTGATGCGGAAAATTTTTTGGGCGAATCGGTAACTCAAGCGGTAATTACTGTGCCAGCTTACTTTACCGATTCCCAGCGGCAGGCAACTAAAGATGCAGGCATAATTGCCGGGCTAGAAGTTTTAAGAATTATTAACGAGCCGACTGCTGCTGCTTTAGCTTATGGATTAGACAAGCAAAACCAGGAACAAAATATTTTGGTTTTCGATCTCGGCGGCGGAACGTTTGATGTTTCCATTCTTCAGCTTGGCAACGGTATCTTTGAAGTAAAAGCAACCTCGGGCAATAATCATTTAGGTGGAGATGATTTTGACAACGCGCTCGTGCGCTGGATGCTCAAAGCTTTTTATGCCCAAGAAAAAATCGATTTAAGAAGCGATAAAATGGCGTTGCAACGTCTGCGAGAAGCAGCAGAAAAAGCTAAAATAGAACTTTCTAGTACCTTGACGACTTCTATCAACTTGCCTTTTATTACTGCGGATCGATCTGGACCCAAACATTTAGAATTAGAACTGAGTAGAGCTAAATTTGATGAACTAACTAAGTCTTTGATTGAGAAAACTCTCGAACCAATCAAGCAAGCAATTAAAGATTCCGAATTAGAGATAAAAGAAATCGATCGCATTATACTAGTTGGAGGCTCGACTCGCATTCCTGCAGTACAAAAGGCAATTCAGACCGTGTTTGGGGATATTCCCATCGATCGCTCGATCAATCCTGACGAAGCAGTTGCTTTAGGTGCTGCCGTTCAAGGAGGAGTTTTGGGAGGAGAAGTAGAAGATATTCTGTTACTCGATGTCACTCCCCTATCTTTAGGTATTGAAACTTTAGGAGAAGTGTTTACCAAAATTATCGAACGAAATACTACCATTCCTACTAGTAAGTCACAAACTTTTTCCACCGCTGAAGATGGACAAACATCAGTAGAAATTCACGTTCTGCAGGGAGAAAGAGCTATGGCTCGCGATAATAAGAGTCTGGGTAAATTTTTACTGACGGGTCTTCCGGTAGCTCCTAGAGGTGTACCTCAAATAGAGGTTACTTTTGAAATAGATGTTAATGGCATTCTACAAGTGGCAGCCGAGGATAAAGGAACAGGCAGGCAGCAAAGCATTAAGATCGTCAATACAGGAGGGTTGAGTTCTAATGAAATCGAACGTATGCGCCAGGAAGCAGAGAAGTATGCAGAACTAGACCGTCAACGCATTCAACTCATAGAACTCAAAAACCAAGCAGATAACTTGCTCTACAATTACCAGCTTACTCTTAAACAGCACGAGCACCTAGTTCGGGCAGAACTCCAAGCACGAATCCAGCAGCAGCAAGAACAACTAGAAGCAGCTTTCAATAGTCCTAATGCTAGCTTAGAAGAAGTGAAAAATAGCTTAGAACTCTTACGACAAAATTTGTTGGAGGTCGGCACCGAAGTCTACAGAGATACTAATTCAGAGTCAGAACAACCCTTTGAAGCTATCTTGGATAATGGCAGCAATATTGCCAATGCACTTACTCAAATAGATGTAGAGATACCCGAACAAAAAGACGATCCAGATTCAACCATCAGTGTAGATGAAAACGCAATACTTGCTAACGATACTGATTTTGACGATGATGTAACCATGATTGATGACTATGAGGTTGTAGACTAATTATAGAATCTAACTTCTATGTGTTTTCTTGTTCCGATTTTGCTACAGTACGAGTAATTAACCATATTGAGAAACAAAGACTGACATTTTATGGCAGGGGACTATTATCAAATCCTTGGGGTATCCCGCGATGCTAACAAAGAAGAAATTAAACGTGCCTACCGCCGCCTCGCGCGCAAATACCATCCAGATGTTAATAAAGAGCCAGGAGCAGAAGAAAAATTTAAGGAAATAAATCGAGCTTATGAAGTACTTTCAGAACCGGAAACCCGTACTAGATACGACCGTTTTGGAGAAGCTGGAGTAGGCGCTGGTGCTGGCGGAGTAGGCTTTGATTACGGTGATATTGGTGGTTTTGCCGATATATTTGAAACTATTTTTAGTGGTTTTGGTGGCATGGGCGGGGCAACTGGTACTCGCCGTCGTAGCGGTCCTGTTCGAGGGGATGACCTTCGATTAGATTTGAAACTAGAATTTCGCGAAGCAGTATTTGGTGGCGAGAAGCAAATTCGCATTCCCCATCTAGAAATTTGTCAGGTCTGTAACGGTACGGGAGCCAAACCAGGAACGGGGGTCAAAACCTGCTCTACCTGTAATGGTAGCGGTCAAGTGCGGCGGGCAACTCGTACTCCTTTTGGCAGTTTTGCTCAGGTCTCTGTGTGTCCTACTTGTAACGGGACGGGAGAAGTGATTGAAGAAAAATGCGAAGCTTGTGGCGGTGCAGGTCGCAAGCAAGAGACAAAGAAGCTAAAAATTACTATTCCTCCTGGTGTAGATAACGGCACCCGCCTGCGAGTTGCTAATGAAGGTGATGCAGGAGCGAAAGGAGGCGTTCCTGGAGATTTATATGTTTATCTGTTTGTCGAACCAGACAAAGAGTTTACCAGAGAAGGAATCAACATTAGGTCAGAAATTACGATTAGCTACTTGCAAGCAATTCTGGGTTGCCGCCTAGAAGTTAATACTGTCGATGGCAAAGAAGAGTTAACTATTCCCCCCGGGACACAACCGGATACGATATTAACACTAGAAAACAAAGGCGTACCTAGATTGGGCAATGCAGTTAGTCGGGGCGATCATTTAATTACAGTGAAAGTTGCCATTCCTACTCGCATCAACACAGAGGAAAGGGAATTACTCGAAAAACTAGCTAAAATCAAAGGAGAACATACTGGTAAAGGAGGTCTAGAAGGCTTCTTAGGGGGACTGTTTCATAAATGAACTATCCAGCAATAACTGAGCAAACACGACAAAAACCTGACGCTCGATTGGATTTACGGGGTACACCTTGTCCGATTAATTTTGTGCGTACTAAGCTTCGTTTAGAACAAATGCCTTCAGGTTCTCTTTTGGAAGTATGGCTCGATCCTGGAGAACCAATTGAACAGGTACCGCAAAGTTTAGTTATGGAAGGTTATGCGGTAGAAAATATTGAAGATTGCCAAGAATTTTTCGCCCTCCAAGTGCGAGCCACAGCAGCACCGCAAGTGATGTCGTGATTGCTCAAACACAAAGTTCACTCAATTGTACTCAGTTACAAGGTACAGTTGTTGCCGTACAAGCAAATTTTTACCAAGTCAAGTTAGATATACAGGTAGCAACCAAATCCCCCGATCGCCATTATCTGCTCTGTACTCGCAGAACCCGTTTAAAAAAAATCGGACAAAAAGTAATGGTAGGCGATCGCGTTTTAGTCGAAGAACCGGATTGGCTTGATGGTAGAGGTGCGATCGCAGAAGTTTTACCCCGCAAATCAGAACTACAACGTCCTCCAGTAGCTAATGCCGAGCGAATTTTATTAGTTTTTGCTTTAGAAGAACCAACTTTAGACCCCTGGCAGTTAAGTCGCTTTTTAGTTAAAGCCGAATCTACATCTTTAGAACTGTGTCTGTGTCTCAACAAATCCGATTTGAGCGACTCGAGTCAACGGCAACAGTGGCACGATCGTCTGACTAATTGGGGTTACGAACCCGTATTTATTAGCGTAAGTGCCAATCTAGGTTTAGATAATTTAATTACTCGTCTGCAGAACAAAATTACAGTTGTTGCGGGTCCGAGTGGTGTAGGTAAATCTAGTTTGATTAATAAACTAATTCCTGCACTCAACCTGCGTATCGGTGAACTGTCGGGTAAGCTGCAACGTGGTCGACATACCACTCGTCATGTAGAACTTTTTGAGCTTCCGGTCGGGGGTTTGCTCGCCGACAGTCCTGGCTTCAATCAACCAGATCTAGATTGTCAACCGAGCGAATTAGCTTTCTACTTTCCTGAAGCAAGAGAGAGATTAACCCAAGGAAATTGTCAGTTTAGTAACTGCCTCCATCGGGAGGAGCCTAACTGCGTGGTACGGGGAGATTGGGAACGCTACGAACATTATCTCAAATTCCTTGAAGAGACGATCGCCCGTCAGGAAGCAGAGCAACAGCTGCCCGATCGAGAATCGAGTCTTAAACTAAAAGTTAAACGTTCGGGTAAGCACGAGTACGAACCCAAGTTAGAAAGTAAAAAATATCGTCGTGTTTCCCGTCGCTTAAAACAGCAAACCCTACAAGAACTTTATGAAAACCAATCTCTGAAAGATATTTACGAAGAAGTTGAAGATTTATAAAATAAGATAAGGGACGAGAGAGAAAACCCTTGCTAAAATAGCCATGTCCTTTGGCAATAATTGAGTGCGCTGAGAGGGTCGAAGCGGGAAGTAAGTTCCCGATGGACTTCCTTGGGGCGAAATAAATTCACGCCCCAGTCCTCCGCAGGAAGCGCAGTATTTTCACCTTGATATGGCAAAATCGTCGGCTCTACTACGGGATGGCACAATTCTTAATGACCGCTACCGAATTATCAGACAAATAGGCAGGGGTGGTTTTGGACGCACTTATTTGGCAGAAGATACCCATCGCTACAGGGAAAAATGCGTTCTCAAGGAATTTGCTCCCCAGGTAGAAAGCGATCGCGACTTACGTAAAGCAGAAGAATTGTTTGAACGCGAAGCAGGTATTCTCTACCAACTCAAACACGAACAAATTCCTAAATTTGAAGCCTTACTCAGAACGCGGGTAGATGGCAAAGAATGTCTCTTCCTGGTTCAGGAATATATTGATGGTTACACTTATTGGGAGTTACTACAGCGAAGAGGAAAATTTAGCGAAAAAGAAGTAATTCAATTGCTAGTAGAATTATTGCCCGTCTTAGAATACATTCACTCGCAAAATCTTATTCATAGAGATATCTCACCGGACAATTTAATTAGACGCAATACCGATGGTAAACCAATTCTAATCGATTTTGGTTGTGTCAAAGTAGCCGCCAATGCTGTCTCGAAATCAACCGGACAATGGATTACTTTGATTGGGAAAAAAGGTTACGCTCCGGAAGAACAAATGCGTAAAGGGTTAGCATTTGCCAGTAGCGATCTTTATTCCTTGGCAGTGACAGTTATAGTTTTGCTCACAGATAAACAGCCTGATGAATTATACGATAGTCATCGAGGAGATTGGCGTTGGCAACAAGAAATACGAGTTAGCTCTCATCTGGCTAAGATATTGGATACAATGCTCGCTTATAATCCGCGCGATCGCTACCCTACCGCCCAGAAAGTACGACAAGCTTTAGAAGCAGAACATGACTCCTTTGTGGGTAGTATTATTTCCCATATACGTACTCTTGTAGTGGCACCGGGCGATCTCGCGGAGCGAGTGCTGCCGCACCGCAAAAAAACTCAAAACAATTCTATCCCTTCCTCAAGTCAAGTTATCTCTCGCTTACATAGCAACCTTTCTCGAATAACTACTAAAGCACTAACTCTTTCGCGAAAAGTTACTCATTTTACTTCCGTCAATAAAAGAAAAAAATCCTCTATTTGGCAATTCGTGCTAATAAGTACGGGAGTCTTGGTGATACCTGGTATCTTAGCTTTTACTGTTACTAAAGGTTTGCTGTTTGCACCTAATTATTTTCCATTCAATCCATTATCTGGCGACTCTCTTAGTCAAACAGAGCAACATCGACAAAAAGAAATCTATGAGCGTATTCAAGCCTTAAATATCGACCCAGCTGTTTTTTATGAACGAGTAGATCGGCTATTTTACGAGCAATATCCCCAATTAAAAGGTATTCAATTAACCGATAAAGAGGAACATCTTCGCTACAGGGAAATATGGTATGAAATTGCCAATCGATTGCTGGAGCGACAATAAAGGTAAATTTAACTATTCAGCTGACCTAGCTCAGGAAAACAAACGTCGTTTGAACTCGAGTGCTTTTTTGGCATCAGGAATTTGTGCCGATAGAGCATCGACTAATTCTTGAGGGGATAGAGAACTATATTGCTCCAGTATTTCTTCAACAATTATACTTGCCATCGGACCGATACAATAAGCTAATTGTTGTTGACATTGTTTAATAAACTCGGAGTTAACGGAAGTATGGGAGCTTCTGTACGCTCCTGACGGAGAGACTGGAGGCATACTGCCCGATTGTTTCCGTTTTTGCTCAGACTGAGCTGGATAGATTGAGGAGGGCGACTTAGAGACTGAAGGATTAGTAGAATTAACAATCATTGTCTCTTCAATGGAGTTAGAAAATCGAGATGGTTGTGTGGGGTGTTGGGGCTGAAAAACTAAAGAGTCGCCAGATTCGAGTTTCTCATCTTCAGTCGATTCTATTAAGTCAGATTCTACAAATAGTGATGTTTGAGACCGCGATGGAACAGAAGAAGAGTTCATAATGATAGTTTGTTCGCTTGCATCGAAAAATGGCAAATTTTCTTCTTCAGTTTCGTCTTGGATTCTCAAATTGGAAGTAGCTTGAAGTGCGATTCTCTGTTGTTGTTTGAGTTGTTGTAGATGAACGAGGACATCTTGGGCAGATTGATATCGTTTTACCGGTCGATCTTCGATCATTTTGTCGAGGATTTGTCCAAAAAGCTGACTGACACGAGCATAATCACGCCATTGCCATTCAAGAGAATACTGATCTAGTAAAAGTGTGGGTTCTCGACCTGTAAGTAATACGATCGCAGTTACCCCCAGAGAGTATAAATCGCTGCTAGAAGAACAACGACCCATACTAATTTGTTCCCGAGGAGCATAGCCAATTTTACCCACAAAAGACATCTTGCCTACAAAAGAGTTATGACTTGAGCTAGCTGCTCTTTCTTCTCCTAAATAAGAAACATTAGTCAGCTTACCTACACCAAAATCAATCAGTACCGGCAGTTCTTCTCCATCAGGTTGCATGATATTGTCGGGCGAAATATCTCGATGAATAATTCCCCGTTTGTGAATATAATCGAGAACCGGCAATAAATTCATCAACCATTCCATCGCTTCTACTTCTGAAAAAGTCATGCCCTGTCGCTGACGTTGTTTGAGAAGAGCAGAAAAAGTTTTACCTTTGACGTATTCTTGTACCAGAAACAGACGTCCCTGCCCTTCAAAACAAGCAAGAAACTTGGGAATTTGCGGATGAGAAATCTGATGTAAGATTTTGGCTTCTCTTTTAAATAAATCGCGAGATTTCTCCAGGTCATGCTGTCCCGAACCTAAAGGAGCAAATTCTTTGAGGACGCAAGGCTCGTTAAAACGATGAGTATCAAAAGCAAGATAGGTACGTCCCAATCCTCCTTGTCCCAGAATCTTCTGAATTATATAGCGATTATCGATTATCGTGCCAAAGGGGATCTCTTCTCTGCCGACCATTGAATTGGACATAACCTATCACGCTCCTGCCCGATCGAGCTGCTCTATACTCCTCATCGTAAAATTAATCTACCTCAAATGCATCAGTATTGTATCTAAAGTTATAGTATTGTCTGAAGATGCATTTTGAGTCAGTCCAAGGTACTCCGACTTTAACGAGACGGGGCTTACAAGGTGTACCGAGTGTTGCCTTCGGCAACGCTCTGCAAAAGGGATGAACATCACGAGCAGCAGAGGTTTTCTCAGCTAACGTGTCCTAAGTGAAGGACGCTCTCGGGAACGGACTCCCGTACGGAATGTACCACTGCATATTCCCATAAAGGGACTACTGTGGGCAAACGGTCGTCTTAAGTTGCAGAAATAAATTCCGCAGGCAGCCTCTTTAGAGTCGAACTTCGGCTAGGTCGCCTTTTCCGCACACCTACTTGGACTGCGTAAAATTTTCTCTGTTTATTTATTAAATATGGCTGAACTTATTGACTTATGCAGTTTTATTGTACTCTCATTCGAGTGCAGACCGAGGAGAAAATCGAAGGAATATATTAATTAAATAGGCGATCGCCTGTCATAATGGCAGGCAATTCCATCTAAGATAAGAATTAAAGATTTTAAATCAAATGACTGCTAGTTTTGCTCAACAAACTATTGTTAATCTTCACCCTTTTGTTGAATTAAATAATCAAGGTCAAATACTGCGTCTCGATTTGAAGGAAGAAGTTCATCGTCTCGGTAGAGATCCTCAATGGTCAGATCTCGATATACCAGAGATCGGCTGGACGGTTCTCTCCCGCAGACAAGCGGTACTCCAAAAAGAAGGAAAAGATTATCGGATTTATGATGGCGATCGCACCCATCCCAGTCGTAACGGTATTTTTATCAATCAAACTCGGATTAATGTGTCTCAGGGTTATCTGCTCAAGCATGGGGTGCAACTACAAATAGGTCAAGATCCCCGTTACCAAATCCTGTTAACTTATTACAATCCCAGCGGCACTAAACCAACGATGCCGAGCAAGCGCCGTTTGGATTTAAATGGTCTTAGAGAGTGGCCGGTAGAATTGGGTAGGGCTCCCCGTCCCAATTACTACTCTTCCATACAGTTAGATGCTCCTACCGTCTCTCGCCTCCACGCCACGGTTTATTCCGATAGCAAGGGAGGACATATTATTCACGACCACAGTACCAACGGTACTTTTATCAATGGGAAGAGACTAGAAAAACGCATCTTACTTCATCGCGGCGACACCATTCAAATCGGACCGTTTATCTTACTATATACGGGCGATGCGCTCGAATTAAACAATGCCACTAATCAAATTCGTCTCGATGCCCATGAACTACTACGCAAGGTTAAAGATAAACAGGGTAAAGAAAAAGTCATTCTCGATAATGTTTCTTTAGCAATCGAGCCAGGACAGTTGGTTGCCTTAGTGGGAGGCAGTGGAGCCGGAAAATCCACTCTGATGAAATCTCTGTTAGGGATAGCTCCAACTACTTCGGGAAATGTCTATCTCAATGGCGATGATTTGCGACTAAACTGGGCAATCTACAGATCGCAAATTGGCTACGTTCCTCAAGACGATATTATCCATCTGGATTTGACCGTAGAAGAGGTACTGACCTATGCCTGTAAGCTGCGTTTGCCACCAGATATTAATGTTAAGGGACTCACCAACAAAACTCTCGACCAAATTAAACTAACTCACGTCCGTCACACTCTAGTACGCGACCTCAGTGGCGGTCAGCGCAAACGGGTCAGTATTGGGGTGGAACTGCTTGCCGACCCCAAACTCTTCTTTCTCGACGAACCAACATCTGGTCTCGATCCCGGTCTAGATAAGGAAATGATGAATTTACTGCGGGAACTGGCAGATCAGGGACGGACGGTAGTCTTGGTTACTCATGCTACTGCCAATATTGAAGTTTGCGATCGCATTGCTTTTATGGGGAGAGGCGGAAAACTTTGCTTCTTTGGACCACCCCGAGAGGCATTACCTTTCTTCAACAAGCAACCGGATTTTAAGTTTTTCCCAGATATTTATCTTCAACTAGATAAGGGCATTGCAGAAGTTGATAAATGGGCAAGTTTATATCTCCAGTCGCCTCAATATATTTCTTATATTGAAACTTCTCTCAGTCCGGGTAAAGATGAACAACAATCTACAGATGCTTCAGTTCATACAGGTATTTCACCTTTTAAACAATTATGGCTGTTAAGTCAGCGATACTGGCAACTAGTTCGACGGGACACGATGAGCTTAGTTTTAGCTTCCATCGCCGGACCAATTACAATTGGATTGACAGCCCTATCCTTACAGCATGAAGAACCTTTAGCACAGTTAGATAGTCCTACGATTACTCAAGCTTCTTTAGCCTTAAAACTGCTGTTTATTTTTAGCTGCATCGCTATTTGGGTAGGACTTTCCAACTCCATTAGAGAAATTGTCAAAGAAGCAGCCATTTATTTTCGCGAAAGACTGTTAAATCTGGGTTTATTGCCTTATCTGAGTTCTAAACTCCTCGTTCGTGGTGGAATTGCCATCGCGCAAACCATTCTTATTACTATTGCAGTCTTACTAGGCTTTAATTGGCCGGAGTCAAACTTAATACCTTGGCCAATTGGATTTGCCATTACTACCTTTCTTACTTTAATTGCCAGCACTAGTTTGAGTTTAATGCTTTCGGCTTACGTTAAAAACGAAAATGAGGGCAATAGCATTCTTCCTTTAATTATGATTCCTCAGATTATTTTTTCAGGAGTGTTATTTAACCTCGACGATTGGTCGAGCAAAATATCTTGGTTCATGTTAAGTCGTTGGTCGATTGGTGCTTATGGTTCCTTAGCTAATGTAAACGCTATGATGCCAAACATGTCTCCCGGTACCGACACTATCGATCTAGCAGAGATTTTCGAACCGAGTTCTGTATACGAAGCAAATTGGGATAATCTAGCTTTAAATTGGAGCATTTTGGGAGCACATACTCTTGTCTATTTGCTAATTGCATTTCTGTTACAAAAAAGAAAAGATATTTTTTAATGACTAGATAAGTTTAAATAAGTAATATCGAGTCTCCTTAAATAGTTATAAATAAGATTAACAAGGCATCCTCCGTAACTAACTGGAGGAGCCTTTACTTTTAAATTAACTAGCGTGAGCGTTTCCGTTTGGCACCCTTTCGCTGGCAGCGTCCAGAGTAGCCGTAGATGCTGAATCGGCTAATTCGCCTAAGTTGAGCTTCACAACCCGACGGCGTGCTTGCTCGGTTTTAGGTAGTGTCAAAGTCAAAATACCATTTTGGAATTGGGCACTTACTCGCTCATTTTCAACCGGAATAGGTAAAGCAATCGACCGACGGAATTTACCGTAGGCAAACTCAGAGTGGAGCCAATTATTTGTTTCTGACTGTTGCGGATACGGATACTCGCCAGAAATTAGTACAGCATCTCGCATTACTTGAATATCAATATTATTGCGATCGACTCCAGGAAGCTGAACGTTTAACAATAGGTTATCTGGAGTATCTATTAACTCAATGGCAGGACGCCAAAAAGTTTCACGCTCAATCGAAGTATCTGTTATATCGTCAAAAATGCGATCTATTTGACGTTGTAGTCTTTCCATTCGCTCGAAAGGTTGCCAACGCATCATCATCATATGCTTAGCCTCCTTTTTGATGTCTTTTTAGATCCTAAAAACTATATAAGTTTAGCATCGAGCTAGGAAAGGATATAACCTTCCTTGAAATGCAAGCTAATACTTTGCTTGGTTTGCTCTGTATTAAATAGTTAGCATAAGCTTTTAAGATGTTGCGCGTACCCAAAGTCGTGGTTCCCGAACAGCAGTTGAATCGGTTTTCCCTAGCTGAGTGGCGATCGCTAAAATTTTGTCTTGTTAAATACGTTTTAGCTAAAAAGCGATTTTTCTTCACAATTAATTTTATTTCGAGAGACAATAAAAATATAAACTAGTTGTGATTTTGGAAAATTAAATGTAAAGTATGCGGCTTCGCTGGCAACTAACTCAGTTTTTTTTATTAATAGGACTATTAGTCTCGGGATGCAGTTCTCAAGAAGCTTTTAACCCTGAAAGGCTAACAATCGGCGTGGTTAGTTACGGTGAAGGTACAGTCTCTGTAGATAAGTACGAGCGTCTGCAGCAATATCTAGCCAAACAGACGCGCTCGATTGTCGATCTCGAACCAGCCTACAATGAACTGCAAGCTTTAGAGCAAATTCGGCGAAAAAACTGGTCCCTTGCCTTCGCTCCTCCAGGTTTAGCAGCGATCGCTATTTCTCAAGAGCTTTACGAGCCTCTTTTTCCCCTCCAAGGAGTCAGCAGCCTAGAAAGATCTCTCATAGTAGTGAGAGAAGACAGTCAAATCCAAGATTTAGCCAATCTTGCTAATACAACTGTCGCTCTAGGAGAACCCGGTTCGGCCGCAGGATATTATCTTCCTTTGTATGACCTCTATGGTTTAACTCTAGCTCGAGTTCGCTTTGCACCCACTCCCAAAAAAGTATTGGAATGGCTTAGTAAAGGAGAGGTGGAAGCTGGAGCTTTATCAGAAAATGAGTTTGAACGTTATCGAAAAGAATTTGTTCCTACTCAATTTCGGGTGTTGCACAAAAGTCGCTGGATTCCTGCAGGATTAGTGCTACTCGCTCCTACAGTAGAACGAAATCAGCAAGAAAATATCAAAAATGCTATGAACGAAGCTCCCTCGGATATTATTGGCGATGCAGGTTATGTTCCTGGTGCAGGAGTTCCCAATTATCAAGAATTTATCAAAATAGTCGAAAAAGTAAAACCGCTAGAAAAGCACGTGCGCCAAGTTCCTGCAGTGCTGACCATCGAGCCCAAAAATGCGACTAACTAAACTTTTCCAGCTCGGTTCTCAATCTGGATAACAGCTATTGTTTCTTTACATTTTCGAAAAAATATTTTAGCAAAAATACGCACTGCGAAACAGATGCTTTTGCGATCGCTCTTTGTTCGAGAAAATGTCATTAAAGTCAAGTACTACCAAAAACTATATATTATGCAAAGGGCAATCTATCGGATTTTAGATGCTAACTTGGATAGAGCGAGGGAAGGACTACGCATCATTGAGGAGTGGTGTCGTTTCGGTCTCGATCGCCAGCAGTGGGCAGAAGAATGCAAGCACATGCGACAAGAACTGGCTATGTGGCATACTAGAGAAGTGCGTCAAGCTAGAGATACTCCTGGAGATGTAGGAACGGCATTATCTCATCCTCAAGAAGAGCGGCGGAGTAATATCGAGCAAATATTACAAGCGAATTTATGCCGCACTCAAGAAGCACTGAGGGTACTAGAAGAGTATAGCAAGCTTTACCAACCTCAAATGAGCACAGGCTGCAAGCAAATGCGCTATCGCGTCTATACTCTCGAAAGTAATTTATTGCTCGATTACCGTTGTCGACAATTACAAAATGCCTACCTTTATTTAATAACTTCTCCCTGCGAACAATTATTGGCTGTAGTAGAAGCGGCATTACAAGAAGGATTAACTTTAGTGCAGTATCGTGACAAAGAAGCTGACGATCTCGTTCGTTTGGCAAGAGCGCAGCAATTGTGTCAATTGTGCCATAAATATGGAGCCTTGTTGATCGTCAACGATCGAGTGGATGTAGCGGTTGCGGTAAATGCCGATGGAGTTCATCTCGGACAGCAGGATTTTCCTATTGCTCTGGCAAGACAAATTCTGGGTCCTCACAAAATAATCGGTCGTTCGACGAACAATAAGGAAGAAATGGCTAAGGCGATCGCAGAAGGTGCAGATTATATTGGTGTCGGTCCGGTGTATCAAACTTCTACTAAACCAGGAAAAGCGATAGCGGGATTGGATTATGTGCGTTATGCAGTAGCTAACTGTCCCATTCCTTGGTTTGCCATTGGTGGAATTGATTTGGATAATCTCGATGAAATTCTCGCCACAGGAGTACAACGGGTGGCAGTCGTTCGCGCTATCATGCAAGCAGAACGACCTGGCTCGGTCACTCAAAGCTTTCTGGCTAGACTGACCAGACAGCAACAGTTGCTTCATTTAATTTCCTAAAACCAGTTAAATTAATGTTTGAGACAACTAGTGAAAATACTGCGCTTCCTGCGCAGGACAAAATTTCCCGCCCTCAACATACTCAGATTACCCTGCAAGTTAATGGCGAAACTCATTATTCTACATCACCGATTAATTTACCCGAATTATTGACTAGCTTGGGTCTCAATCCTCGTTTAGTGGCAGTAGAATATAACGGCGAAATTTTACATCGGCAATATTGGGCAGATACTCAACTGGAAAATGGCGATCGCTTAGAAATAGTTACGATTGTAGGTGGAGGATAATTTCAGTTAACAGTTACCAGTTAACAGTCATCAGTTAGTAGTAAATATTCTGATCAATAATAATGACCATGAAAAACAAAATCTTATCTAATAAGAAAATTTGGTTTAAATCTTTGTTAATGCTCGGTTTGGTAGCTATTCTTTTACTAGGTAACGCTCACGATGCCTTAGCTGCTCGCACTGGTGGGAGAATTGGTGGTGGTTCATTCCGCGCTCCCAGTCGCACATACTCCCCACCCAGTGGTGGTTATCGCTCTACTCCTGGCTATGGCTATCCCGGTGGCGGCGGATTTGGTTTTCCCTTTCTGATTCCTTTCTTTGGTATTGGTGGCTTTGGCGGTTTATTTTCTATCCTGATCTTTATTGCCATTGCCAACTTCCTCGTCAGAAGTTTTCGCAATAGTGGAGTTAGCGGCGATGTAGGCTATACTAGCAATCCTACAGTTTCTGTCGCTCAAGTACAAGTAGGCTTGCTCTCTAGCGCTCGGGAACTACAGCAGGAATTGGATCGACTAGCTCGGACTGCCGATACTAGTTCGGCAAGTGGTCGGGCGATGGTTTTACAAGAAGCAACTTTAGCTTTGCTGCGTCACCCCGAGTATTGGGTATATGGCTCGGCAGAATCGCAAAAAGCAGGATTAGATGCGGCGGAGGCAAAATTTAACCAGTTAGCTCTAACCGAACGCAGTAAGTTTACAGAAGAAACTCTCTCCAATGTTGATAATGTTTTGAGACAGGGTAATAGAGAAGCATTACCTTCCGGTGGTGGCGAATTAGCTGAAAGACTGCAGCAAGATTCGGGAGAATATATTATTGCTACCATTATTGTCGGTGTAGAAGGCAGGTTGGAATTATCCCAAATTAATGATTCTGAAGACTTGCGTCGAGCACTACAACAGATAGGTAGTATAGGCAGCGATCGCCTCCTTGCCGTAGAAGTTCTCTGGACTCCTCAAGCAGAAGGCGATACTCTTAGCACTAACGATATTCTGACTTACTATCCCAATCTCAAGTTAGTCTAACTATAGTGGCTGAGGTAGCGTTGTCATTTGCCTTTGTCCCAATAACTAATGACAAATAATGCGAAATCCCCCGTTTTTGTTGCGGGGGATGAGCTTAATGCCAACTCAACGTGAGTGATAAATTTACATTAAGCATGTCCCAAGCAATATTTTCTCACCCAAGTTGGCATGACCCGCGCCTCGTCGAGAGCTTCAACGAACTCTTGAGCGATCGCACGAGCTGAAGAGGGATTCTGACCAGCGAGCAGTTCCCTGTTATGTACAACAAAGCTCCGGTAGCTCGGCCCATGCTCGACACGACCTCCCAAACTTTTAAGGGCATCGGCGACGTAGAACGGTACTTGACCTTTGAAAATCTCGCTTTCAACCACATACTCTTCTTCATTGGAAAAGCTCGTCATGCGATAGCCAGCATATTGCCAATCGACAGAGGCAGTCTTCGCAGTCTCTTCATCGCCATCCACCAGAGCTTTTCGGTAAGCAACAGCATTTGGCAAAGTGGTCAACATTGCAACTGACCCGTGACCCGGGAAAGCGGTCGGCTGGGATTTCTGATGTAAATATTCTAGTATCTGCCCGAAATCAGCATCCTGCATCAAGTCGTTCATCGCTGCACGATCACCGGGAACGTAAACGCCGAGGTAGCGCTCCAATCCTTCCGATACCACTGTTTTCAACGTCTTGGGGTTCTGCAAACTGGGATAGGTGTCAACAAATGTGAGTGCGCGTTGCCAAGCGGCTTGGTCATAGCCGAAAAAGGACATATTATTGGAATGCGCGTCTATGACTGGTTTCTTGCCACTAGGAGTTGCAACGACGACTTCATAACCGGCTTCAAGCAAGTACTGGGCTGGTACAGTGAGTTCATTCAAATAGTAGCCTGTAGAAACAACTCGGTTATCTTTGAGTTGCAATGTGTTGGTGTTGGAAACCACCATGAGCACACGACCCATGCTCCTTGCAGTAGGGGAGGGTTGCTCTGGTAGGCTCACAAGAGCGCGTGAGAATAGAGAGATAAGTATATTTTTCATGCCTTTCATGTGTATTTTCTTTCAAAAGATGAATCCGTTTGTTTTTCCATTGCACGGATTGAATTGTTGACCGATCGGAGCTAATTAACTGATGTCCCAAAGACCCAAAGATTGGAATGTGCTCTGTGATAGTGCCGTTCATCCAGCCATATCATCACTTCTTGTTTGTCGTTGAAGCGGATAGTGCGATCGCTCACCGGGTCATAAACTCGCCAGTATGGGTTGCCAAAGCGATCGGTTCTTTGCCAGATTCGAGGTTCTCCAGAGGGTGAACACCAGAAATCTAAAAAAGTCTGCCAGAGCCACCATAGCTTTGAACTGGCTAAATCATGGTCCTGGGGAGGAAGTTGTTCAAGCTTTTCGTTGTGATGTTGCTGTTGGAAGGTCTGCATAATTAAGACCTCATTAACGCTACAATCCCACCTTAATTTGTTTGTTTAGCAAACAAACTAACATATAATAGTTTTTCATTAAAACAAACTAGGCGAGGGATAGTTTCTTATGAAAACAAATGAAAACAAATATCAACAAGAAAAGATTGACTACTGATGCGAGTTTACTTAAGCAAATCAACTTCGCTCGGATTCTGAGCTTGCTACGCTATAATCCTCGTCTCACCCGCGCCCAGATTGCTCGGCGAACAGGTTTGACTCGCTCGACAGTCACCGTCATTACCGCAGAACTAATTAAAGCTGGACTGCTGCGAGAAGGACAAGAAACTGCATCCAGAAAAGAAGGAGGGCGTCCTGGGGTAGAGTTAGAACTCGATCCAGACGGAGCCTTCTTTATTGGGGTTGCAATTAAAGTTGAAGAAATCCGCGTTGTGGAACTGAATTTTGCAGCACAAGTCACTCGTCGAGTACAGGCACCCATGACCGCAGACACCAATCCAGCAACCGTTACCCAGCAATTAATTGAATTGATTCAACACATCTGGCAGGCAAATGCCCAAAGTAAAGCGAAATATCAGGGAATTGGCATTACGATTCCAGGCACCTTAAACCGAGAAGGCATCGTTCTTTGTGCTCCTAGACTGCATTGGAAAAATGTAGACTTGCGAACCTATTTGGATCTTCATCTTGATGTGTCGTTGTTTGTTGAAAATGATGCGAATGCAGGAGCACTTGTCGAGATGTATTTGAGTGGATCGATGCCCAGCCATAGTTTACTGTATCTGTTGCTGGATGTCGGAGTTGGAGCTGGAGTCATAATTAATAATCGTTTGTTGCGAGGAGCCGGAGGCACTGCCAGCGAAGTTCGTGAACTCATGATTGACCCGCATAGTGTAAATGTATCGGCAGGAGAGCGTCCTGGAACCTTGGAAGCCTTGTGCAGCAAGGTTGGGTTGTTGAATGCCTATCATCAACACAGTGGAGAATTTATCGACCTTGATACACTGCTGTCTCGGTTGGAACAAGCAGATGCGATCGCTCAAGCGGTTGTGAAACAATGGGGAAAGTATCTGGGTTGGGGTGTACGAGGATTGGTTGGTGTGCTTAACCCGGAACGGATTGTATTTGGAGGACAACTGAAAGTATTGGTGCCTTACGTGCAAGACCAGTTGGATCAGATGCTGCAAAGTTGCTTACCCGACGGAAGTGGGTATGGCTTTGACAATACAGCTCGATTCCGGTTAGGAATTTGCAGATTTGGAAAAGATTCTGCGGCGATTGGTGGTGCAGTACTGGTTTATCAATCGTTATTTCAGATGCCAGATTTACTGCTACTGCACGAGTGAGGTTGTTAACAATCTACTTCTGGACTTCGTCTTCTTAGATCCACAAACAGCTTTAAGTAGTGGTAAGGTTATTTTTTGACGAGCGTCGAATTTAAGTTAACTCACGGTTCTCTGTTTCCTATCAAACGATCTTGAATTCTTCCCAAATGAGCTTGGCTGTTTACCGCCGATCGCGGTGTCGGGAGTTCGGAGTTAGGCCAATTATTCAGGTCGTTGCAAGGACAACTTAAAGGTTGCACGCCTATAGCTACTGTGGGTACGGGCATCCCGCATCTAGCGCAAGAAGTTATGTCCCAAGTAGAATCGAGTAACTGTTCGATGGTTTGATCTGTACCTTCTAGATAACAATTTTTACCTTCTTTAGCTAAAATTTTTTGCCAGCAATTTTCAAATTGTGGAGAGTAGCGATCGCCCTCAAATACGGGCTGAGGTAAAATAATTTCTCGACCATTATGCAACAGCACTTTTTTACCTAGCTGAAACCAAAAAGCAAGATATTCTTTAACCTGTTGCTCTGATGCCATATTAATAACTTACAATTGTCAACTTTTTTTTGATAATTGAATAATCGATCCTAGTAGCTAGTTATCAACTATTACTTACTACAACTATACTATTGCGATTTATCTATTTTTTGCCGCTTTATACGGGGTCGAGCAATTAAATTTCAGAATTTCTTAAAGGTTGTCCCAAAGCTTTCAGATCGAGAACATGACCGCCAGCAACGAGATAGACCGCATCTGCCCTAGAACCGATTTGTCGGAGTAAATAACCCAAGCGATCGCGAAAGATCCTTCCCGATTCATAAGCAGGAACCACTCCCCAGCCTGTTTCTTCTCCTACTAAAATTACATCTGCTGCAGTTAGCTCAAGACTGGTAATGAGATTATCGGTAGTTTTTTGCCACAAACTTTCTTCTAGATCGAGCAAATTAGCCACCCAAGTTCCCAGAGAATCAATCAGCAGACAATGAGAAGCCAGAGCCTTGGTAATAGTTGGGGCTATTTCTGTTGGTAAAGATAAAGTCTGCCAATGGGAAGGTCTTCTTTGTTGGTGTCGAGCAATTCTTGCTTGCCATTCGCGATCGCTAGGATCTACCAATGCAGTTGCTATATAGATTATCGCTTTACCCGTTTGCCCGGCAAGCATCTCCGCCCATTCGCTTTTCCCAGAACGCGCTGCCCCGGTTACGAGAGTAATTTGCTTAGAATTTGTCTGGATGGAATTCATAACAAAAGCAAGGGCGATCCAAATTATGTTCTTTTTTCTAAGTCGATGTTAACCTTGTTGTGTAATACAGGGAATAATTCTGAAATTTACAAAAAAATCCAAGCCAATATTTTATTTAAAGATAGCTAGATAAACATGACGGATCGGTCAAACAAAATTCCTGTCTCTGTTCTCATTCCTGGTAAAAATGAGGAACTAAATTTACCAGCTTGTTTAGAAAGCGTTGCTCGTGCCGATGAAGTTTTTGTGGTCGATTCTCAAAGCGAAGACCGCTCTGTAGAAATTGCTAAAAACTACGGTGCCAATGTAGTTCAATTTTATTTTAACGGTCGTTGGCCGAAGAAAAAAAATTGGTCGCTTGAAAATTTACCGTTTCGTAATGAATGGGTTTTAATTGTTGATTGCGACGAGCGCATTACACCGCAGTTATGGGATGAAATTGCTACAGCAATTGAAAATCCGGAATACGACGGTTATTATCTCAATCGAAAAGTATTTTTTTTGGGTAAATGGATTCGTTTTGGTGGTAAATATCCCGATTGGAATTTGCGTTTGTTTAAGCATAAATCAGGTCGCTACGAAAACTTAAACACGGAAGATATAACCAATACCGGTGATAACGAAGTCCACGAACATGTCATTTTAAAAGGAAAAATTGGCTATCTTAAAGAAGACATGCTGCATATTGACTTCCGTGACATTTATCAATGGTTAGCCAGGCACAATCGCTACTCTAATTGGGAAGCTCGTGTTTACTACAATCTTCTTACTGGCAAAAATGATAGTGGGACGATTGGTGCTAATTTATTTGGCGATGCAGTTCAGCGCAAGCGTTTCTTGAAAAAAATTTGGATTAGATTACCTTTTAAACCCACACTAAGATTTATTCTGTTTTATTTTATTCGCCTCGGCTTCTTAGATGGCATACCTGGATATATTTATGCTCGTCTTTTAAGTCAGTATGAATATCAAATCGGCGTTAAACTATATGAATTACGTAAGTTTGGCGGTCAACTTAATACGGTAAATCAGCAATTATAACAACCACAAATTCTTCTTCCAGAAACAGTACAACTACAGAAATAATAAAATTTTTACTTCAGTACTAATTACTTCTATTAAAAATCTAAAATCAGGGTCTAAAAAAACAATGACAACTGATACGAAAAGAATTATTGAAACTATTTCTCTTGAAGAAACTCAACCTCTAGTAGATTTAAGAAAATATAATCAATCTAACTTCGATCGCGGAAGAGCGAGCTGGTTTATTTTATGGTGGTGGTTAGTTCAGGCGATCGCTTTTCCTCTCAGTTTCCATCATTTCAATTTCTTTCGCTGTTGGCTTCTGCGTTTATTTGGGGCAAAAATTGGTAAGGGTGTAGTGATACGTCCTACAGCTCGTTTTACTTATCCCTGGAAGGTAAAAATTGGGGATTACAGTTGGATCGGAGATGATGTAGTTTTATACAGTGTAGACCGTATCGAGATTGGCTCTCATTGCGTTATTTCTCAAAAAGTCTATCTCTGTACCGGCAGTCACGATATTCAAGATCGAGCCTTCAGTCTCATTACTGCCCCGATTTCGATCGCTAATGGTGTGTGGGTAGCAACCGATTGTCTTATCGGACCAGGAGTTACAATTGGTGCCAATGCAGTAATAGGAGCTAGAAGCAGCGTTTTTCGGGATATTCCGGCTGAGCAAGTGGCGTGGGGAACTCCTTGTCGTCCCCGCTATCTTAGAGAAATGAAGAATGGTTCTAATCCATAGTTATCCCCTTACCATTTTAGTAAAAGAGAAAAAAGCGGTGCGGCAGCATCCGCATTCGCGGGATCGCTATTATTAATTGCTCGCTTTAAGTTAAACTTATCTTTCAAAATATTTGATAGTAATTATCAATTATTATATTGTTTTGTTTAAGTATTAATTTAGGACTGGCTATTCTAATGTTGGTCATTTTGCCAATGCGTTTAAAAACAAATATGGCATTACTCCAGGGCAATGTCGTGGAGGAAAACGGATTATTTTGGAATAAAAATTTTAAATTGACTTCAAATTATAGCGTAAAGAGAAGGAGAATTTGCGATCGCTTTCAACTTGCAGGGCGCACAACACGAATCAACTTACCTTTTAAAGATTTCTGAGCTGCAATAGCTTAGTCAATCCGAGTTGCCATTCGCTGGCGATCGGTGTCGTTAGTGCAGACAATAATACCAAAATGCTCGGAATTAGCACGGTGTAATCGAATAAAATCTCGGCGATTGAGAGTCAAAACTGCGCGATTATCTCTAATGGCAAAAGCTAATACATCCTTATCAGGAATGCCTAAGTTATCATTGTTAGCTTCCTGCACCGTCAAAATATTATATCCCATTGTCCGAAGTAGTTCGCTGACTAACCGTGGAAACTGTTCATCAGCATACAAGAGTGCCATTGGCTAGGCAACCTGGTTATTAGCGAGAATTGCTGCGGCAATTTCTTCAGGATGGGCATCGGCATATGCCCAAGCATTGACGAGATCGGCAGCAGTGAGATGAGGATAGTCCTGCAATAGTTGAGCTTCACTAATGCCAAGCTGTTGTGCTTCGACTAACAGCCAAATGGCAATTCGAGTTCCCGCAATACAAGCTTCCCCACCACAGACACCAGGAGTTTTGGTAATTCCCTTTCCGCTCATGCTAAGGGTTTTGGTTAGACTTTGAACGATCTTTGCTTTGTCAGAAAGCGATAGGGTGAGAAGCTGATGTTCGATTTCTTGACGAGTCATAGCGCACCGCTTCGCGGATCTCTTCAAGATCGCTGATAATTGGGAACACTTTCATTGTAACAACCTGGTTTAAGTGAGTAAGCAATATTGTTTGTATATCTACATTTATAACCCGTTCCTGATTGCTTGTACTTGCTACTTAATTCCTCTTCTAGGTATCTAAATTCCTCCTCTATGGCATAGACTTCTCTCCGAAAAATTACATAAGATTAGCTACGTTCTATTACTTGCAAATAATTCTCTATAAATAGCAAGTCTGGTGGAGAGGTTAAGTGTTGAAAAATCTAGTTAAAATCGTAGGCTGGAGTGGTGCGATCGCTTTTTTAATGGTCCAACCTGCACTTACAGGAGAGCAGGGGAGACGAGAAGCAGAGGAAATACGATTATTTTCCAAAAATAAGGCTTTTGATTTAATTGCTCAAGGGGTTACTCGTGTTACGGAAGTACAAGTCAATCAAACCGATGATGGATTAGAAGTAATATTAGAAACCCCGACAGGAGAACAATTAGTCCCGTTAATCCTACCTGAAGACAATAACCTAGTGATTGAAATTCTCGATGCCACCTTAGCTTTACCAACAGGCAATTAATTTAGGGAAACTAATCCCGCACCAGGAATTACAGAAATCAGCGTCACGAGCATCGATGACAGTACCATTAGGATAACAATTACGGGAGAAAAACAAGCACCCTCTGCCGAAGTAGTTCCTTCCCGGGAAGATTTAGTGTTAAGCGTAACGCCACAAACAACAGCCTCTCCTGAAGCCGATGAAGAAATTGAAGTCATCGCTACTGGTGAGGGGAAGAAGAAAGTTATTTCGTTCCCGATGCTACTACTGGTACCAGAACCGATACTCCAATCCGGGATATTCCTCAATCGATTCAAGTAGTTCCCCGCCAAGTAATTGAAGACCAAGGAATCACTCATATTGGCGATGCCTTACGTAACGTATCAGGAGTTACACCCCAAAGAGATTTTGCAACTATTAGCGATCGCTTTAGTATTCGCGGATTTGATAATTCTAGAACCCTCAGAAATGGATTCGGGAACTGAGATCGGTTCTAAAATCATAACTTAGTAGGCGGTAGATATGATTTTGTTAATAATAAAATTGATTCTTTTGGGGAGGAAATAGATGGCGAGACTTTTTCTAGTTCCGATGAATTTGATAATGAAGCCTTTTCACCTCGTGTCGGCTTAGCTATCAACCTATCGAACCAATTTCTCTGTATGCCAGCTATAGTCGTTCCTTTATCCCTAATAACGCTACAACTAGAGAGGGAGAGATAATCGAACCCCAACGGGGGACTCAGTACGAAGTGGGTGTTAAAGGAGAATTTGGCAATTTTTCAGCTACTTTAGCTGCTTATGAGATTACTAAAACCAACCTTCTCAGAACCGATCCTTTAGATCCAGATTTTTCCATTCCTATTGGTGAAGTCAAAAGTCGGGGAATTGAATTCGATTTAGCAGGAGAACCAGTAAGTGGTTGGAATATCATTGCTTCCTTGTTTTTTAACGACGCTTTTATTTCCGTGGGTGATGAATTTAATCCTGAAGATGATACCTTGATTAATGCCCCAGGTAATGGTGCTAGTCTGTGGACGACTTATGAGATTCAAGAGGGGAACCTCAGAGGGTTTGGGTTTGGGGTAGGGATCTTTTATGTAGGAGATCGAGAAGCGGAAATTCCCAACGATTTGGTGCTGTCTTCCTATGTGCGTGCCGATGCCAGTCTTTTCTACAGGCGGGATACTTGGCAAGTCCAACTCAATTTTAAAAATTTATTTGGCACTGAATATTTTGAATCATCTCAAACCCATCTACTGATTGTCGAGTTGTGAAACACGCAGGTGGTGAAACAACTATTTGCGGTAAACCCCAGAAAGTAGTTGCACTCGAACCAAAACTGCTCAGTATGATGCTGGCCCTTGATGTACAGCCTTTTGCTTATGCAGATACTTATTTGCTGCGAGCGCGCCAATTTGACAACCCCAGCCAACAGATTCCTTACTTGGGTAATTTCGTCACAACTCAACCGATTAATTTAGGCGATCGCAACAACCCCTCCCTCGAAGCACTGACTTTACTCAAACCAGATTTGATTCTGGGTATAAAATTTCAGGAAAATCAGCTCTTGTCTGCTATTGCGCCGACTGTGCTAATAGACAACACGGAGGAAACTTGGCAAGACAACATTCAAATTTTAGCTAAAGCACTCCACCGTGAAGACAATGTACAACAAGTTATTGACTCACATAAACAACAGTTGGCTGAAGTTCGCAGCAAATTAGCCCCTCTTATCAACACCCACCCGCGAGTGTTGAATGTAGTTTGCAGTCAATCAATGGACTATATTGAAATTAGCTATAGTGGAGATGCAGTTCGACTCTTGGAAGAAATTGGGTTTCAATCTGTGTTGCTTCAAGATGTGGAACGCAAACCAGGAGTAAGACCTGTAGTCACCATTGAAACATTATCTCAACTGGATGCAGATATTATCATTGTCCATACTTGGCTCGATCATTGGAATGACGAATCTACTTATAACGTTCCATTAGAAAAACTCCAACAAAAATGGGCTAAAAATCCCCTCTTGCACAATTCACGCGCCTGGAAAGAAGGTCGAGTTTACTTTGTTGATCATCGTGTTTGGGGTGTCATTGGCGGACCTATGGCTGATTCTCTGATCTTGGAGCAACTACCAACACTTCTACTTTCACCTGCAAAAAGTAAATCAAACTCTAGAACAACGAAAAAAATTTCCGCCACTTGTACCCGACTTTCTGATTGAACTGCGTTCGGACCCCCCCCGCCACACAGCCCCTCCAGAGGGCAGAAGGAAAGAAAAGAATTAAGGCAATCGGGTTTATTACAACTAATTAGACGGATTTAATATTATATTCAGACAACTAGGAATCGTCTGACTACAAGAACCGTAGAAGTTTTTGATGATTTGAATGGCATTGACCCGTCCTGGGTGGGAATTAAGTCTTTAATTCAAGTCAGCAGAACTGGGACACGAGCAGACAAACCATCTCATCAGGTTGTCTGTTACATTAGTAGCCTCATTCACACAGCACAAGAATTTACTTATGATATTCGCTCTCATTGGTGTATTGAAAATTGCCTGCATTGGGTTAAAGACGTAGTTTTCCAAGAGAATGATTCAAAAATACGTATGGGTAATGCCCCCGCAAATCTCTCCCTCTTGAGAGCTATCGCTCTCAACATCCTCCGCCGAAATGGTCATGCTTCTATCACAACTGCTCAAAGATTTCTCTCTCATGATCTTGACAAACTTCTTGCCCTTGTGGAATGAAACAGTCCTGCCCTTAAGAAGGGAAGCCTGGGGCCTCCCCATGTAGAGCAAGTGGCTTGGATTTAGGGGGGTCTACAAGTATAGATAATTAGAACATAAGAAAAAATATGGTGACGAATAAACTTCGCCACCGCAAGCTATTTGTTTTATATCTGCTCAATTACCACTTATTCGAGCCTAAGAAGTTGAATTAAATTGTTTTATTCAACTAATCCCACAAATTTTGAGTTTTTGTTGTTTCGATGTCATCAACATCATCGCTGAAAGAAATCGAACTATTTTGCTCCTCCATCGATTCTAGTAAATCCTCAAATTCCTCCAGAGATGCTTCAGAAATTGAGTTCAATTCACAAAGTTTTTCCTCTACCTCCTCCAGTTTTCCTTGCATAGAATATTCAGACATTGAGGTAGATAAATCGTCTAACTGACCCAATTCTTCACTAGTTTCTTCCCAGCGATCGAAAGAATTTTCTAGGTCTAAGTTTTCGGTGAGAAAATGGTCGATGGTCGAGCTTTCATCAATTTCTGTCTCTGGTAATTTTTCTAAACTTTCAAAGTTTTCTAGGAAATTTTCTTCAGCACGATCGATCGAATTCTCTAGAAATCCAGACTCTGTAGATGTAATTTCCAGTTCCCTTGACTCTGAAGTATAGCTCGAACTGATAAGAAAGTCTAACTGTTCAGATTCTTGCCCTGTATTTGTTGTTTCTTCTTCGGTAGCTTCGTTAATAAAGCTGAAAAAATGATCGTCTAACTCATTTGTTAGCTCGGTTTGAGCTGCTCGCGATTTGACCGGAGATGCTATCTCTGCTTCACTCATTAAGTTCTCTAGAGTAACAGATTCTTCTGTTGTTGACTCTGGTGACTTTGGTTGAGCTAATTCTTCTACAAGATCTAAATCTAATATACTTAATTCTGCCGTCTCGTCCATGAGCTGCTCTAAAAACTGGGAGTCAAAAGTATTAGTTGAATCGAGAAGATTATCTAATCCTTCTGAATTTTCTGCTGCTGACTCGAACTCTGTCATAGAAGCGATCGCTTCTTCGTCGATCGAATCCAACTCTTCTAAAGAGATTGGTTCTTCACAAGCAATTTCCTCGCTCGGTTCGATAGATTCATCTAAAAGAACAAAATCTTCTGTGGTAGACTCCGGTTGAGCTAATTCCTCGCGGAAAGAATCGTCATCAGCTATAGGATTGCCATCGAAAAGATTATCTAATTCTTTTGAGTTTTCTGGGGTTGACTCTAACTCTATCAAAGAAAGGAAAGGTTCGCTTTCTTCGTTCACACTTTCTTGTTCGTCAATCGAATCTAAGTCTTCTAAAAAGATTGGTTCTTCTTGAAAAGCGATTTCCTCCATTTCGTCCATTGGGTTTTCCACTGAAATGGATTCTTCATCAGTTAACTTTACTGCTACAGAGACTAATTCTTCTTTACTAAAATTATCTAGTTCTTCTAAACCGATTAATTCTTCTAATTCTTCATTAGAACGATCTTCAAAAGTTTCTGACTCGGCTGGTTCTTCTGCCAGAGGTGCTATAACTTGAGCTAATTGTGCGTGTTGTTGCTCTAATTCTTGAATTTGAGCTTGTAGGTTCTGATTTTCTGTTTCTAGCTCTTGTTTGCGACTTTCTAATCTGGCTAAATAGGTATCAAGTTCTTCTTGTTGCTGCTGAGCTTGCATGAGGCGATCGCGAATTTGTTCCAATTCTGTTTGTCGAGTAGCTATGCTAGTCTCTATTGCTTCTTTTTGAGTTTCTAAAGAAGAAAGAGTTTGATTCGTTTGTTCTTGCTGTTGAAATACTTCTCTAACTTGAGCTTGCCAGTTGTTGTATTCTGTCTCTAATTGCTGCTTTTGACTATTGAGATCGGCAATATTCTCTAATAACTGAGCATGTTCTGTTTGTAGCGAATTAATACCAGCTTCTACTTCTTGCATTTTCGTAGTCGCTTCAGCAATAGACTGATGCAACCAATCTTCTTGAGTCTTGAGTTCTTGAACTTGAGTTTGTAGAGAATCTTCGACTAAGTTTTCTCCATCTGCTTTTTTTCGCTCGCTAACTAATGCTCCTGCAAAGCCAGCAGTAGCAGCAAGCGCACCAGTAGTCAGTGCATTTTTTATATCTTTTTCACTAACCAGCATGCCGATGCCGAAGCTGACACCAAAGGCAACGGAACTGAGCAGAACTTTATTAATAACTTTAGGTGATTCCATCTTACTTAATTCGTATAAATTAACTTTTTAGGCTATCAGCTGTATCTTTCTAGGAACATAGACTAGCCAAATCGCTAGCTAGCTAGCTTGATGGAACTAAGGATGAATAATAATAGTCGAGTGATTTTCCTTAGTCATGGTTACATAGTTCCCAAATGCTCATCTAAAATTAACAATGTTACGATTGTGGTTCTGACGAAGTCCGAGCAGGCTCCGCTGCCTTCCACAGCAGTGCATTCTGCACCGTCTTAGGGCGAAGGACCTCGAACTAAGAAGTAGCTAGCTCTGCGCGGAGATAATCAATAAATTGTTTTGCCGTCCGTCCGGAACGTCCATTGTGACGAGTTGCCCATTGTTTGGCACGAAATTCTAAATCTTCCCGAGCAATATTAATTCCTGTCCGTTTAGCCAGATGGTTGACGATTTTTAAGTAAGTATCTTGGTTGGCAGGTTCAAAAGTAAGAGTCAAACCAAAGCGATCGCTAAAGGATAATTTCTCCTGTAGCGTATCCCAAGCGTGAACTTCATCTCCTTCTCGAGGACGGGGTCGATCGCCAAAAAATTCCCGAATCAGATGCCGTCGATTGGATGTAGCATAAACAATGACGTTGTTTGCTCTAGCAGTTAAACTTCCTTCTAAAACTACTTTGAGAGCTTTGAAAGCATCGTCATCTTCTTCAAAAGATAAGTCATCAACAAAAATAATGAATTTTTGAGGAACATTCCACAATTGCTCGACTATTACTGGCAAGTCTTTTAATTCTGCTTTACTTACTTCAATTAGTCTGAGTCCGCGATCGCCATACTGGTTCAATAATCCCTTAATTAAAGAGGATTTGCCGGAACCGCGACTGCCATAAAGTAAAATGTGCAAAGCCGGATATCCGGTCCATAAAAATTCCGTATTCTTGAGCAATACTTCTTTTTGGGATTCATAACCTACTATTTCAGATAGTTGCACCGGATCGGGATGAACAATACCGATTAATTTTCCTTGTTGCCAGCGCAAAGCACGATATCGAGCAAAAATCCCCGTACCGTGTTGACGGTAGTATCCGGCTAAGGCTTCTAAGGCTTCTGTCCAGTTTTCCCGCCGAGCAAAGAATGTCTTTGTAGATCTTTCGATCCAAGGAATAGGAGCTAAAGGAGAGTTCGATGCAGTTTGTACCCACTCACATATTGTTTGTGTGCTGCAATTATAGATATTTTGTACGATTTGGAGATCGTGTTTGACTGCGGCAATTAAAGAGGAAGGTAAATCTTCTAGAGCTATTTTTTGGACTTGTTGACTGAAAGGATTCTCGTCCAAAAGTATTTTAGTAATAAGATGATCTTGCCAGCTTTGTCCGGTTGCAGCTAAGATTTTGAACCAACGACCGTACACTTGTAAGCAATTTACTTCAGCAGTTTCTTTGTTTGTCTTGGACTGGCGATCGCATATACTGATATCGTGGAGAAGATCGATAAAAGCTGCCCCAACTTCGTCATCGAAAACAGATTGGTATAAATGTAGAGAGGATACTTGCTCCAGAAGAGATCTACTATCCACGATCGGTAAATAATTAGTCATTATTTATATTTGTTGTTTTGAGGGCGATCGCCAGAAATTATTCTTTTTTATAGTTTCTCGTATTGATCGAAGCAATTTTCGGTAACAACAGGTTTTTAGAAAAACAAGGAACTCTGTTATAGACTCTTGACATCCTTCCTCAAAAAATATGCAGATGATAATTGAAGAAGGAGGCAGAATTAATTTACTTTTGAATACTGACTCCTGAATTCTGGCTCCTGACTCCTTCTTAGATAAATGTTGATAATTCTACTCTAATTTACAGCATGAGTTTCTTGATTTTTTTGGCGATAGGTTTGGGAACGATTTGGTTCGGTCTAAAAGTTAAAGAAGAAGTGGCTCAGATTGCAGCAGCCATAACTGGAGCTATTTTTCTCCTCTGGGGACTTACTTTAACTCCACAACCATTTTTAGTCTCGGCTGAAGTTATTGCAGTCTTAGCTGTTTTTCGACTTTGTCTTCGTTGTTGCGACTGCGATTGAGAGTTACAATGCTCGCGATGAGTGCGATAGTAAGCAATCACAAGGCACGAAGTACTTAATAATTCTTTTACATCTGAATATCTGTTCAGATATTATAATAAATAATGTCTGAATAGACATTCAGATATTATTTGCTAACGCCTTTGGAGAAGACCTAAAATGACAGCTGCATCCGTTACCCAAATGAAATGTGCTTGTTCTTCTTGCTTGTGTGTTGTCAATATTAGCGACGCCATCCAAAAAGATGGTCAATATTACTGCTCAGATGCCTGTGCTAATGGACATCCCGATGGAGCGGGCTGTTCTCATGCCGGATGTGAATGCGATAGTTAACCATTTTTCTTAATTCAATGTAGTTATTGTAGTTATTAACGCTCTTCTGTGTCTGAGCTTTGACAACTGACGAGAAGAGCGTCTTTGTGTTTAAGCTTCAATCAGTCTCATCAAGATGTTCTGCTACAGATTGATAAAGTTTTAAAACATGATGATCCTGAAGGCGATAGAAAACCTTTCGCCCTTTTTTTTCGTAACTGACTAAGCGCATCACTCTGAGGGTTCGCAATTGATGAGATACCGCAGACTCACTCATATCTAAAGTAGCGGCTAAATCGCAGACACACAGTTCTTGTCGAGCCAGTACTGAAAGAATGCGCAATCGATTAGAATCTCCCAGCAGGCTAAAAAATTCTGCCATGCGCTGCGCTTTCTCAGAACTGAGAATTTGACCGGAAAATTTTTCCAGATGCTCTGTTTCGATTGGATGGGGAGGATGGCACTTTAAATCCTCGATTTTTGCTTCAGAACCAACAAAATTCCGATCTAGTGGTAGATTGTAATTCATGTAATTTAATTACTGAAAATCCTTTCAGATATTCATTATTAATGACTACTTCTAGTTTAGCGATCGACGATATCCGGGTGGGAAGACAACAAAGATGAAATAACCCTACACTAATAATTGATAACTGTTAACTAGAACAATGGATTGGCAAGAAATATCTGGTGGTTGGGTTTATCTTCCTCGTGGAGAAGTCATTGGTATCGTTCATTTTTTAGGCGGTGCTTTTGTGGCTACCGCACCTCAAGTAACTTATCGTTGTCTCCTCGAACAAATTGCCAAACGAGGATATGCCATTGTGGCTACTCCTTTCTTAAATACTCTCGATCATTTAGCGATCGCTCGCGAAGTTCTCAACCGTTTCGAGACAATCCTCGATCGCTTACACAAAACTAACGTTTTAGGTAAACGCTATCTTCCCATCTATGGAATAGGACATAGTATGGGATGCAAACTTCATCTTCTCATCGGCAGCCTATTTTCGGTCGAACGAGCGGGTAATATTCTGATTTCTTTTAACAATTATCCCGCCAATCGAGCGATTCCTTTTATCGAACAATTTGGACAATATAAAGTTATTCCTGCTTTTGACGTGGAATTTACTCCTTCTCCAGCAGAAACCAACGAAATAATTGCTAATAACTATCAGGTTCGTCGCAATCTCCTAATTAGATTTAATAACGATACTATCGATCAGACTTTAATCCTCAATCCAGTTTTACAAAAACGCTTTCCTAGTATGGTTGCTTTGCTGACTCTTCCTGGCAACCATTTAACCCCTCTCAGTCAAGAGATCGATTGGCAAACCGGAGAGATCTTTACTGCTTTCGATGCGATCGGACAATGGATTAAACAAGGATTATCCCGCGACTTGTTCCGACTCAATAAAGAAATTTTGCGTTGGTTAAATCCCGTCTCGGCTGTCTGAGCTAACTCTGAAGGTGCAAATTGAAAATTTCATCCTGATTTCATATTCCCATGCCATCCTAAATATTTTAGGTAAGCTGAATTGGAAATCTATGCAAATAAAATCCTTAAAAACTAGTGCACTTGTCTCTCTAGCATTTATGGGCGTATCTTTTCTGACAATAGCTTGTTCTACAGCTACTTCTAACTCCACACCAGGAGCAAATTCTCCTGCCGTCAGCGAAGCTAAGGGCGATCCTAGCCCAACATCTCAGCACGGTGACATGATGGAGCATCATGATAGCATGAATCATGAAAGGTCAATGGATTGGGGACCTGCTGATGCCGAGTACGATCTGCGGTTCATAGATGCTATGGTTTTACACCATCAGGGAGCTATTAACATGGCTCAAGAGGTTTTGCAGCACTCTCAACGTCCTGAAATGAAAGAGCTTGCCCAGGAGATTATTGCTGCTCAAGAACAAGAAATCGAGCAGATGAAACAGTGGCGCAAAGCTTGGTATTCCGATGCCAGTGATACGCCACAAGCCTGGCAGTCAGAGATAAATCATATGATGCCAATGACTGAAGAGATGATGCAAAGCATGATGATGAGTATGGATTTGGGTAAAGCCGATACCGAGTTTGACTTGCGATTTATCGATGGGATGATTCCTCACCACGAAGGAGCACTCGAGATGGCGCGAGATGCCTTAAGCAAATCTGAGCGTCCTGAAATTCAACAATTGAGTCAAGATATTTTAACTTCTCAACAGCAAGAAATTGACCAAATGAAACAGTGGCGAGAAGATTGGTATAAATAGTAAATAAAATTTGGGATTTTTCTTGATAATAGCCTCATTGTAAAAATAATTCATGAATCACATATACGAATAGGACTATTATCTTTGGCTCGAGCAAACTATAACCCAATTGCGAGCGCATAATGTTTAAGAGTTAGATGTTAAACATTTGATTGAGGAATTGCAAGATTTGGGCAAATCAGACAAAACAACGTTGGTAAGTAACCTAGTCATTTAGAGAAGATACCTTTGCTAAACTTGTCCATAAACTGCGATCGCTTTAAGAACAGTTTATAAATTGCTTTGTAATGAAAGGAGAAGTCTAAGACTGATATCCACATTTTGAATCACAGATTCTGCCTGGCTTAAAGCCGTGCGTAGGAGAACAAACTGAGCCGATATTCCGGCATTTTTCATTTTTTGAATGTTTTCAAGGCGAGAATCGGCAATGAATTTTACTCCACCTTGAATCATTGCCTCGGCAATCGAAGGATCTCCTAGTACTGCTTTAGAGACTCCCATTAAGGAAATTCCTTGTTGCCCATAAAGTTTGGATAGCATCCGAGTATTATGCCGTATTTGAGATAGGGAAATTTCTATTCTTGGCATTAACGCTTTCATTTATTATGTCCAGACGTTTTGCCTCTACCCCGTCGCCAATAGAGGAATTATTTTACTCTCTCGTCTCTCGTTTGATTTTTTGATTCAGCTTGGGAAAACGATCGCACAAACTTTGAACGAGTTTTTGACATCCGTAGTTCAATACATCTGTCATTGGCAATCGAAAACAGTCCTCATAATCCTCGATAATTTTCGAGATTTCTTCGTCTGTAGGTTTTCATGGCTTAACGCGATCGCGGTACTTATTTTTACTACGAACTTTGAATTTTCGTCTAGTATTACCTACTCAAACCTCTAATATCTGTCAAACTAAATAGAGTATTGGTTTTCTAAAACTAGCTAATTAATTAAATAATTGAGAAAAATAATATGTTGCCTATCGTTCGGAATCTAATCACAGTCGGAGAATCCATTGATTTTAATACGGCAACTAACGAGGAATTAGCATTAGCTTATAGTGAAATTCTGCCGCCTAACGCCAAAGAATTAATGGGGTTTAGAAAAAAACTCGAAAGAATTAAGTCTACCCTATCTAAAACCCCCAATATGGGTTGGTCTCAATTTGGTAGTTTGATTGGTCGAGAATTTCAACAGTCCCTTTATAAATCGGAAAAATGAGAGTCGGTCATCCAGTATCAATGTACGACTGAAAGCATCCCATAGCCAGGGATAGGAAGAGTGCGGCTGAAATTTATTTCGACTCCGACGCACATCCTATTTTTTTAGACTATTGATGCAAAGAAAATAAAAAATCACGGCTTAAGGAGATACTTTGTAGGGTATGGTTTTAGAAATAATTAACGAACGAGTAATTACTCAAAATTAATTGTATAGATGCTTTTAGCTTAGTTTGCACAATATAGTATCATTCTCTAAGATTAAGCTAGGCGAAATTTTGTGACAAAACCTAAACTTCTAAGACAATTTATACAATTCACACCTCAGCCTAACTTTTGTGTATACTCGATTTTAAACACCCGACTGTCATACTATTTTTGTCATGCTAAGAAAGGTACAAATTATTTATTTAAGGTAAATTAGCTACCGCCAATTTGTATACTTTCTTTTTTTATAAAAAAAATATATTATCCGATTACTGCTACCTGTTTAAGTAAAGAATCGATCGCTGAGTATATCTATACTAACAGAGCCTAAGATCGACGCGATCGCCTGTAGCAAAGTAAAAATTAAGTTATACAAATTTATCTACAGTTCTTATCCTTTAATTATTGCTTGAGGAATTTAGAACACAATTGACTCGATTTCGTATATATAACTTAATTTTTGGGAAAACGCTACCATCAAAGAGTAGAAGTTTAAAAATCTTATTTGTCATAGACTTCTAAAATATCCTGAAAAAAATTGGATGAGGTCTTTTCCCCGTGGCAAAACGATCGCTGATTTCCAGCACGCAGGCGAGGATAAAGTCTTAGAAGGAGATGCAATAAATAGAAAGTATGCATCGAGCTTATTAACTAAAGAATCCCAATAGCGAAGCTTTATCGACAATCTCATGAAAGTATTATTACTATATCCCCAGTTTCCTCAGTCCTTTTGGTCTTACGATCGCTTTATGGAAATCGCTGGACTGAAGGCAGTCCTTCCACCTTTGGGAATTATTACCGTTGCGTCACTTCTTCCCCAAGATTGGGACATTCGATTTTATGACCGCAATGTCAGCCTTGAAACAGAGGAAGATTGGGAGTGGTGTGATTTGGTTATTCTTTCTGCCATGTTGGTGCAGAAACCAGATTTCCACGCCCTGATTCAAAAAGGGGTACGCTTAGGTAAAAAAGTGGCAGTGGGTGGTCCCTATCCTACCTCTGTTCCACAAGATGCCCTTGCCTCTGGAGCAGATTACCTGATCCTGGATGAGGGAGAAATAACAGTGCCGCAGTTACTCGAAGCACTTACTCAAGGCAAAGCACAAGGTATCTTCCGCTCTATGGATAAGCCGGATGTAACCCTTAGCCCAATACCCCGTTTCGATCTACTCCAACTAAATGCCTACTTCATGATGGCAATCCAGTTCTCTCGTGGCTGTCCCTTCAACTGCGAATTTTGTGACATTATTTCCCTTTATGGTCGCAAACCTAGGACCAAAGAACCTAATCAGACTTTAGCAGAGTTGCAAACCCTATATGATTTAGGCTGGCGGGGGTCACTCTTTGTTGTTGATGATAACTTTATTGGCAATCAGCGCAATGTCAAACGTTTCTTAAGAGAATTGATTCCTTGGATGCAACAGCATGATTACCCCTTTAGTTTTATCACCGAAGCGTCTGTAAATTTAGCAGAAGACGAAGAAATGCTAGAGCTGATGGTGCAAGCAGGCTTTTATGCTGTTTTTCTCGGTATTGAAACCCCTGACCAAGACAGTTTGCAAGTAACGCGCAAACTGCAAAATACTCGCAATCCACTTGTGGAAGCCTGTCGTAAGATCAATCAGGTAGGTCTATTGATCTATGCAGGATTCATTCTCGGTTTTGACGGAGAACGTTCTGGTGCAGGCGAAAGAATTAGAGAGTTTGTTGAACAAACTAGTATTCCTCAACCGATGCTAGGAATCCTCCAAGCTTTGCCCAACACGGCTCTCTGGACTCGTCTCCAACAAGAGCAACGTTTAGTAGAAGGCGTTGGCGTAACTGAAGTGGGAGATCAGAATACTTTAATGAATTTCATTCCCACCCGTCCTATTACAGAAATTGCTAGAGAGTATGTAGAAGGCTTCTGGAAATTATATGAGCCTACGAACTATCTCAGGCGCTGTTTCCAGCAATGTCTCAGTCTGGGTTCACAACCAAGACAAAGGCAAACGATGCAATTTCCCATCGGCAAGGGGTTACGGCTTGTCACTCAGTTAATCTGGCATCAGGGCATCCGCCGACCGGACATTCGGGGACAGTTTTGGCGACAGCTATGGATAATTTTGCTGAACAAGCCCCAAGTTCTCAATCTGTATTTGGGTTTATGCGCTGCTGGAGAACATTTTTGGGAGTACCGTATTTTAGCTAGAGAACGAATTACTCAACAACTAGGCTACGATGCATTAGAAGTTTCTGCATCGTCCAAACAAGAACCAATGCTTGTTAGGAGTTAATAGATTTTTCGCAATTGATTAACCATTCTCGATCGCCTAGAAGCCGATTTTAATGAGCAGAGTGTAGTGTATTGTTTGACTTAGCAGAGCTTGAAATCAACGCGATCGCCTGTAGCAAAGTGAAAATTAAGTTATACAAATTTATCTACAGTTCTTATCCGAAGATGCTTTGAACTGTTTTGATTATTGCTTGAAAAAATTAGAGTGCAATTGAATCGATTTTGTATAAGTTAATTTAGAGGAAAATGTTACGATCCAAGAATAGAGGTTTAAAAATATTTGTAACTTCTACAATATTTTAACAACAAACTTGGATGAGGTCTTTTTTCCGTGGCAAAACGATCGCTCCAGGCATCAGCAACAGGCATTAAACAAGCAAAAAAAGCTTTTGCTAGTAAGGGTTGGACTCAAGAAAACCTGGCAGAGGAAGTAAATCTAAAGACTCGCCAGCCAGTTTGGAGATTTTTTACAGGTCGTCCGATCGAACGTTATACTTTTATTGAAATTTGCTCTGTCTTGGAACTAGAGTGGCGGGAAATTGCGGCTAATCCCCCAGCAGAGGTTTCTGAATCAGGAGAGCGAATAGCCATAAATATTGATGCGCTGGTAAAAAAAGTGCGAGCGCAACGCCAAGACAAAATTCAAGACCAGTGTGGTACTTTACAGTTATTAGATACTAACCGTCCTGTTGAAATAGAAGACATTTACATCGATGTCAATATTTTGCAGGAGATTGCCAGTCAACAGTGGGTAGAAATCTCTAACTTGCAAAACCTTACCTCCAAAGAATTCGCTCGCTTTGGTTTAGGTCAGATTTCTCGGACACAAATACCAGGCATGAGGGCAGTCGAAACCTATTCTAAGCTTAGGGTATTGGGTAAACCTGGGTGTGGAAAGACTACTTTTTTGCAACATCTCGCCATTCAATGTAACCAAGGTAATTTTGCTGCCAATCTAGTTCCCATCTTTATTACTTTGAGAGATTTTGCTGACGAATCAAAAGAGACAGGGGCATTCAGCTTATTAAACTACATCAGTTCTGAATTTCTCACCTGTGGCATTTCCGAACACTCTGCGATCGAAACCCTACTGCGTGAGGGCAGAGTGTTACTGTTACTGGATGGACTCGATGAAGTGCTGCATCAAGATAACAACGCAGTTTTGAAGGAAATTCGCAGATTCTCTGAGAAATATCCCAAAAATTTGTTCATCGTCACCTGTCGAACGGCTGTCAAAACATTTAACCTCAGACGTTTCACCGATGTCGAAATCGCCCCGTTTACCCGATCGCAAATTGTCGCCTTCGCCCAGAAGTGGTTCACAGTATTTACTAGGAAAAATGCCCAAGATGAGCTAGATTTGGCAGTTCAGTTCATTGAAAAATTAGACTTGCCCGAAAACCTTCCATTCCGCAGACTCGCCGTTACGCCCTTGTTTTTACATCTTGCTTGTTGGGTATTCCATCGCCAAGAAAAATTTCCCAGCAAGAAAGCCGAATTCTATAAGCAATGTCTAGACCTTCTTTTAGGCAAATGGGATGAAATTAGAAGCATCGAGCGGGATGAAGTTTATCAAGGGTTTTTATTGCCACAAAAGCTCAAACTGATGAGTCAGATTGCCGCCGCGACGTTTGAGGAGGGTAATTACTTTTTTGAGCAACGAGCTGCCGAACATTATATTGGCGACTTTATCAGTAATTTACCGAATGCTCCCACCGAGCCAGAAGAATTACAACACGATAGTGAAGTGGTGCTTAAGGCGCTCGAATTGCAGCACGGGCTATTAGCAGAAAGAGTACGGGGAATTTTCTCTTTTTCCTCTTTAACATTTCAAGAATACTTCACTGCCCGAAAAATCGTTGCCAGTCATAATTTACAGTCATTAGAGCGAGCCTTAGAACGTCTGGTTAGTCACATCACTGAACCACGGTGGCGCGAAATCTTTTTGTTGACGGCTGCTATGTTACGGAGTGCAGACTCCCTCGTACAGTTGATGAAGCAACAAATCGATGCCCTAGTAGCCCAAGATCCTTATCTCCAAGAGTTTTTAACCTGGGCAAGTCAAAAATCTCTGATTACACCCCAACCCACTTTAGCTGCAACTCGTGCTTTTTATCTTGGTCTTATCCAAGCTCCTCATCTTGCTCCTCACTTCGCTCTTGCCTGTACCCTTGACCAAGGTATTTTCCTCGATGCGTTATTGGATAACCTGGTGTTGGAATGCACCCTTGGCTCTAGTTCTGATTTTGCCCATGCACATGCCTGCGCGGATGCCCTCAGCAATGCCCTCACTATTGTCCTTGATGTTGGGTTACAGCAATCTTTGCAACAACTCAAAGAACAACTTCCAGATCCAGAGCAGGACAGAGCAAGGTTTCGGTCATGGTGGCAAATCAACCATCTCGCCTGGACCGAGCAGTTAAGAACCGCAATCTCCCTTCATCGCAATATACAGTCTCACTGGCACTTTAGCCCCGAGCAGCAGCAAGTTCTGCAACGCTATTATGATGCCAATCAGTTGCTCATAGATTGCCTTAATAGTAACTGTGAAGTGACAGTTGCAGTGCGAAGAGAGATTGAAGCTGCCTTGTTATTGCCCCAGAAAGAACTGGAAGAGAGGGAATGGGGATAAGTAATAAGTAATTATCTAAAAATTATATTTCTGAATCCGACTACATTTCTTGTTTTAAATTTTGTAAAAAAATCAAACGTTACCAACTCATTTTATACATTTCAAACATTCACCAAGACCTAATCTGAAACATCGATCTGTCATATTATTAAGTAGACAAATTAAAGGTATATTTATATAATTTTTAACTTCTCAAAACCAAAGTGTAATTATACGCAAGAAGTCTATTATATCTGGTTTTCGATCGCTACTTGAACTCAATTTTCCTCTTAGTCTACTTGGAGCAGTATGTATAAAAATGATGGATTGGTTATTAATCTTCCATTTCTTCAAGGGCTGCGAGTGCTTGTTGTAGACAATAATGTCGATTGCTGCGATTTGATTGAGTTGCTGCTACAGCTCTATGGTGTAGAGGTAAGAAAAGCATTTTTAGCCCAGCAAGCTCTGAAAATATTTGTAGAATGGCAACCAGACATCCTCGTGAGTGATGTTGCCTTACCAGAGGTAGATGGTTTGACCCTGGTTCAACAAGCAAGAACGATCTCGGCAACACGAGGGAAAGTATTGTTAGGCATTGCTGTGACAGGTTATATCAATGAAGAGACTCGTCAACTTGCTCTCTCAGGTGGGTTCGATTTTTGGTTCACCAAACCCCTGGATCTTAATGATTTCGTTACTGTGCTTGTCTATTCAGCGATCGAGCGGTTCTTATTTGCCATTACGCACAGGACTTCGAGTAATTTCGTAACAATAGCTATCTAAGTTTTCAAGAGCATAGACCTAAATTTAAACCTTTCAGGAGTTAGTTAATGAGTATTATTACAAAAATAATTGTCAATGCAGATGCTGAGGTTCGCTATCTCACCCCTGGAGAACTGGAGCAGATCCGGTATCTTTGTCAGGAGCAGCGATCGCCATCTAGGACTGGTGAAAGCTTTAACAGAGAGCGCGATTACATTGTTAAACAAGCTGCAAATCAACTCTTTCAAAGCCGTCCACACCTTGTTTCTTCGGGTTCGTCTGTAGAGACTCGCGATCGCCAAGCTATTCGAGCAGATTAGCAGATGGTTTTCAGCGCGATAGATACAACCATCACAACTATAAGGAGATGAACAAAATGGAAAGCGACGAAAGATACCGCCGTGCCAAGCGTCGAGTTCGTGTACTTAAAGGTTTCTACATCCATCTTGCTACCTACATCGGAGTGATAGCACTGTTATTCTTCATTGATTTTCTGACTGGTGGAGGTTGGTGGTTCTACTGGCCTCTACTAGGATGGGGAATCGGGATTATTGTCCATGGGTTTACTGTGTTCGGAATCACGGGTTTCCTCGGTTCAGAGTGGGAGGAGAAAAAGACCAGAGATTTGATGAACAAGATGAACAGAGAGTAGAAAACTGAGGGTAGGCAGTAACCAAATAAGACAGAGTTGGGTAATGCCTACCAGTACCAGTACTCACCTTTTAAAATTAACTTTTTAACTAAATAGCTCAATCGATTTTTGGAGAATTTTATCATGTCTTATACCATCGACTCAGCTCGAACAATTTTCCCTGACACTCAAGTAGCTGATGCAGTTCCAGCTACGATTGGATCATTCAATCAACTCAGTGCTGAGGATCAGTTGGCTTTACTTTGGTTTGCCTATACCGAGATGGGAGTTACCATCACTCCCGCAGCTATGTCGGCAGTCAACATGGTCTTCGCAGAAAAAACTCTGACTCAAATCAAACAAATGCCTCCTGCTGAGCAAACGCAAGTGATGTGCGATCTGGTTAACCATACTGACACTCCCATCTGCCGTACCTATTCGTCTTTCGGCACGAATGTCAAGTTGGGCTTCTGGTATCAGTTAAGCGAGTGGATGAAACAGGGAATTGTGGCTCCCATTCCAGAACGCTATAAACTGTCTGCAAAGGCATCAGATGTCCTCCAAGCCATCCGTCAACTGGAAGGGGGTCAGCAACTCACTGTCTTACAGGATATTGTTGCCAAGATGGGGTATGCCCCAACTGACGGTACTCCAAAAGTTAAAGAACCTGTGGTTCCACCTAAAGCTCTCGCACCTCGAAAGAGGGTCACAATTAAGGGTATCGACAACTCTACAGTCCTGAGCTACATGGAGAATATGAACGCCTTTGACTTCGAGGTAGCTGTGGCTTTATTTGCCCAAGACGGTGCCCTGCAACCCCCTTTCGAGGAACCGATTATGGGTCAAGAGAACATCCTCGCCTATATGCGGGATGACTGCTACGGACTCAAGCTGATGCCTGAGCGGGGGGTATCTGAGCCAGCAGAAGGAGAGTTCACCCAAGTTAAAGTGACGGGGAAAGTACAAACTCCCTGGTTTGGTGGCAGTGTTGTCATAAACGTTGCCTGGCGGTTTTTGCTCAATCCTGAAGGCAAGATTTTCTTTTTAGCAATTGACGTACTGGCATCTGCCCAGGAACTACTGAATTTAGGTCTTGTCCGGTAGAAGAACTTGAGAGTGATGAGTGAGGAGCTTTGTGTTTTAAGCTACTCGCGATCGCGTTTTCTTTTAGAAGTTACTCAAGCAGTAGAGGAAATATGACATGATTTTAACCATTGAAATTACCTCAGACTTTATTTGTCCTTGGTGTTTGGTTGCAGAAACACGACTTAATAAAGCGATCGCACAACTTGATTCTCCCATTGCGATCGAGCAAATTTGGTATCCTTACGAGCTAAATCCCACCATGCCCGAAGCAGGAAGGGATCGTAAGGCTTATCGCACTGACAAATTTGGTAGCTGGGAATATTCTCAACAGCTTGATGCTCAAACAATTCAGGCAACTAAAGATGATGGAATTAACTTTCGTTATGACCTAATGAGCAAGACTCCCAACACACTAAAAGCTCATCGTTTAACTTGGTTGGCTGCGTCTTCAGATAAAACTACAGAGATAGCTACACGCATTTTCAACGCCTATTTTACTGAAGGAAAAGATATTACAGATATCGAAACTTTAGCTAAACTCGCTGCTGATGTTGGGATAGATAAGCAACAAACCAAAGATTTTCTTCATACCGATGCAGGTGCAAAAGAAGTTCGAGAGTTGGAAAAACAATCAGCTAGCCGAGATATTCGTAGCGTACCAACCATCAAAATGGGTCGAGAAATCATCGTTGGTGGACAATCGGTAGAAGTTTTTTTAACTGCTTTACAAAATATGACAACAACATAACCGTTTATTTACCAACACCATACAGAAGTAATTGAGTAACGGATTTAAATTATGAACAATGATTCAAATATTTCCAAAGTTAAACTTTACGGTAGACCAAATTCACCAGAAGCCTATGAAATCCGCGATTTTCTCAAACGTAGCGTAGTAGAGTTCGATTGGATTGAGTTAACCTGCGACGAAGATTGTTATCGAGAATTGGGTTTTGCGTCGGTAGAAGAGTTACGCTTGCCAATCGTCGAACTTGTAGATGGAAGTCAAATGTTTGCCCCTACAGTGCGAGAAGTTGCTCAACAGTTGGGTTGGGTGACGCAGCCAAAATTTAAAGAATACGATCTGTCGATTTATGGTGCAGGTCCTGCTGGTTTAAGTGCTGCGGTTTATGCGGCATCTGAAGGATTGCGTACAATTCTAATTGAGCGTTATGCCGTTGGCGGACAAGCAGGTAGCAGTTCCTTAATTGAAAATTATTTGGGTTTTCCCGAAGGAGTTAGCGGTGCTGATTTGGCAGAGAAAGCGCGACAGCAAGCAGTTAAATTCGGAATTGAATTGCTGATTTTACGAGAGGGAGTTAAAGCAGAATTCAGAAATAATCGAATTTACGTTGATATGGCAAACGACAGCAAAATGGTTGCCCGTGCTAACATCTGCGCTACGGGTGTTGAATATCGAAGGCTCAATCTCCCCAATGAAGATCGATTCCTCAATCGTGGCGTATTTTATGGGGCGGGTGCTAGCGAAGCCCAATTGTGTTCTAACAAGCACATATTTGTTATCGGTGGAGGTAATTCAGCAGGGCAGGCTGTGATGTATTTTTCTCAATACGCCGAAAAGGTGACGATGTTGGTTCGCAACAACAACCTAGCAGCTTCGGGCGATCGTTATTGGTGGTTCGCTAGCTGGATTGTTTACAGGAGTTTTACTGTGTTCTATTGGCTGGCAGGTAGATGTTTACGAACGTTCTCCCCGTCCTCTCAGCAGTCGGGGAGGGGGCGTGGTTTTACAACCAGATGTAGTTGAAGCTTTCAATCTCAGTGGTATTCCCCATCAAAACTTAGGCGTAGTGGCTAAGGAACGGTATTACTTACAGCGTGATGGCAGCATCCAAGCAATGCCCATGCTTCAGACTCTAACTTCTTGGAATTTGCTTTACAATTCTTTGAGAAGACATTTTCCCGACGAGCATTATCATCAAGGCAAATCTCTAACTAATTTTCAACAGCACGACGAACAGGTTACGGCAATTTTTGCCGATGGCACTCAAAAAACAGGAGATTTATTAATCGGTGCGGATGGAGTTACTTCCACTGTCCGCCAACTACTCCTACCAACCTACGACCCTATGTACGCTGGCTATGTTGCTTATCGAGGGCTAGTAGATGAAGAAGAACTAGATCCAGAAACGGCAGCTATTATGACCGAAAGATTTGTTTTCTATCAATTCCGCAATTCCCATATTCTTCAGTATGTAATTCCAGGCGAGAATGAAGCCTTAGTGCCGGGAAAACGACGTTTTAATTGGGTTTGGTATGTCAATTATGATAAAACTACAGAACTACCTCGCGTTTTAACGGATAAAAACGGCAAACGCCGAGAATATTCTATTGCGCCTGGAATGATGGCAAATGATATCGAACGAGAGATGCGTTCCTATGCCGATCGCGTTTTAGTTCCCCCTTTTCAAAAACTAATCGCAGCGACTAAAGAGCCTTTTGTACAGACAATTTTAGATTTGGGCGTACCTAACATGGTATTCGATCGTGTAGCTCTGGTGGGAGATGCAGCGTTTATTCCCCGTCCCCATACAGCAGCAAGTGTATCCAAAGCTGCTACTAACGCGATCGCTCTGTCCGATGCTCTTGTCGAGTATGACCACGATGTATTAGACGCTCTCAAAGCCTGGGAATTAGGACAGCTTGTCTTGGGAATGCAACTATGGAGAAGAGGTCAAGATTTAGGAGAGACTTCTCAGTTTATGTATGGTAAAGAAAGATGGGAAGAACAGCTTAATTTTCCAAAAATTATATGATACAGTCAAAGCCCTATGAAACCTACCAAGTCAACTTACTTATCTGCATTCCGATGATTACTAAGTATTGCGATCTCGGCACAGCCGAGGCGCGTACGCGATCGCAAATTGAATAGCTGAAACTTTCAGTAGCGATCGCGAATTTTAAAATATAGGATTTAATTAAAAAATGAAATTATATCAAATAATTGTATTACAAGCAAGATTTTTTAAAAAATGTTATACTTTAAACATGAACAAACAAAACATACCTAGTACCATCACCCTTAAAGATAAGGTAGTAGCGCATCATATCAGTGATGGAAGTGAACTAATCCCCGCCGAGATACAAACAAATACAAGTTTTGATAACAGTCAATTACCTAATACACCTCTCTCAAGAGGTTACACCGTTGATGATGAGGGAATCATCAATAACTACGCAACCGAACCCGATATGTCCTTGGCAGACTATCCATCACCAGAACAACAAAAGCGTTATATCTTCTTAGGAGCAGGAGCTATGCTATTTGTTGCCACCGTATTACTGACTGCATTTGCTGTGAGCTAGGTATACCAATAGCTAGATATTTAGCTTCAATCCAAGATATCTAGCTAGCATTGATACTTCTTGAGTTTTCGCCCCAATATTGACACAGGAGTCAGTGATAGATCGGCCGCTCGAAAGAACAAGAATTCAGACTCAAAAGCTTTGCCCACCAAGCATCGAGTCTGCTCAGACTATTTTTTCAGGCACTCAGATTGCAAGCGTTGTTCCAAAAACGATTGAACAATTCATTCAACTGAATGCTGAGGAGCGACTAGCATTAATCTGGTTTGCCTATACCGAAATGGGTAAAACAATTACGGTTGCTGCTCCAGGAGCTGCCAACATGATCTTTGCCCAAAATATTCTCAACCAGATTAAACAGATGCCTTCTGCCGAGCAAACGCAAGTTATGTGCGATCTAGTTAACCATACTGACACACCTATCTGCCGTACCTATGGCTCCTTCACCACAAACATTAAGTTAGGCTTTTGGAATCAGTTGGGAGAATGGATGGAACAGGGACTTGTCGCTCCTATTCCTCAGGGCTATAAGCTTTCTTCTCGGGCTAATGCCGTGCTTTAGGCAATTGAAAGTGCCGATCCGGGACAGCAAATTACCATCCTGCGTAATGCTGTCGTTGATATGGGCTTTGACTCAAATTTTTCTGGCAGTCGCCCAAAATTTCGAGAACCTATAGCTGTCCCCACTACGATAGCAGCCCGTACCCAAGCGTCTATCAAAGGCGTGACTAACACAACAGTGCTGAGTTACATCAACAACATGAATGCTAACGACTTTGAAGCTGCTGTTAATCTATTCGCTCCTAATGGTGCTTTGCAACCGCCCTTCCAAAAACCAATTGTTGGTCGCGAAGCCATTCTCGCCTATATGCGGGAAGAATGCCAGGGACTCAAATTGATGCCAGAACGAGGCACTATTGAGTCAATGGAAGAAGGATATACCTCCATTAAAGTTACGGGCAAAGTTCAAACTCCTTGGTTTGGTTTTAGTGTGGGGATGAATATTGCCTGGCGGTTTTTGCTCGATTCTGAAGGCAAGATTTTCTTTGTAGCGGTCGATCTACTAGCATCGCCAAAGGAATTACTAAATCTAGTACGTCAGAAAGTGAATTAGCATCTTAACCGAACTTAGGCATAAGCAAGTGGGAATTGAAAATCTTGCTCTGCCTAGCTCGGTTAAACACTTTAGGAAACGAACTTTCATTTCGCTCATATCTTTAAGTATTCAATAAATAAATATAGGAATCATTATGGCAAAGAAAAAAGGCAACAGAGAATCTAGAAAACCCAAAAAGCAATCAGATGGGTCTAAGAAGCAAAAGAAAGACCCCAAGAGATATGACGGACCGGAAGCTAAGTAGTCGATTGTGTTGTCAAAACTGAGGAAAGGCTTGTAGTGTTATTTAAATATTAATTGCTATAAGTCTTCGCTCGTCATCAATTAACACTTTGGAAAGTAAAACTTGAAAAAACAATTTTCTTTAAGCGATAAACTGTTAGTACCCGTCATCTTGGTAATCTTGAGCCTCTTGATTGGATTTAATAGCTTTGTCATTCTTCATCCCGGTCAGGCGGGGGTAATAAGCATTTTAGGAAAAGCTAGAGATGGAGTCTTGCTAGAGGGAATTCATTTTAAACCGCCTTTGGTTTCTGCAGTAGACATCTACGATCTGACCGTGCAAAAATTTGAAGTACCAGCACAAAGTTCCACCAAAGACCTTCAGGATTTATCAGCTCGTTTTGCGATTAATTTTCGCCTCGATCCTTTGGTAGTCGTGGAAATTCGCAGAACACAAGGAACTTTGGCAAATATTGTCTCTAAAATTATTGCCCCCCAAACTCAGGAATCTTTTAAGATTGCTGCTGCGAGGAGAACAGTAGAAGAAGCCATCACCAAAAGAAATGAACTCAAGCAAGATTTTGATGATGCTTTAAGCGAGAGGCTAGAAAAGTACGGAATTATTGTACTCGATACTAGTGTAGTCGATTTGGATTTTTCCCCAGAGTTTGCCAAGGCAGTCGAAGAGAAACAAATCGCCGAACAGAGAGCCAAAAGAGCTATTTATGTGGCTCAAGAAGCAGAACAAGAGGCACAGGCTGATATCAACCGTGCTAAGGGTAAAGCAGAGGCTCAAAGGTTGCTAGCTGAAACTTTGAAAGCCCAAGGCGGTCAGCTAGTGTTGCAAAAAGAGGCGATTCAAGCCTGGAGAGAAGGCGGGTCTCAAATGCCCAAGGTGTTGGTAATGGGAGGGAAAGAGCAAACAAGTGTTCCTTTTCTGTTTAATCTTGGCGATGTTCAGCAGTAACGCTCATAGTAGTTTCTTTGTTGAGCAAACGATACTGAGTCGCGAACTTAACAAAAGGCGGATATTCGCAAATAGTCGAAGTATAGGTAGACAAAGTCTCAATAGGTAAGCAAAAATGGTTACATTTTACAATCCCGCTCTCAATGAAGAATCCCGAAACGAGCCAGCACGGATTATTCCCCTAAGAGAAAGTGAATCTATTCTCAACTGGTTAGAACGCACAGATCGATTATTCAAATCCCCTGAGTCCGAGCGCTCCCATGACGACGATGTGTCAGAAGAACTGGAAGACATTATAGGGATTTCAATATCCGATCTAGAGAGAGAAGAAGAAGAGGAAGAATTAGAGTTATAGGAATAATCGAGAAGATAGAAAAATTAAAGTCTTTATGGCAACCTTTCACATACTCAAAAGAGTAAGTGAAAGCAATTATCTATAACATTACCTAATCAAACAAGCCTTCTACATTTTGCCTAAAGGCAATCAAAGCGTGAGTTGCAGGAAACTGCTTCAAGTCTTCAAGCAATTGGTCAGATGTCTCTGGCGTAACTATAGTTTTGACTTCAATATTGGTATTATAGCCAGCCATATCTCCCATACGTTTACCATGACTACCCGCACCCTGTGCCGGAATAATCGTATAGCCGGAGACACCTAATGTCATTAGTAATTTGATCAGACGATCTTGTAATACGGCTTCGCAGATAATCGTAACGAGAATACCCTGGTTGAAGGAAGAAGACATAAGAATTCTGAGAACGATTGATATTTCTATTATTCAATAAAGGCGATCGCACTCGGCGGTCAAAAAGGTGCTTGTCTAGCCAACACCTTCTCTCATAGTTTTCTTGGCTGAGGAACCAAAGATAAATCAGATAGAGCCTGTTCAAGGTAAAGGTTATACAAGTATTTTTTCCCCTTTGACTGGAAGCCCCGTTTGTGAGAACTGTGTATAAAGATATTACAATCCCTGGTTTCTATTCGGAAATTTCGCAGATCCGCAATCCTCTTGTTAGAGTGTGATGGCAGAGTAATTTCCGGTTAATACTCGTATCTAGGAGACGAAAATACCCATGCTCTAAGAGCCCATTAACAGCCCATTAAGTCTAAACTTGAGAGGGTTTGGTCATGATACATTCAAGGAAAGACAGCTCTAGTTACCGGAGCTTCTCGTGGCATTGGACGAGCGATCGCTCTTGAACTGGCACAGCAAGGAGCAAAACGTCTGTTGTTGCTAGCACGGGGACGCGGCGCGGTTAGCTGAAGTTGCTAGGGAAATCGAAGTGCTAGGCGTGGAAGCAGTGAACTAGCTGCCTACAATATTCGAGTGATAGCTTTGCTGCCATCGCTGACCGATACTGACATGGTGCGAGAATTTCAGTGGTTTCGGTGGGTAGTGCCCATAACTCCCAAGAAAGTAGCTCGGGTACTCGTTGCCGGACTGCATGAGGAATCGTCTGAAATCTTGGCAGGATGGCAAAGCCATTTAGTGGTGTGGTGTAACCGTATTGTGCCAAGACTGCTGGAGAGGATTTTACTGATGGCTGCTCCTATATCCATCGATAGACAAAAGCACTATCTGTAATAACCGGTCGACCGAACAGCGATTCGATCTAAGCGGTATTGGCATCGAACTGTTGCGATCGCAGAGCTAAAAAATAGCGAAAATCTAAAATTTTAGGACTTTAAAGAAGTTTTGTTGACTTTTGTAATTCAAAACTCATCAGAAAGAGAGAAAACGTCTAACAGCAGGGATTTTTTCTTAAAAATAGTTTACAATGGTTAACAGATTACACAAAACTAGGTGAAACACATGGCTAACATTGTTGATACTGCCGTTAACGCAGGTTCTTTTAAAACCCTAGTTGCTGCAATCAAAGCTGCTAATCTGGGAGATACTTTAAAGGGCGCTGGTCCATTCACTGTCTTTGCACCGACAGATGAAGCGTTTGCAAAGCTTCCAGACGGAACATTAGATGCGTTGCTTAAAGACATTCCCAAGCTCAAGAAAATCCTGACGTATCATGTCGTTTCGGGCAAAGTAATGGCTTCTGACGTAACTAAGCTGAAGTCAGCTACCACGGTTGAAGGTTCAAACGTGAAAATTGACGCTTCCAACGGTGTCAAGGTGAATGATGCTACAGTCTCAACACCGGATGTGGCTGCCGATAACGGTGTCATCCACGTCATCGACACAGTATTAATTCCTGCATGAGCAAACGCTTAAGTAGCTAATACTATCGGGCGCACCCAACTTTCTACAATTTTTTTGTCAGAGAGATGGGTGCGCCTCACCTCTCTGACAATATGGGATGCACTAATGTTCAATATAAATCTTCTGTTTGAGTTTTCACGCAATCATTGCGTCGCAATTTGTACCTTGATGGTGCCAGCAAATTTGCTGTTAACCTTGCGAACAATATCGCTTGTAGGACGACGACTTCGCTCTCAAATCCAAGTTCAACAAGCGATGGTCACTGCCAGCTTTTTTGCCTCGATCATGCTGCTGCACGTCTTCACCTGGTTCATCATTGGGGTAGTCATGGCTCCGACCTACATTCTGCTAACCCTAGCCTGCGTCTGTCTGAGTCTCAACCTTTGGGCGATCGCTCATCCAGCCAGCATGCACCAACTACTGAGAGCATCGATCCCTTCATTCTCAGTCGCGAACAAGGCACGCACCCTAAGACCCTAAGACTATGAGTGAGGCAGCAACTATCTCTCATTGCTCCTCCAGCCTTGTTGAGATTTTAGATTGATTTTGCCAACATCACCTACCCTCGAAACTGCTCGACATCTTCGGTGTAACGTTCAGTAGCTTCTGGAAGTTCTGACTCATCTAGATAAGCTTCCCTTAAGTTAGCTCCCTCTAACTTGGTCTCTCTCAAATCGACTCCAGTGAGGTTTGCCCCTCTTAAGTCGGCTCCCCTCAAGTTTGTTCCTCTCAAGTTTGTCCCCCTCAAGTCAGCTCCTCCTAAATTAGCCCAACTCAGATCGGCTCCACTTAAGTCAGCTCCCCTCAAGTCAGCTCCACTCAAGTCAGAATCAATCATTTCTGCATCAGTCAGACAGGCTTTAATCATTTCTGTATCAGCCAGCTTTGTCTGATTCAGCCTGGCTTGACTCAGATGAGCTTCAGTTAGCTTTGTCCCCCGTAGATCAGCTCCAATCAGTTGTGCTCCAACCAAGTGCGCTCCAACTAGATTGGCATTAGTCAGACATACCCGAATCAGACTTACGTGACTAAAATCTCGTTGTCCTGCTGCATATCGTTTCAAAATTTCTTGAGCATCCATGTTTTTTGTCTCCTGAATATATATGTTTGAAAAGTAAGTTAAGTAACCGGTTATAAAACTGGCATTTCTTATTCTCAACAACCACTTCTGAAATCAATTTCCCGGTTGATCGCCAAAGTCTTCGTGCATAAGACTAGATAAGCATTTCAGTCCATTAAAATGGACTAGATTTTTTAGCCCGGAATTTTAGTTCTGGGCGTTGATGCACCAGGTGCAAGATCTCAGATTCCTAAAGCCCAGAGCTTTTAGGCATTTAACTATGTCTTTTTTCGTAAGTTATTGTGACTGCAATTCTGAAGCCAAAAAACGATCGAAGCTAGATAAGACACCTATTGAGATTGCTGACCTAAATTGCTATAAAATAGCTTCTCCATTAAAGAGTGTAGAGATTTAGATTCGGAGAAAAGTCTAGGTCGTTAGTCAAATACCCGAAAGTATTTCTCGGTAATCTCATCCTAACGAGTAAATTTATACCAATACGATAAAGACACAACTCTTATTAATGAGCCAACCAAGCCCAGACTTGTGACAGTGTTTAATGTCAACTATCTTTTCCGGTTAGGGAAGATTATTCTGTCTGTTAGGCTCAGCCGAAGTAGAGCGAGCTAAAGCCGACTTTTGACGAAAGCTTTGAGTTTGGAGCTCGATAATCATCGCGTGGTGAACGAGGCGGTCGCCGTAGGCGCACCTTCGCCGCTACCGTCATGGTGGCATCAGCAAAGATAGTATCCCACTCGCTAAAGGTTTGATTAGCCGTAATCAGTAGGCTTTTAATTTCATAACGATACCGGAGGGACCGACGAGCAGGAGATTTTCGCCTCGGTGCAGCCAAGCGGTATCTTAAGCTTTGTTAAGCACTTCGCCCTGATTGACCGAAGGACAACAGGTAAAATCGAAGTTAGACAGAGATTTAGCGGCTGGGAGTCCGGCTTCTTTAAGGTAGCGCTGTACCCGGCGAACGTAGCGCTGTTGATGTTCGTATTCGTACAAGGCGAACAGGAACTGACTAGGCGACCAGCCTTGTGTTGGACTTTAGCTTCGAGGGACTGCCATTGCCGCTGCATGTGGGGCAGTCGGAGGGCTTTGAGCAGCATCGGTAAAGTCTGAGCGGTCGTGTCGGCTGAAGTCATGATGTAATAATTGGTCGTAATGAGCTAAAGAATGCTGTTGGACTGTGAAGGTGTCGAAGCAGGTTTGGGTCGGCACGCAGCAGCAATTCTGCTGCAAACGTATCAGGGTCAGGGTTTGCTCTCTTAGTTGTCGTTCAACCCACAGGGACACCAAATACTCCTTATCTTGCACGGCGGCGATGTAAAGACATTCCACCATCAAGCGGCAGGCTTGGTCAGGAGAAAACTGCTCTTGTAAGTTTCGCCACAAACGACGATCAGATTCGTTTGGAAGGAGTTCCTCTCGCCATCGGTAGCCAAGAAAAGCTCTCGGTTTGCGTCCCAGACTATGGATAACGTGGCGGTAATTGACACTGCGAGCGCGTCGTTTACTCGTGTTAGTCTTAGCATAGACTCTCGGCAGTTGTACCACCTCCTGATTGCCGATAAAGCCCACTAGACGGTCATGATAGAGATGAATGGCTGACGGGGAGACAACTATGAGCGTAACGCTCACAACCAAGGATGAAAAGCAAACTTTTGACTTTTGACTTTCAAAACAGTTCTCTAGTATATTCTGTAACATTTTCTCAATTATCAGAGGTTCATCTGCCATTCCAAGTTGCTTCAAAGTGAGGTTAAAAATTTTTCCTCGCTTTCCCTGTTCAAAAAACTGCCAAGCTACCTCAAAAAAATCAGCAACAGAATATTCATTTAACATCCAAGCGCCAACAGCCTTGAATCCACTTCGCACAAATTTGTGTTCGGGAAATAGCTTGTCATCCAAGTCAAATACGAGAATTTTAATCATTCAATCATTTCCTTAGTCACAAAGATCGCGTTGTCATATCGAAGCATGACAACACCATCCTGTCAACCATCAATTTCTATCTCAGACTCTCGCCCCAACATCATTTCTATAATCCAACGGGGAAAGTCCGCACCAGCCTAGAGAGAGAGAGGAATACCACCTCCAAAGCGAGGATTGATTTCGATAAATTTAAGATCGCCGTTTGGTAGCAGAAAACACTGAACGGTCAAACAGCCTACAGCACCAGGTAAAGCTTCGATAACTTTTTTTCCAGCAGCAATAATTGCTTGATTTTTGACTGTTATTCCTTTACTAATTTCTCCTGCTCGCGTTTCAATTCGCAGTCGAGGTACGACAGATTTTACCTGTCCTTGAAAATCAGCTAAGATGTCCAGGGTATATTCTTCGCCAACGACAAATTCTTGAACAATTGAATTAGGTATATAGTCTTTAAAAAAATCTAATTCTTTGGCATTTTCAACTTTGGTGACTCCAATACTACAACTACCATTAGCAGATTTAATTAGAAAGGGATATTGAGCTTGAGAATCAGTCAAAATTTTGGCTGGATTAAATATTTCTGGAGTTTGAACGCCGATACTTTTAAAGAAAGTATAAGTTTTTCTTTTATCAAAACAAATTTCGTTAGTTTTAGGAGAAGACACCAAAAGCGTAACTCCCATAGCCTCAAAACTATCTTTATGAAGAGACAGCAAAAATAATTCAGTATCAATCAGAGGAATTAAAAGCTTAATTTGATATTTTTCACAAATTTTTTGCAAGTAGTTAATGTAGTTAGGAGTTTGAAGTTGTGGTACTTGTTCGTAAAAATCTGCAAAGAACGAAGCAGGAGCATTTTTCTTAGAGTCGGCTGTAATAATACTGCCAGTTATTTTTAAATGAGCTAAAGTTTCTTTAAAAGCTTGAACAAGAGAAACTCTTCTGCCTACACTTGTGAACAGAAGATTAAATTCATCTAAATAACCGCATCTAGAAAATTCTGTTTTATCTTTTTTCAAATCCAAGTAAGCCACTTGAATTTATCCCTGTCAAAGTTAAGTTAACAAAATCTAAAATTTAAATCTGTTTCCTTACAGTCAGGCAGGTAAAGCCACCAAAACCAAACTTGATTATAAAATAGCTCATAACCTTATTGTATAAAGATTCTGTGTCTAGTTTGTAAATTTTGAGTTCAAATTCATTAAGTCGTCAACAAAACAAAATGGATAAAGTCGAGCTTAGTAAGTAGACAAAAAATATGACAATTTAAAAAGTGTCACTTAGAACAACTATCTTCTGTAGCCAAGAATTACTATTTATTTAGTGTGAGGAGTAAGTGTAAAAGAGAAAGTCCTTGGGGTCGAAACACGGCAAGACTCCCAAGGCTTTTTCTTTTTTTCGTAAATTGATTTGATAACTAGTAATTCTTCACTGTTATACGGACAAACGAGAAGAAAGCTCCTACGGGTCACTGTTTTTGGTAGAAGGAGGAATACCTTCGATCGCAATAATCGCTTCAATTACAGATTTGACAATAGGAGCAGCTACAGTAGACCCAAATGTATATTGTCCTTGTGGCTCATCCACTACAGCTAAAACAGCATAGCGAGGAGATTCAACGGGAAAGATTCCAACAAAGCTTGTAATCTTAGCGCTCTCATCATATCCACCTACGGCGTTAGCTTTTTGAGCAGTTCCCGTTTTACCTGCAACTCGATAGCCAGGGATCCTCGCAGTTTGTCCGCTACCTTCTTTTACCACAGTTTCCATCATTTCTAGAACAGAGCGGCTGGTTTCTGGAGAAAATACTTCTTTGCTGGGTAAAGAGGGTTGCCAGTGAAGATTGCCTTGAAAATCAACTAAGCCTCTGATGACATGGGGAGTAACTAATTTACCGCCATTGGCGATCGCGCCGTGAAGCTGAATTAATTTTAAAGCAGTCAGGGAAAAACCCTGTCCAAAAGAAGCAGTAGCCGCTTCGATCGGTTTGACGATAAATTCTACTTCATCTTTGAGTTGTCCGGCAGTATAACCGGGAATATCAAATTCCAGTTTTTCTTGTATGCCTAACTTTTGCAGACTATGGTAATAATCTTTGCGATTTAAGCGTTCTACAATCTGGATCATGCCCACATTGCTAGAGTGCTGCAGAATTTTAGCAATACTCAGTACGCCCCGCGCTCCCTCAGTTTCAAAATCGTGATTGCGAATTGTCCAGCCATCGACCTTAATTTGACCCGTATCTTCAAAGCGATCGCTCGGCTTGATGACTCCTGCGTCTAAGGCAATCGCTACATTAATCGGTTTAAAAGTGGAACCGGGTTCGTATAAGTCGGTAATTGCCCAATTTTTAAACAATCCTATATCGTTGTACTCAAAATAACGATTGGGATCGTAAGTGGGTTCGCAGACTAACGCAGCGATTGAACCATCCCGTACATCCATAACAATGACTGCACCGCGCTTAGCTCGATAATGTTCCATCTTATCTTGCAAAGCTTGACGTGCTGCTTGTTGTAATTGGAGATCTAGCGTCAATTGCAAGCGCAGATCGTCAAATTTGAGTAATTGTTGGGACTGGCTTAATTCTCCCGGATAAAAAATTGCTTGATTATTGCTAAAACTGCGCTTGAGGGACCAGCTTAATTCGGGACGTTCCAATAATTTTTGCTGCGTAAATTCGACTCCTGCCTGCGGAAGAGGTTTTTTATCGCGATTGACATAACCTACAACCTCTGCAACCATTTCTTGATAAGGATAAAAACGTCTGTAGTTCTGCACCAAATCTAAACCGTCAATTCGCAGTTGAGTAATTTTTTGCTTGACAGATTCCGGTAGATTACTAGCTACTCGAATTCCTCGATCTCTTTGGCGAAACATTTTCAGGAGTTTTTCTGGAGTTTCTATTTCCAAAATCGCTGCTAATCGAGCTGCAACTTCTTCTGGCAATACCTTGTTAACATTTCTCTTAAACAAATAGGGGTGAGCATAAAGCTCATAACTAATTCGATCTGTGGCGAGAACATTTTGTTGGCGATCGACAATCTGACGACGAGGTCTATAAAAGTGGATTTTTGTAAACTGTTGACCTGCAGCTATTTGTTTGAGTGTTTTTCCTTTAGGAGCTTGTTGGTAAACTATAACTGGATCGACTATTTGTAAATAATACAATTTACCTGCTAATGCCAGAGCAGCCAACACTAATACTCCCCAAACTAACAATAATCTGAAAAAAGACCGCTGTTTGGGTTCGATCCCATCAGTCCTCTTTTGAGACTGGCGAGAGCGAAAAAATTGGGAAGAGTTTGGATGATTTTTTGCTCGGAGTGATGACCTCTTAAGGTTAGATTTAGTCATAATCAAAGATTTGTTAGTGCTACCAAATTGAAAAATTAGTAACCCAGAGGAATATCGCGTGCCAGCAAGTGATTTTGGCTATCTTTAGCAGCGTTGACATCTGATTGTGGTAATACTGACGCAGGTGGCAGAAAAATAGCATTAGTCGATGTCAATGGAACTAAATTGTTTTCTGCATTTTCCGCTTGTTGCGCTATTTTCTGTTTAAGGGTTTCGTTGATTGCTGTCAGTTGACGTTCTTGGCGTTGCAAGGTTTCTAAGTTGCTGTACTCTTTGCTCCAAATTTGAGGTATTCGCACTGTAGAAATATAAACACTAATACTACTAGCTATTAAAGTAAAAGCTAAAACAAAAGATCCTCGTTGCAAAAGAAGTAATATTTGGATTTTTACTGGAAGCTTTACTTTTGGTAAGTCAGCAGGACTAGCAGGAAAAATTGGTTGGATTTTTTGTTTCTCAGTAACTTTTACCGATCGATAATTTGAGGATGACTTTTGCTTGCCTCGATATTGGGAACGGCGTAGGGAAGAAAGATTATTGTTAACATAGTAGTTTTCTTCTTGGGGAGATAGGTTGGGAAGAGCAGACATAATAATTCTCTATTGCCTTCGAGCAGTTTTCGCGCAAATTATAACTTTTACTTTACTAAACCGCTAGTAATGAGTTTTATTTATTAATATTTGCTTTATTATCTTTAGCAAGATTGGGCAATTTAAAGCAATTTAGCTACTATGCTACTGTTGCATCAAATTATTCAGTTAGGTTAGTATTTACAAGGAGGATATGCAGAACTTATTTTTTGGTTTGTTGCGAATCATTATTAATTTTGCTGTTTTAATATATTAAAAATTACAGGTTGATAGACAAATTAAAATATTTATTTTTGTCTAATAGTTTTAAAAAAGCAATATTCATAAAATTATATATTTTGTATTTTTTGACTATTCAATTTACTAATTTAGTATCCCAAAAAAGTATTTAAATTGGCAATATGAGCAATGCTAAAGTAGTTTGATAAACAAAAATTTAAGCTAATTCCATTTTATTAAACTTACTTTTAAAATAAATTAATAACTATTCGTTTGTTTTTTTAAACTTTGTACGGGCAAACAGCTGTTTGCAAGGGGAGGGACTATGCCTGAAACAAATTCCAGACACCCGTGCTGTTAGTTGAGAAGGGGCTATGATTCGAGAAGGTGGCATATTGGGTAAAGTTTTTTCCCTGTCCCAAAACAAGAAAATTACTAAAATGCCAAGAAAGAAACTATGGAGATGAACGCTGATGACTACTGAAGTTAACTGCGCTGTAGATTGTGTTAATGGCTGTGTTTTAGGCGACCGATGCCCCAATAAAAAATATGCAGAAGAAGCCTCTCAATTTATCGAGGAGACTTCTCTCGACAAAATGATTGAAATAGCCGAAATAGCCAGAAAGAAAAAATTAACCGAACCTCCCCAATGGATTATCCCCGAGGATATTTAAAACATAACCATTGACTCGCAAAGCAACTCTTGACATCCTCTCCAGCCTGAAGGCGTGGAGATTCCTAAAACAAACTCAATTGAGTAGGCTTTAGGTGGGTTGACGGTTCACTGAGATTGGCCACCGAAGTAGTCTTACTATCTCTCCCTCGTCCGTTTAGAGTCTCGGATAGCCCACCCGCGACTTCGATCTTATTTGAGGCGTTGATATCTCTATCGTGGATAGCTCCACAATTAAGACATCTCCACTCTCTAACGTTTAATTCTTTCTTGCCACCATGAAAACCACATTTAGAGCATTTGTGAGATGTAGCCTCCCATCTGTTAATTACTACTAAATGACGGTTGTATTTATCGCATTTAGCAGTTAGCATTTGCCTAAAAGAATACCAACCTGCATCGCTAATAGCTCTAGACAATTTACGGTTTTTAAGTAATCCAGAAACATTCAAATCTTCGATGGCTAGGGCTTGGTTTTCGCTAACTAGTCTCGTGGTTAACTTATGAAGAAAAATTGGTTCATTGTTTTTACTAGCTTCTTGATAAATTGCTAAGGCATCATTCCAGACTACACGGACACACCCAAAAGCCTTAGCCAAAGCTTTTATTTGATTTGGTTTTGGATATATCCGGTAGTTGTATCGTGCCTTCATCTTTTTCAAGGTGATGGCGATCGCTAACCAATCGCTCTGGGTAACTTGCAAATAGTGCAATTAGGCAGATATAAAAGAGCGTAAATGTTCAAAAATCTTGCCTACATGACCTACAATCTTAGAATTGCCGATTTACCGACTAGCGAACGTCCTCGCGAGCGTTTGCTTGCGCTGGGGGCAAAAAATTTAACTACAGCAGAACTATTGGCGATTTTACTCGGTACCGGTCAGGGCAAGGGAAAGCTTTCTGCTATTGGTTTGGGACAGCACATCCTACAACAATTAAGCCAATATAAGCGAAACCCTCTAGACGTGCTAAGAGATGTTAACCCACAAGAGTTAATTCAAATTCCGGGTATTGGTCCCGCTAAAGCTACGACTATTGTAGCAGCCGTGGAGTTGGGCAAGCGTACTTTTCAATTTAGACCCAATGAGCGAGCGTTAATTGATAACCCTGCTGCTGCCGCTGCTGCTTTGAGTCACGACCTCATGTGGCAACAACAGGAAAGATTTGCAGTACTGATGTTGGATGTGAAAAACTGCTTGATCGCGACACGAGTAATTACCATCGGTACGGCTACTGAAACTTTAGTCCATCCCCGCGAAATTTTTCGCGAAGTTATCAGACAAGGTGCTACTAAACTAATTGTGGCTCATAATCATCCCTCTGGACAACTAGAACCTTCTCAGGCGGATATCGAGCTAACAGAACAGTTGTTGCAAGGAGGACAGTATTTAGATATTCCCGTTTTAGATCATTTAATTTTAGGCAATGGTAACCACCAAAGTATTCGACAACAAATGATAGAGCTATGGAATCGTTATCCGCAAGGAGAATAAGCAATTAAAATTGGGAAATTATCTTTATAGTAGGACACGGGTTTTAAGGTTTTCTCAAAACTGTTAGCTGTCTGCCAAAAGCTTTTGAACAACGCAATTCGCTGTCAACATCAATTATCAATCTCTGTTTGTCTAAATCTCTCCCACTCATTACAATAGCTGGCTTGCTCATCCTTATCTAGAAACGTTGCTTCTAACGTATTCAGGTTGAGCCGCCAAAGTTCCTCCCAGGAAAAGCCTTGAGAAGCTAACGTTAGATATTCATTCACTAAACTAGTTGAGAACATTACAGGATCGTCTGAATTGACAGTGCAATACAGTCCGGCATCAATCATTTGGCGAATGGGATGAGGTCGCTCGTATTCGACAATGCCAAGGCAATAGTTGCTTTGGGGAGAGACCTCCAGGGGAATTTGACGTTGACGAAGCGCGGCTACGAGTTCGGGATCGTCTAAACAGCGAATACCGTGTCCAATCCGTTCGGCTTGCAAGTTGTCGATCGCACCCCAAATGCTTTCGGCTCCAACGGCTTCACCTGCATGGGCAACAACTCTTAATCCCTGCTGACGCGCTTTAGCAAACGTTTCAGTAAATAACTCTGGCGGATAGCCAATTTCCAGACCACCAACACCCAAACCGATAAATAATCCTCGCTTTTTGCCTTCTAAGACAAATTCAAGGACGCGGGTTTGAGAGTCAGGAATTTCACGGGAAATATCAGGAATTAAGTTTACCCGTCCACCATACTTTGCTTTCCCGGACTTAACTCCGCTTGCGATCGCGTCCAAGATTACTTCATTCTCAAATTTCTGCGTCAGGAAAGACGCACTTAGAAATGCCTCGGTGTAGAGAATATTTTGTTCTGCCTGTCGCTTGAAGAAGCATTCAATCATCAAGGCATAATCATCCGGAGTTTGCAAACATCGAACGGCAGTCGTATAAACCTCGATGAAATGGGGAAAGCTACGAAATTTAAAGAACTTCTTCCATTCTTCTAACGAAGCAACAGGCAACTCAACTTGATTACGCTGTGCCATCTGAAAAAACGTCTCGGCATCGGTTGCACCTTCAATGTGAACATGGATTTCTGCTTTCGGCATTGCCCGAAGACGTTCGGCTAGAACTGGAGAAATTGAGATAATGGGTTGAGATTGCGGCATGAATTAATCATCAAGCTTAACGTGCTTCCCTAGTATTAATGCGTTGCTATAATAGACAACCCAAGCGGCATAACTGAAGCATTATGCATATTAAATACACATTAGCTTAAAGCAAGTTAAGATCGACTTCTTTCTAGCCTCCTTCTAGTTTGTAAATTTTTTGCCCGCAATTGTTCGGCTATAGTTGGAGGCACTCCACCAACTCGACTCATATGATAGGTATTAACTTCTCCCAAAAAAGTCCCAATCAATTGCCAACCGCTTGGTTTCTTCTCAACGACAGAGAAACCGTTGACTGAGGAATCCCAACTGAGAACGGAATAACTGCCGACTTGCACGAGAGTTTCCTGGTGAAGGACTAGGTTTTCTACTAAGTCAGGATGATTTCTGTAAATGTCGTTTCGGACTAATTCTACGATTTTCCAAAAGTATTGTGGGTTATTGGCTGTTGAAGGAAAAAGAAAAAAAGCATTTAAACAAGTCAATGCGGTTAGGAAATTAGTTAAGAAAAATAAAGGTTTTTTAAAAGCTTGAATCATATTAGGAGCGTTTGCCTTGATATTAAAGCTGCTAAATAGTTACATATTTGTTGTTTTTTTGATTGAAAGCTTGACCATAATTAGGCTGAGTAAAAAAATTACAAATGTTTTTAGTTGTATAAAGCTTTCTATGATAATGTTAAGACTTTGCGATCGCTTCAAGCAAGACTTTAAAACAGTTAATAAGATTAAAAAAAACTTATCAAGCCGCAGGCAAAATTAAATACCTTTTTCCGACAGAGGTGACGATCGTGATTAATTCCAGATTGGTAAAGGCTACTGCGCCAGTTACATTTGGATTACTTGCCACAGGCGCAATTATTTGGTCGATTCCTTCAGCAGCTGATGAAAGTTTCATTGCTCCAACAGAAGGAGCTTTAGAGTTAGAAGGAGTTCGCAACAGAAGTTCGTCAGAGTGGTTTTGGGAAGCGGAAGCAATCGATCGAGAGATGGATAACTCTTCCTCAAAAACAGTCTACGACAGACCTACAAATATCGACGAGCAACTTGTTTTAGAAGAAGTTCAGCCACCGAATCGAGAATGGGATTCTATAGAAGGTACCAGAAGACAATCTCCTGGCGTTCCTCTAGTTAATTTTTAGAATACCTCCCGTGCAACTTTTTTCAAGCCCTAACCCCTCTAAATCTCCTCTAACAGGGGAGATATTTTGTTCTCTCTCCTATTTATTCGAGGGTTAGGGAGAGGTTTAGGGGATGCAAGGGGGATCTCCAAACAAATACTGTTATTCAAGATCCCCCCTAGCCCCCCTTAACAAGTAGGGCTGTTGCCAAGTCCGATAAATTAACGATTTTAGAAAATAGAGCGATAGGGAGTCCGTGTAATGGGGAGATATCAAGAAATTAACTTATTTTTAAGTTAATTTAGTCTTTCAAGTCTTTTTGATTATTCTGGTTAAAGCAACTGAAATTACTAACAATTTGTTGACTGACCAAAAATATTAATCGATAAATGAGCTCAAAATCCAGATGACTTGTCTAAAAAACCCCCTATTTCCCTATTTCCCCATCTATCTTTTACCAGAATGAAACAGCCCTACCCTTAACAATTATCCTTTATTGGTCGAGTATCCCCAACGGCACACTTTGTTCGCTGACAGCCAAGGCGCTGTGAATCTTCAGCCCCAACAAATAATCTTGACCACTGAGCAACCCAAATCCTTTTTATTGGTTTTGTCTATTTTCTCAGAATTCGGTCACCATAGCTTCCCTTTCCGCAAAACCCTTCTCCATTAAGGCTTCTGAGACTTATGGGTAAGGCATCGCCCCTCCTCTTGCAAACGGTCGGAAAGCCCCTACTGGTGACCGTTTAATAACTTGCTGTAGCAGGATCCCAATGCAGATAAGGTAACTTCGATGCAGTAGCTTTAATTTGCTCGACGTAGTTAATTAGTTGTCCGCAATTATCCCAAGTTCCCGTTACCAGCATTTGTCGCAAACCTTCATCCATCGAAACAGAAGCGGGAAAGTCTCCACAATGTACTTCCATTGCTTCTAGATCGACAGTCATAGAAACTTGTGGATCTTCTTGCAGTAACTTTTGTAATTGTTGGACAGTTTCTGGCGTAGCAGTAACGCAGGGAACACCTATAGAAATACAGTTACCAAAGAAAATTTCTGCAAAACTTTCGCCTACTATTGCTTGAATTCCCCATTTGGCTAAGGCTTGCGGTGCGTGTTCTCTAGAGGAACCACAGCCAAAATTACCATTAACTACTAAGATATTTGCTCCTTGATATTGAGGCAAATCGAAGGGGTGCTGTCCGCTAGCTTGAACGCGATCGTCAGCAAATGCCTGTTTTCCCAGTCCCTCAAAAGTGACACAACGCAAAAATCTTGCTGGGATAATGCGATCGGTATCGATATCATTACCGATAACCGGAACTCCTCTGCCTGAGATCTGTTGAACTTGATTCATTGATTTTATTGCTTCTACCTTACTCAATCACTAATTAATAAAAAATAAGGTTGTAATATCGTATCAAATTAAGTATATTTAGTAATTTACCAGCAAAGGAATAATTCCATTCATTTGCGAATAACTGCAATTGGCTTAACATCTATTCCCTGTAGTTTAAAAACTTAACTAGTGCTTCTGTTAATCCTTCTAAAGTGTACTCTTTTGCTTCTACATCAACTCTTCCAAATAGTTCTTCGCAAGTTTGAGAAGTTTGCGGTCCAATAGAAGCAAGAGTAACATTGGCTAAGAGAGATTGTACTGTTTCTTTTGGATCGGCTTTTAAAGCTTTTTCGGTCAGTCGAGCAAAATTTTTAACAGTTTTAGAACTAGCAAAAGTAATTACATCTACTTGTCTTTGTTGTAAAGCAAACCAAGCATGAGGTTCAATTTCTCTCGGACAATTAGATTGGTAAGCAGCTACTTCTACTACTTTTGCTCCTCGATCGCTTAATTGTTTAACCAAGACTTCTCTGCCACCAGTTTCCACCCGAGGAAAAAGAATTTGGCGATCGCTTAAAGTTTCTGGAAAATGCTCGACTAAAGAATCGGCAACAAAATCAGGAGGGATAAAGTCTGGTTGTAAATTCTTCTGTTTGAGAGTAGCAGCAGTTTTTTTACCCACTACGGCAATTTTAATTCCTGCTAAGGCACGGACATCATTACCCAAAGCAGCCAAACGATTGAAGAAGTACTCTACCCCATTAGCAGAAGTGAGAATCAACCAATCGAAATCGTTTAAATTGGCGATCGCCCGATCCAAACCCTCCCAACTAGAAGGAGGTGTAATTGCTAATGCTGGCATGTCGATGACAGTTGCACCTTGTTGTTGGAGTAAATCCTTAAATTGACTAGATTGTTTGGCAGCGCGAGTGACGAGAATAGTTTTTCCCGCCAGAGGAAGGGAAGGATGATGAGACAGTGAAGATTGAATATAATCGAAACGATTACCTAGTTCCACAACTTTACCGATAACGATAACTGCTGGAGAGAGAGAAATACTCTGGGTTTTCTTTACTATATCGGCTAAAGTCCCCCAATAAACTTTTTGTTCGGGACGACCACAATGACGAATGATGGCAACGGGTTCGCTAGGCGATCGCCCTTGTTGTAGTAATCTGTGGATAATTTCCTCTAAAGTATGTCCTCCCATCAAGATTACCAGCGTGTCAATTCTTGCTAAAGCTCCCCAATCTAGAGTTTCCGGCTGATGACCGCTCAAAACTGCAAAACAGCTACTCCAATCTTTATCTGTTAAAGGAATACCTGCTAGAAGCGGTGCAGCTAAAGCCGAAGAGATTCCCGGTACGAGTTCAAAAGGACATCCTGCCGCTCGTAGTGCTTCTATTTCAGCTCTCGCGCGACCGAAGATTAAAGGATCTCCACTTTTAAGCCTGACTACCTGTTTGCCTTGCAAGCAATAAGCAATTAATAATTGATTTATCTTTGTCTGTGGCGTACTTTTCTTGCCGCCGCGCTTACCTACATCTAGCCTAAGACAATCAGACGGTACTAAATTTAACAACTGAAAGTCTACCAACGCATCATAGATCAGTACTTGGGCGCGAGCAAGTAGTTGTTGACCCCTCAAAGTAAGATAGGAAAGACTTCCAGGTCCTGCTCCTACTAAATAAACTTTACCATTGCCTTGCATAGTAGTTTGAATTAGAGAGTTTGTATTTAAATAAACTCTAATGGTTAAAGTTTTATTGCATAATGCATGAGATAAGCTAAATTTTTAGCAACTATTATGGACTATAAACAGGAATTAATTACAACTATTCACGATTTTGGTTGCAACTTAGAGTGGCTAGAAGAGCGATTAGTTGAACTAAGTGAAGAGTCATCGACAGCCGTTCTAATTCCTGCCTTATACGAAGAATTAGAAAGACCAGCTATAGTAAAAATTCGCGATTGTCTGAAAGATTGCGCTTTTATTAAAACAGTCGTTATCTCCCTTTATGCAGAAACTTTAGAACAATATGCCAGGGCGGTACAATTCTTCTCTATTTTGCCGCAACCAACCTTTGTCATCTGGGAGAATGGCACGAGAGTTACTCAAATATTAGAAAATCTTCGCGATCGCGGTTTAAATTTACTTGCGTTTAAAGGTAAAGGGCGAGCCGTTTGGTTGGGATTGGGAATAGCCTCTCTTCAAGCAGAAGCGATCGCGCTCCACGATGCCGATATCATTACCTATGACCGTTCTTATCCTCTCAAGTTACTCTTTCCCCTACTAGAAAAAGAATTTGGTATTGCCTTCAACAAAGCCTATTACGCTCGGATCGGTAAGTATCCGCGCTGTCTTAATGGTCGAGTCGTACGTCTATTCATTACGCCACTGTTAACCGCGCTGACAGAAATGTTTGGTTATCGTCAGTATTTGCGTTATCTCAGCGCTTATCGTTATTCTCTTTCAGGAGAATTTGCCCTCACTAGCGATCTTGCTCTCAATATCCGCATTCCTGGTAACTGGGGATTAGAAATAGGTTTGCTTGCAGAAGTTTATCGAAGTATTGCCGAAAAAAGAATCGCTCAAATCGATTTAGGCGTTTTCGACCACAAACACCAACAAGTAGGTAGTTCTTCCCAAGAAGGACTGCGGAGAATGTGTCGTGATATCCTCCGTTCCATTCTGCGGACTCTTACAGAAACGGAACAGGTTGTTATTAGTCGCGATCACATTCACACTTTGCGGGTCAAATTTCGTCGAGAAGCGCAAGATTATACCCGTCAATATTTTGTCGATGCGCGGTTTAATAATTTAGAGTATGATCGCCATCGTGAAGAAGTAATTACGGAACTGTTTGAAGCCGTCATTTACGATGCGGGAGAACTATATTTTTCCGATCCAGCGGGGGCACAAATACCAGACTGGACGAGAGCTTTAGCCGTTACCCCCGAACTGAGAGAGCAACTGCGAGATGCTGTAATAGCAGACATGGAGGAAGTAAAGACCATTGCTTTGCTCCCTCAAGGTTCAGTTCCCGTACAACCGGTTTAAATACAGTTATCAGTGAGCAGTTATCAGTTACCGGTTATCAGTCAAGAAGTTACCAAGTCAGTAGAGACGCGATATATCGCGTCTGTACAGAAGTCAGAATTCAAGAGTTATGAGTTTTGAGTGTCCAGTTATGAATTAAGAAGAAATTGTATTTTAATTCAAAATTCAAAACTTAAAACTTTTTGTTCCCCGTTCCCTGTTCCCCAATTCAAAGTGACTTTTTATCTAGGTTGTGCAGTTTGGTCTTATAAAGGATGGGTAGGCAATTTCTACCCATCTCAAAGCCGCTCTAGAGATTTTTTACGCCTTTACAGCCAGCGTTTTACTGCCGTCGAAGGTAATACTACTTTTTATGCCGTTCCCAAAGCAGAAACAGTTAAGCGTTGGGTACAAGAAACTCCTTCTGGTTTTAAATTTTGTCCCAAATTACCTAAAACCATTACTCATCAAGGTCTGCTCAAACAATCTCTGCCAGCAGCACTTAGTTTTCTAGAGAGGATGAAGGAATTAGGCGATCGCCTCGGACCTATTCTCGCTCAATTACCCCCCAATTATAGTCCTGCTTATTTAGAAGATTTAGCAGATTTTTTGACTGTCTTGAGCGAAAATTCTCTCCCCATAGCAGTCGAAGTTCGCCATCAGTCTTGGTTTAGAGAACCTTACTCCAGTCAACTCAATGCCCTGCTGACAGGATTGAACGCAGGTAGAGTATTACTCGATACCCGTCCGATCTACAATTCTCCTGACGATCCACAAGTAAGCCATAGTCGACGCAAACCAAAAGTTCCCCTGCAACCAATAGTCACTGCAAATTTTAGCCTCATCCGCTTTATCAGCCATCCCCAGAGGCAGTACAATCAACTTTTTATCCAAGAGTGGGTTGCTTTGGTAGATTGCTGGTTACGGCAGGGAAAAACTATTTACTTTTTTGTCCACTGTCCCATTGAAGAAAATTCGCCCGATACGGCTCGATACTTTCAACATCTCCTCAAACAGACAGAAGCTAACCTGCCAGCTTTGTCAACTCAAGAGTCTGCCCAAGATAGCTCGGATGACTGCATTGAGCCAACTCAACTTAGTCTTTTTTAAAAAGATTTAGGCGACCAGTAAATTTGTTAACAAAAATTAACAATTTACCAAATGATATATTCAAGTAGTTTCCTGACAAAAGAGTAATCAGAAAAATAGTCTAAAAAAAAACTAAAGATTATACTCAATTGTATTTAGGGTTACAATAAAGAGAAGATACATTAGCTCATCACTAATGTACTATCTACTTCACGACTCAGTTAAATTATTTTGGATTTACAGTTCTCTTTTCTTCATTTGGGGTATTGTGCGCAAACAATACCTCTTTTTATGCCATAGAGTTTAAGAGTAATTAACTTAAGTGTCTTCCGTAAATATACTAATTTATTTAAGTATATAAGCTTAAGTAACTACTTGAGTAGCGAGTTCGGCCGGGGTAATTTGCTCATAGCGTTCGAAAGGTTGATGAATCCAAGGACTATCGGCAAGATATTCAACATAGTAATCTGGGGTTTTCGTCGAACAACTTTTATACCAAATTACTGCTGTCCGAATTTCTTCTATTTCTCGACCATAATGCTCCTTAAGCCAATTAATCGCTCCTTCCAGACTATTCCCAGAATCCACTAAATCGTCTACTAGCAGCACTTTATTACCTAAGTTTGCTTGCGTCATTGAGAGGTGTTTAGAAAAAGTTATTTCTCCCCGCATGCGATTATTTACACCACCGTAGGAAGCAGTCGATAAAATAGCTAGGGGTTGACGGTAGAGACGACAGAGAATGTCGCCTACCCGCAGTCCTCCTTTGGCAAGGCAAACAATTTGATTAAATTGCCAATCAGATTGATAGATTTTAATGGCTAAGGTTTCAATTTTTTGATGGTACTCCGACCACGATACATAATAATCTTTTCTCGTTCCTTTACTCATTGAAAAGACGGTTTGACTAACTACTCTAGGGGTTATTTCTTTACCAAAGAAGCGATTTTCAAAGATAAAAATTCCCAGAATAGGGGACTAAAGCTGCAAAATAGATAAGTATTGTTTTTATTTTATCGCGATCGAGAATTTAAGCTTTAGATGTCATAAAGTTATTAATTGGTATCAAGAATTGGCAGCGATCAGTTCGTCGAGGCGAGCGAGAACTTCTTGGCTGTGAATGCTAGGTTGAACACCAAGAAAAATTTCCCGCAAAATTCCTTCTGGATCGATTAGATAAGTATGGCGTAGAGACATAAAACCCAACCACGAACCATAAGCTTTACTAACTTGACCATCGGTATCTGCTAACAAAGGAAATTGGAGATCTTCGGCATCGCAAAATTCGGCGTGAGAATTAACATCATCGACACTGACGCCCAAAATTTGAGCGTTTTTTGCCTGGTATTTGGGTAAATCCTGCTGAAAGCGACGAGCTTCCAAAGTACAACCAGAAGTGAAATCTTTAGGATAAAAATACAGTACGACCCACTGACCGCGATAATCAGAAAGAGATATATCTCCATCATCCGTATTGGTAGGCAAAATTGGTAGGCAAAGTAAATTCTGGAGCCGGCCGGTTGAGAGAAGGTTGAGAACCGCCCAAAGCAAAGGCAGTAGGTGTAAAGTTGGGCCAGCTTAGGAGCAATAAAAAACTAGCTAAAAAGATAAATAGTAAATTCTTCTGTTTCATAACTTTACGATATTGTGGTTTAATTTAACGTAAGTTTACATATATTGAAACAGAGAAAGCAAAAAATTATTTCTGACCTAAAATCAGAAACAATACCCAATTGTTTTTTGATCGTGTTTCAATCGTTTATTAATTTGTTAGGATTGTTGGTTTCAGCTAGATAAATAAATATGAGTGTAATTACAGACGCAATTGCCCCTCACGGCAGTCATTTAATTAATCGTGTGGCTACGGCAGCAGAAAAGGAAGAATTTTTAGCTCAAGCTGACTCTTTACCCAGAGTGCAATTAGACGGGCGAGCTACTTCTGACCTAGTTATGATTGCCATTGGCGGTTTTAGTCCTCTCAAAGGCTTTATGGAACAAGAGGACTATGAGAGTGTTGTTGACGATATGCGTTTAGCTAATGGTCTTCCTTGGTCAATTCCAATCACTCTCTCAGTTAGTCAAGAAGTAGCCGAACCCCTACAAGAAGGTAGCTGGATACGCCTCGACGATCCTAACGGCAAGTTTGTTGGGATATTACAACTAACCCAAAAATATCGCTATAACAAAGTTCACGAAGCAGTAAACGTCTACCGTACTGATGAAGATAAGCATCCTGGGGTAAAAGTAGTTTACGACCAGGGACCGGTTAATCTAGCTGGTCCGGTTTGGTTACTAGAACGAGAATCTCATCCCCTCTTTCCTCCATATCAGATAGACCCAGCCGAGTCGAGAGCTATGTTTAGGGAAAAAGGATGGAAGACAATCGTTGGTTTCCAAACGCGCAATCCCATTCATCGCGCTCACGAGTATATTATTAAATGTGCCCTCGAAGTGGTAGATGGCTTATTTTTACATCCTCTCGTGGGAGCAACCAAGAGTGACGATATTCCGGCTGAGGTACGGATGCGCTGCTATGAAATTATGCTCGAACACTATTTTCCTCAAGAGCGGGTGATTTTAGCAATCAATCCAGCAGCAATGCGCTATGCTGGTCCTAGAGAAGCTATTTTTCACGCCCTAGTGCGTAAAAACTATGGTTGTACCCATTTTATTGTCGGTCGCGACCATGCAGGAGTGGGTGACTACTATGGTACCTATGACGCTCAACATATATTTAATGAATTTAAGCCAGAAGAGTTGGGCATTTTACCGATGAAATTCGAACATGCCTTCTACTGCACTCGTACCCAACAAATGGCAACGACAAAAACTAGTCCTAGTAGTATCGAAGAGAGAATTCACCTTTCGGGAACAAAAGTTAGGGAAATGCTGCGGCGGGGCGAGTTACCACCCCCAGAGTTCTCTCGTCCACAAGTAGCTGCCGAACTAGCAAGGGCATTGGCAATCGGGTCTTCAAATTAAAATTAAAAGTATTTTAACGAATGTGAGCGAGAAATACGTTTCTCCGAAGAAGTAAAAGTACGGCATAAAAGCCTGGGAACCCCAGGCGACACGCACTTCGGATGAAAGGGAACTTATCATTAAGCAAAATAGCTTTTCCTGGGAATATAGTTATACTGCTCAAACCCAATTCCGCTACGATTTTTTCAATTCGCTCGCGCTCTATTCCATCAGTGCGATCGCGACAACTACCATCAGCAATAATTAGCTTTAAGTTCTCATACTCGCGCAGAGTGGATTTTGCTACTGCTCGCACTAGTGTTTCAATACCTTTGCGCCGCTCGAAGCGTCCTACATACAACACGACTTTGGCATCTAGTGCTATTCCCAGGCTTTTCCTTGTCACTATTCGCTCAAGTGTGCCAAATCTTTTTATCTCAGTTCCGCAGGGAATGATTTCAATTTTGCCTTTTTTAGAAACTAGTTTGCGTATTGCGTAGATCTTCCTCTTCGTGAGAACTCGTAGCAATAACTCTGTCTGCGCTCTCTAAGCAGGCTTTTTCTATTTGTAATCGTTTCGCGGCGATCGCTGGAATCTTATCGACGGTGCTATACTTAACTGCTCCCAAAGAGTGATAAGTATGAACCTGCACTAAAGGTTGGTGTTTTTTTAATTCTATCCTCACCCAAGACGATAACCAATAGTTGGTATGCACCAAAGAATAATAAAGCTTGTAAGCCCCGTGGTTTCCACAGAGCTTTCAAGCTTTGGAGATGAACTCCAAAGACAGCTCCTCCCCATGAGCAACTGGCGGTACGCTTAGGAGGCAGTGCCTTGCGGAGGGAACCTCCGTTGTAGCAACTGCCGTGGAGAGACTCCCTCTTGGGCATTGGGTGCGGGGCGTATAACATCTGAGGAAACCTCAGATGACACCCCTTGAAATCCTGGTGTCTAACGGAGACTCGTTGAACCAAGAATCTGCGAGCTAAAGCTACGCAGATTGTCAATTGTCTAACCACTTTAAGGAGATAATCTAGCTTTTTGCGCTCTATTTTCCTTGTACCATAGAGCAACCGCAGGCATCCATTCTTCAAAACGAAGATAGAGAAGTTCGCAGAATTTTTGTGCTTCGAGTTGAGCATCTTTTTTCCAGCGCAAATCGAGTAAGTGCATGAGCGATCGCGCGTTACAACTTAGGACAAAATGCTGTCTGGCATCGAAAGGAATTAAACTTCTAGCATGTTCTTCAGCCAATCCTTCTTGGATGCGTTTTTGATAAAGTTTGCACGCATTCAGGCACCAGTTTAAATCTTCGTTTCGTTGTTCTGGGGAATAAAAATAACGCTTACCCTGGCGATCGCTATAATCTCCTACAGGACGCAGATAAAAAACATCTTCTATATCTCTTTTGCCTTCAACTACATCGATAATACGCTGTCCCGTATAGCGAAAAGATTGTACGTCAAAGGAAACTCCTACCCTGTGAGTACGCACCTGCTGCATCATCGAATGAGGAAAATAGCCGACATTTAAGGTAATCTGAGGATGTTCTAGAGGTCCGAAATGCCCTCGATTAGCAGATAATAAGTGCCTAATAATCAATTCTCCTGCTTTTTCTTCTTCGGGAAAGCGATCGCCTCTATCCCCAATAAAGTCTTCACAATAATCTTGATGCATTGCCGCCCAAACGACTTGTTGGGGGTTTGGTGTACGAGCAATTACTTCGATCCGAAACTTGTCCATTACGACCAAATACTAGTTGAGACTCTAACTATACTCTGGAGTGCGATCGCGATTAAACTTTTTTCCTTAAACAATTCTTCCAACTAATACAGGATTCACTGAGTCAGTAGTACGGACGTTCTATGTCGCCAAAGGCGAACTAAAAAGCGAACCTCTGTACAAAAGTCAGAAGTAAATAACTGATGACTGATGACTGTTCTCTGTTTACTGATGTTGAGCATTTTTAGTAGGGACAATTCTCGATCCATATCTTCTGGCATAAACCTGGGTAACTTCTGCGCCAAAAAAGAGAATTTGAGCAGAGTAATATACCCAAGCGAGAAAAACGACTAGAGAACCAGCAGCACCGTAAGCAGAACCCAAGGTGCCTCTGCCGAGATATATGCCTAGAATAGATTTGCCTATGGTAAATAGTAAAGCGGTTATTATCGAGCCGATCCAGACATCTTTCCACGCTATTTTGGCATCGGGGACATATTTATACATCAAGGCAAAAAGAAGAGTAATCGTGCCGAAAGAAACGAAAAAATTGAGGAGCTGCCACAAATATTCAAAACCGGGCAAAATATTTACTTCAAATCTACTTAATGCCGATAAGGCAGCACTAATAATAAGAGATACCAGCAGCAAAAAGCCAATCGATAACACCATGGCGAAAGATAAAAGACGTTTGCGGATAAATTGCCAAACGCCTTTGCCTGGCTTGGGTTGAACATTCCAGACTGTATTGAGGGAATCTTGAAGTTCGGCAAAAACACCCGAAGCACCTAATAAGAGGAAAGCAATACTGACGAGGGAGGCAATCCCGATCGCGCCAGGCTGACTGGCATTTTCGAGCGCAACAGCGATCGCTTGTGCTCCTTGCTCGCCAACTAAATCTTGCAGTTGTCCCATTATTTCCCCTTCGGCAGCTTCTCTCCCAAAGACAGCACCCGCAATAGCGATCGCGATAATTAGCAGCGGAGTAATTGAGAAGACAGTGTAGTATGCCAAAGCTGCAGCTAAACGCGATACTTTATCTTCTTGCCATTCTTGAAAGGCTTCTTGTAACAGTTTAAATATAGTTCTTATTCTTAATCTCATCGAAATCAATTAAAGCATCTCTCAGCAATTTTGAGGCTTCGAGGTAACAATAGCGTCTAGCTAGAGAGTTATTTATAAAAAGTTAATTGAAAATTTGTATAAAATGCTACTTTAATTAGTTGAAGTATTTAAAAACAGCTAATTTGGATTTTTAACTTCTCAATTTCAGAGATAAATAATTAAGAGCAAAGCAAGGATTTAGTTAGTTAATAATGAGAGGCGATCGCTCTCGAGAAACACCATTAGTTACTGGGATTGAGCCACTAGTTCAAAACCCAAAGAAATCGCCTTTTTCCTGAGATTGTTCACCATTCGTTCTCGATATTGTTGTTCATAATAATCAGTACCAGGGTCCGTATAAGCTTCTCTGGTAGTCCACAAACGATAAAACATTCTGGCCAGTTTGTGGGCAGTAGCGGTAATGGCTTTGGGAGCTCCCAATCGACTACGTAGTCGTCGGTAAAAAGAACCTAGGGCAGAACGAGAGCGACTTAAAGATTGAGCCGCCAGGCGAAAGGCATTAGCGGCGCGATTAATCACTTTACGAGTTTGAGAACTTTTAACTTTACCACCAGTAATCCTCGAACCGGGACATAAACCTAGCCAAGAGCAGAAGTGCTTGACCGTAGGGAAGCGAGTAGGGTCTGATCCTACTTCCGAGAGAATCGTCTGCACAGTCAGGACATTAAGTCCATCAATTTGGGTAAAATCTACGCCACTGAGGCGAAACAGGTGGTTATGAAGGTTAAAATTAGGCTCATTACCAGGAGCTTTTTTCCGCTTTTTCCCTTTCCTTGGTGGCGGTGAGTCTTCCGTTTGGCTCTCAAACTTAGCGAGACATTTCTCAATTTCTCGGTCAGTAGTGGCAATTTGCTGTTGATAAATATCGTAAAGAGTCAATTCTTGTTGGAGCACAAAAAGATGTTCGGCTCGATAGTCTCCGGTTAAGGCTTTGGCAATTTCTGATGTGCTGCTCTGGATGCGCCTATCTTTGAGTGCGGCCAACTTGTGCGGATTTCTCTCTCCTGCCACCATCGCC